>NZ_DBNJ01000026.1:0-387499 GCF_002297765.1 Thalassolituus sp. UBA675
CCAAAACTGTGGGACAGCAGTGGCTCAATGAGCGGCTTTTTTGTTTCATGGCTATCACCAACAAGCGTGGCTTACTTACCACCCTTAAGAACGTGTTGAATACGCATCTGGGTTTCTGGCGTTGCCAGCAGATCAGTGAACGCATCCATCTCCGCTTTTACTGCAGTATTCAGACGCTCTTGATGTCCTTCTGCACGGCCGAGCGCCTTGATTGCCTTCAGTGACCCCTGGTGATTCTTCAGAAGCTCAGCAGCAGTGGCCATCGCAGTTTCAAGAGCTTTGCCATCCTCAACTGCGGCATTCAGGAGGCCCCATTTCTCAGCTTCAGCGGCAGAGAAGAAGCGACCGGTAAGCAGCAGGTCTGCCGCGTTTTTAGGGCCGATCGCTTCAGCCAGCATCACAGAAGAACCGCCTTCCGCAGCAACACCAATTTTGGCAAACGGCAGACTGTAGCGGATGCTCTTACCAGCGTAAGCCAGATCGGCGTGCAACAGCAGGTTTGCACCGATACCGACAGCAACACCTTCCTGCGCAAGAATCAGCGGCTTCTCCAGGCCACCCAGGGTATCGAAAATACCGGCGACACCATCGCGTACACCTTCGAGATCACCGTCGGTCAGCAGATCACGAAGATCATTGCCCGCTGTAAACTTACCTTCTGCGCCCGTCATCACGATGACAGACACAGCATCATCGGCATCTGCTGATTGCAGCGCAGCAATGATGTCCTTATAGGTCTGAACACGAATTGCGTTCAACACCTTAGGGCGATTGATCGAAATAACCGCGATGCGATCGTTAACCTGATACTCGATATCCTGATACATAAGAAACCCTGACAGAAAGACCTTAAAGAGTCTGGATCATGGCAAAGGGTGCTTGTAAGAGCAATGATCAAAGATAACATCAGAATGATCAAATGTGTCGATTATGTGCTGCCCTGCGGAGGCGTCTGAATGTAAAGAGAGTGTGGATATCCAAACAGTATATTTTGGACTTTTCGAGCAAAACTGGCACGCTTTACATTCGCGCTTGCACGTTTTGCCGGTGGGGGGTACTGTAATCCTCAAGCGAATCAGATACTTACAAACTTGGTTTACAAGTTTATGTGCGCACGAATATCGAAATAACAGGCGTGCGCGTTTTTCTGGAAGGGAGATTTGAGTTATGGAAGATTCTTCAATTGAGTCAAAGAGTTACCCTGGAAACCTCGAAAGCGTGTTCCAGGATAAACGCGCACGCACACTAATAAGCTGTTAAGTGGAAATTCTAAATAACATCAGGAAGCATAATGAAAAATTTTGATTCTAGAACATACAGTATTAATGACTTCCTGGAGTGGTCTGACAATGATCAGCTAGAGTTGTCGCCAAAGTTCCAAAGGCGATCGGTATGGAATGATACGGCGAGATCTTATCTTATGGATACGATTGTCAGCGGAAAACCAATACCCAAAGTATTTATTAGGCAAAAATTAAACCCTCAAACTAGAAAATCTATCCGAGAGGTTGTGGATGGGCAGCAACGTTTGCGCACAATCCTGTCTTTTATGAAAGATGGTTTCATGATTAGCAAACGACACAATAAAACATATGGCGGGCTTTATTTTAGCCAGCTGAGTGAGGTAGATGACGACATCCAAAGTCAAATACTCAATTATGAAATATCGGTTGACTTGTTAGTTAACATGTCTGACCCAGATGTTTTGGACGTGTTCAGTAGATTGAATTCGTATTCAGTTACATTGAACGAGCAAGAAAAGTTAAATGCCAACCACTTTGGACCTTTTAAGACTACTGCAGATAGATTGGCTCATTTAAACAACGCATTCTGGATAAATAACAAAATTATTTCCGAGCAAAATGTTCTACGTATGTATGACGTACAAATGACTGCGGATTTGCTTATTGCGATGATAGAAGGGATTCGCTCAAAAAAACAGATTAAGAAGTTTTACGAAACATATGAAGATAACTTCGATCACGATACAGAGGAACTTGAAGAGAAGTTCCAGAACATTATAAATATCATTATAGAGCTCTTTGATTCTAACCTTAAAAAAAGAGAGTTCCGACGAAATCATGTGTTTTATTCTCTTTTTGTATCCATCTTTCACTTGGAATATGGGATAGCAAATCTACAAGCCAATAGGATTCCCGTTGAACAAGTGGGATATGCAAGGGTCTCTCAAAAGTTAGAAAGACTTGATTACATTTTCGAAGAAGATGACAAGGATAGGTTAAATGGCGAGGAAAGACAGTTTCTTGAGGACTGCAGAAGGGCGACAACAGACACAGCCGTTAGAATACGTAGAAGCGAATATATTGCAAAACTGATAACGGAGTAAATGATGCCGCTGTCAAATTCAATAGCAGAATTCAGATCTGGTGTTTCTCAGATCAATGCAATAATACAGAAAGCTTGTGATTCAGATTCTTCTGGAAATGATATTTTTGATGACTCGCAGAAAGAATTTATTATTTCTTCTGCATTTTTAAAAATGTTCATCTACTGGGAGTCGTTTGTCGAAGAATCTTTCGCTAGTTACCTTATCGGAGAAGTCTCGACAAATGGGACTGCTGTGACGACTCATGTGACGCCTGCTGACAAAGATCATGCCTTAAAAATGTTAATTGGAACGCAAAAGTATGTTGATTGGGCTAACCACGAAATTGTCCGTAGGCTTGCTAATTTATACTTAGAAAATGGAGAGCCTTTTTCTTCCAATATCTCATCTATTGCTAGAGATTTATCTGATTTGAAGACTGTCAGAAATGCTGCGGCGCATCTTAGTAGCACGACGCAACATCAGCTAGATGCTCTAGCAAGCAGAGTGTTGGGTCATACGGTTAGTAATGCTACGGTTGCAAATTTTATATTGCGATTGCGTCCGGATGACGCTACAAAAACAATTCTACAAAAGTACCAAGAACTCCTGGATTTGGCAGCTGAAAATATTGCAGGCAACGTCACTTAACAAAGCATTGCAGCGGACAAGCCTCTGAATGCGGCGTTAGTTGCCAAGGAGGAAGCTGTGGAGATATTTTTTACGATACTAGCTGGTGTACTTACTTTTGTACTCGGTCAGGTAGTTATTAAACTTTTTATCGAGCCTGTACACTCTATGAAGAGGGTTGTCGCTGACATATCTCACAAGTTAATTTTGTATGCAAACCTGTATGCGAACCCAAAGCCATTGGGAGATGAGTCACAAGATCAAGCTTTGAAAGAATTCCGAGAACTCTCATCTCGATTACATGCTGCAATGAGCTTGATCCCCGTCTACCCTGTCACCTCATTTATATTTGGACTACCCAAAAGATCTGATGTAGTTAAAGCTTCGAGTAACTTAATTGGCTTGTACAATGGTCATGATCATACCTTAGCAAATCAAGGTATATTGAATTCATACTCTGCACAACACGTCCGCATGGCTCTTGGAATATACATTCCTGAAGGAGAGTGGCTAGACCCAGAAAAAGAAAGTCACTTTGTTAAAGCCAAAGACAACTAACAAGCGGCCGTTGAGGCCACTGAAAAGCGTGGCGGGACGCGCAAAAAGCACGCGCCCCAAGGCCGGGCGTTATAAGCAATGAGGAACCATTAACAGTGGAGCAAAATATTATTTTAGGTCTTCAGGTTCTTATCTTGCTTGGGGTCGGCAGTATCTTTTTGTTTAGAAAGTTTCTTTTTTCATACAGCTCGGAAAAAGGGAAAAACTTAGCCACAAAAGAAGATATTGGAGAAATTACGAGTAGGATCGAAAAAGTAAAGCTGGATCACGCCACACAATTAGAGTCAGCTCGAGCTGAGCTTTCATCTCAAATTAACACGCATGGCTTTAGGTATGAAAAAGAGTATCAGGTTCTTTCAGAGCTATCTTCGCTCCTTGTCGACGTAAGAGATGCCAGTATTAGTTTGCGCCCCATTATGGATTTCAGAGACCCGAATAAAACAGATGATGAAATAAAGCAGGAAAGGCTTACACGTTTCTACGAAGCGCTGAGAGCATTGTATCTAGTAAGGGAAAAGAAGCGGCCTTTCTTCCCTGAGGATATTTATAAGTCCATCCGTTCGATTGAAAAGGAAAGCCGTTCTGAGTCAATCGAATATCAGTATCACGATCCAGCGGACGGAGAAAGACACTTAGACTATTGGGAGAAAGCGGAAAGCAACCAAGAGAAAATCACTGAACTAGCAGAGGTGGCAATGAAAAAAATCAGAGAGCGAGTAACAAAGTGGGAAGCTCTATCTGATGGCTTATAACAAGCGACTGTGGTTCAACCGTAGCTAAATAATTATTCATAAGACCACTCCTGACCATTCCGGATCATCGCATTCAGGATGGTTAGAAACTTCCTCATTGCGGCCGTTAAGGCAACTTTCTTGTGCTTTCCCTGCTTAACTAGGTGGCGATAAAAGTCACCAATAATGGGGTTGCATTGCGTCGCGCTCAATGTGGCCATATAAAGCGTTGTACGGACGTTATATCGACCACCCTGAATGCGTCTTTTCCCTTGCGACTTCCCGCTGTCGCGATTGATTGGAGCGAGACTGGCAAGGGCACTGATTTGTTTGTTGTTCAACGTACCAAGTTCTGGCATCTCGGAGAGTAAGGTCCATATAAGGGCTTTGCCTACACCAGGCACGCTTTCAAGTAATTCTTTTCTCTCCAGCCAGGAGGGCTCAGCCTCAACTGATTTGGAGAGTCTGTCCTCAACCCATTGGATCTCTTTCTCAAGGGCTTTTAGTATTCGGTTGTATGACCGTTCCATTTGCTTGCCCATTACTTTACTGCGATTGGATTCTTGGGTTCGTATCTGGATCAGCTGACGACGCCTTGTAACCCTCCCCAAAAACTGGGCCATTCCAAATTAGAGGTTGTCCGGGATAATCAACGCAAACAGGAGATCATCTTATGCGTAAATCCCGTTATACCGAAACTCAGATCATCGCCATCCTGAAGGCTGTAGAAGCAGGCAGAACCGTCAAAGACGTCTGCAGGGAATATGGCATCTCGGATGCAACGTATTACAACTGGAAAAGCAAATACAGCGGTATGGAAGCATCCGATATCAAACGAATGAAAGACATGGATGCGGAGCTATCACAGCTTAAGCGCATGTATGCTGATCTTGCATTGGAAAACAGAGCACTAAAGGATGTTATCGAAAAAAAAGCTCTGACAACAGCTGAGAAGCGTGTTCTGGTTGATGCTCTTAAGGACGAATATCAACTGAGCGAACGCAGAAGCTGTAAGGCACTGAACATAGCCCGCAGTGCCTACCAGTATCGTCCAGATCCACATCGGGATGATGCAGTAATTGAGGCACTTCAAAGCATGGCTGAGCGGTATCCCAGATATGGTTTTCGCAAACTATTCATCAAACTCCGAAACCTGGGACATGAATGGAACCATAAGCGGGTGTACCGGGTATACCTTCAGCTTAAGCGAACATGAAGCGAAAAGGTAAGCAGCGTCTGCCGAATCGTTATCCGCAGCCATTGGCTGTACCTGCTTCAGAAAACCAGAGCTGGTCTATGGATTTCATGAGTGATGCCCTGAAGTGCGGAAGAAAGTTCCGGACGTTTAATGTGGTAGACGACTTCAATCGTGCAGCTCTGGGGATCGAAATTGATCTCAATTTACCGTCAAAGCGTGTTATCAGAACACTGGAACGTATAGCCGAATGGCGGGGCTATCCGTCTCAGATTCGCATGGATAATGGGCCTGAGTTTACGGCTCTGGTGTTGTCAGAATGGGCAGAAGAGCATGGTGTACTGCTTGAATTTATCAAACCTGGAAAACCAACACAGAATGGTTATATTGAGCGATTCAACCGCACTTACAGAACAGAGGTATTGGATTACTATCTGTTCAGTGATCTTGATGAAGTAAGAGATATTACCAGTCGCTTGGTGATGGAATACAATGAAGAACGACCTCACGAATCACTCGGTGATCTGACACCGGTAGAGTATCGTGAACAAAGAGCAACCTCCCCGGAAATGCTCTAATAATGAGTGGTCCTAATTAGGGGAGGGTTACAAAGGGTTTAATCTGCTAACGCTCAGTACTTTCGGCAAGTAGTGCTTAGTAAGTATTTACGGCTTTTAATTAAGGATAGAAGGATGTCAGACTATCAGGGCTCCTGCCTGTGTGGTGCAGTGACTTTTTCGATCAAAGGGCAGTTTGACAGCTTTTACCTGTGCTACTGCTCGTATTGTCAGAAAGACAGTGGCTCAGCTCATGCCGCTAATCTGTTTTCTCAGTCGGCAGTATTGCATTGGAACAGTGGTCTCAATGCCGTGACTACTTTTAATCTTCCGGGCAGTCGCCACTCTAAAAGCTTCTGCAAGCACTGTGGTTCTGCCGTACCGGGGAGCGAGATCCCAGGTGTGTTGATGGTGCCTGCAGGTAGCCTGGATTGCGAGATCGATATAACACCGACAGCGCGTATTTTTACGTCGCGCCAACATCGCTGGGTTAGTGATATTAACAGGGCGCTGGAGTACGCTGAGTTACCTGACGACTCATCAGACGCATAACTTCACTGCATCAGATATCCTGGTAACTAAGTTATGATATTTTTCAGGGTTATTTAAGGTCTTGTAGTGAGAGAGATCAGGCTACCCATCGTCGTGAGTGGTCATTTATCGTTAGAAAGTCCCCGGCCCCTAGCAGGTACGGGGACTTTTTTGTTCTCACTGACTTACTTACTGAATCCGCACTTCAAGCGAGTATGTCCCCATTCCAGGTTGAGCAGCCGTCCAAACATACACTTCGGTAGTCGCAGCCGGAACAGTGTAGGTAAGGCCGGTGCTCATTTCGTTCTCAGCTAAGAGTTGTAGCTCAGGCTTCGGCGGCCTTCTGGCGCTGGCTACGGCGAACCTTGATCTGCGGCTTCTTAGCTTCGCCATAAGGCGATGTGCTGGCAGTCTTACCGCTGTGTGCAGACTTATTCAGCGCTGGCTTACCTGACTTACTTCCCGAGCCTGGCTTGCGGTGACCGCCTGAGCGATTGTTGGCGTTACCCGGGTTTGCCTGCGACTGCTCTTTTGGCTTTTTAGGTTTCTTGGGCTTCTTGCTTTTAAGAGGCAGAATCTTGCGCGATTCAGGCAGAGGGTTCTGTGGTTTGAAGCCTTTCACTTCTTCGCGATCGATATGCTTCTGGATCAGTCGTTCGATATCCTGCAGCTGATCGATTTCATCTGCACTTACCAGGGATATGGCATGGCCTGTCATACTCGCACGGCCAGTACGACCAATACGGTGTACATAGTCGGCCGGTACATTCGGCAGGTCAAAGTTTACGACCTGTGGAAGCTGGTGGATATCGATACCACGTGCGGCAATATCCGTGGCAATAAGCAGCGTGATTTTTCCATCTTTAAAGTCGGCCAGAGCTTTAGTGCGCTGATTCTGGCTTTTATTACCATGAATGGCAGCGGCTTTAATGCCGTCTTTTTCCAGCAGTCGAACCAGTTTATTAGCACCGTGCTTAGTGCGACTAAACACCAGTGCCTGTTCCCAGTTCTCGGTACGGGTCAGGTGGCTCAGCAAACGTGTTTTTGCCGATTTATCGACCGGATGCAGTTTGTGCTCAATCTGAGTATTGGTGGTGTTTTCTTTTGCCACACTAACTTCGGCCGGGTTATCCAGCAGACCATGAGCAAGCTCACGGATTTCATCAGAGAAAGTCGCAGAAAACAGCAGGTTCTGACGCTGTTTTGGCAGGATTTTCAGAACACGCTTAATGTCGTGAATGAAGCCCATATCCAGCATGCGGTCGGCTTCATCGAGAACCAGAATATCGAGTTCGTCGAACTTAATGGCGTTCTGGCTATGCAGGTCGAGCAGACGCCCAGGCGTTGCGACCAACACTTCAGTACCGCTGCGTAGCTTCTGCATCTGCGGGTTAATTTTTACGCCACCAAATACAACGGTTGAACGGATTTTCGTGTGCTTGCTGTACATCTCGGCATTTTCGAGAACCTGAGCAGCAAGTTCGCGGGTGGGTGTCAGTACCAGCGCTTTGCATCGGTTACCGGATGCGCGAGGTTTATCGAGCAGCTGTTGCAGCACGGGCAGCGTAAAGGCGGCCGTTTTTCCTGTACCTGTCTGGGCCGAGGCCAGAAGATCGCCGCCTTGCAGAACAACAGGGATGGCTTTCGCCTGAATTGGCGATGGCTTGGTGTAGCCTTTTTCTTTCACGGCACGGGCAATCGGTTCGGCCAGCGCCAGATCATCAAATGTGATTTCAGTATTTGTATCAATAGTGTCGGACATAATATTCCAATAGATGCTGCCAGCCGCATACAGCCAGCAGCAATAAGTCGTCGCCCTTAATGGGCAGAAGCAGCAGTAGTCAGAACGAAATGTGTTCAGATCAGACTGAAGCCAGCGAGTTGGCCGTTTGTTAGAGAGTGGCCGGGTGCGGCATTCAGATATTGTCAGGATCGGACGGGTGTCGATGAAGAAGCAATAAGGGATGTCGCGACAGGATCGGTCAAATCAGTGTCAACCCGATGCTGTCGCGGCGAACTATAGCAGATTGTTTCACTAATCCCTAAGGATCAGTGTGTAAGTATTACGACTATTTCAGCACGACCAACACCTGCCCCGGTGCCACGCCTTTACCCGCTTCTTTCAGAAGCTCGACCACGGTGCCGTCTTTATGGGCGGTGACTTCGATTTCCATCTTCATGGATTCCAGCACCAGTAGAGGCTGACCGGCTTTTACGCCCTGTCCGGGTTCCACCAGTACCTGCCAGACGTTGCCAGAGACGTGGCTTTCTACGGCAAACTCACCATCAAGCAGTTCGCGTTCGTCGTTTTCTTCGGCAACACCTATATCCGATTCAAAGCGCAGTAAGCCTTTGGCCTTCCAGTCTTCCAGCTCGGTCTGGAAGGCTTGTTGGCGATGCGTCTGGAATTCGCTGATGCCTGCGGCGTTATCACTCAGGAACCGCTCGTACTCATCGAGATTGAAGGTGTCTTCTTCAATACGAATCGGGTACTGCCCATGAGGGAAGTGTTCACGGATGTCCGTCAGTTCATCGTGGCTGACTTCGTAGAAGCGGATTTTATCGAAGAAGCGCAGTAACCAGGGCTTGGTAAATTCTTTGGTTTGTTTGTATCGGTTCCACATCTGCAATGTGCGACCGACAAACTGATAGCCACCGGGGCCTTCCATACCGTACACACACATGTAGGCACCACCGATACCGACGGAGTTTTCTGCCGTCCAGGTACGTGCTGGGTTGTACTTGGTTGTCACTAAGCGGTGACGAGGGTCAACGGGCGTGGCTACTGGTGCGCCGAGGTACACGTCACCTAAGCCCATGACCAGATAGCTGGCATCGAAGACGATTCTTTTTACATCGTCGATGGAGTCAAGACCATTAATACGACGGATAAATTCGATGTTATCCGGGCACCAGGGGGCATCGGCGCGTACAGACTTAACGTATTTATCAACCGCTTGCTGGCAGGCGATGTCATTCCAGGAAAGTGGCAGCCAGACGGTACGTGAGGGCACCTCAGCATTTTTCAGATCACCCAGCGCGTCTTCTTCGTTGATCAGAAGCTTGAGCAGATCACTCTGCTTTAATGTCAGGCTGTCATAGTGAATCTGTAATGAACGAATGCCCGGTGTCATTTCGATAATTCCCGGTATTTCCCGACTTTGCAGAGATTCCATTAACGCATGTACACGGAAGCGCAAACGGATATCCAACTGCAGTGGGCCGTATTCAATCAGCAGATAATTATCACCGGCGGGGCGATAGACAACGCCGGTTGGATGACTTTCTGTATCAATGGTTTTTAGCACCGGTGAGTCAGGTAAATACTCACTTACTTCTGAATGTTGGTATTTAAGGGAGTCTAATTGCTTGAGCTGTTCATTACGAAGATTTACCGCTGTGTCGTGGCTTACCGGTGTAAAACGGATTTTATCCCCAGCTTTTAATTGTCCGAGTTTCCACAGGTCTGCCTGAATAACAGTGACAGGGCAGACGAAACCACCGAGGCTTGGGCCGTCAGGGCCGAGAATGACTGGCATGTCACCGGTAAAGTCCACGGCACCAATGGCGTAGGCATTATCGTGAATATTGGATGGGTGCAGACCCGCTTCACCGCCATCGTTTCGAGCCCATTCAGGTTTAGGGCCGATTAAGCGCACACCTGTGCGACTGGAATTAAAGTGAACCTCCCAATCGGCGGCAAAGAATTCATCAATATCACTCTGAGTGAAAAAATCGGGTGCGCCATGTGGGCCGTAGATAACACGCAATTGCCATTCATTGCCGATGGCAGGTAAGACATCTGCAGGCAATATATCGTCAGCTAATTTGACGTAGCTTGCAGACGTTGCTTCTTCAGTCAGATGTAATACATCACCAGGAAGCAGGGCGCGTCCGTTATGGCCGCCAAACTGCCCGAGCGTAAAGGTGGAGCGTGATCCTAGATACACAGGGCATTGAATGCCGCCAGCAACGAGCAGGTACGCACGGGCACCCGCGCCGGTCACCGTACCGCAATCCAGTTGGTCGCCTTGTTTCACTTCAACGATCTTATTAAATGGGATGCTGTAAGTCGTATTATCGCGACTCAGTTCAGCACTCGTTGCAGCGCCCGTAAGGATAATCTGCGTGGCTTTCTGAAAAACCAGCACCGGGCCTTTTAAGGTAATTTCAAGGCCTGCGCAGTCTTCGCTGTTGCCCAGCAGGCGGTTACCTAGGCGGAAGGAATATTCATCAAACGGGCCTGACGGTGGAATACCTACGTCCCAGTGGCCGATACGACCGGGAACGTCCTGCACTGTGGTTTGAGTGCCTCCGCTGATAACATCAATGGCCGGATCAGTGAAATGCATTTTGTTCAGTTTCTGCGTCCAGACCAATCCGGCTTTTACTTCTTCGTCTTTTAGAATCGACTTCAGATAAAGCAGGTTGGTTTCGATGCCGTACAGTTCAGATTGATCGAGGGTTTCTGCTAACCCGGTCATTGCCTGCTTGCGGGTTTCTGCCGTCACAATGACTTTTGCCAGCATAGGGTCGAATAATGCGGGCACCTGTGTGCCGCTTTCGACCCATGTATCGATTCTGGTACGCATTCCATTTTTAGTTGTGGCTTGCCAATCGACCCGGCTTAATAGACCAGCGCAGGGCTGGAAGTTTTTTACCGGATCTTCGGCATAAATTCGTGCCTGAATACTGTGGCCTTTCGCAGAACGTTGTTCGTTTAAGGGTAATGTTTCGCCAGCACCGAGCCGGACCATCCACTCCACTAAATCCACACCGAAGACTTCTTCGGTCACACCGTGCTCAACCTGTAAGCGGGTATTCACTTCGAGAAAGTAAAATGATTCGCTGCTTTCGTCGTAAATAAATTCCACGGTACCTGCACTGCGGTAATTTACGCTTTCACCTAAACGTTTCGCTGTCTCATGCAGGGCAGTACGGACGGCCTCTGAAATGTGGGGTGCCGGTGTTTCTTCAATGACTTTCTGGTTGCGTCGTTGCAATGAACAGTCCCGCTCACCGAGTGCAGCGACCGTACCTGTGCCGTCACCAAAAATCTGAACTTCAATATGGCGGGCGCGCTCGACAAATTTTTCCAGGAATACGCCATCGTTCGAGAAGTTATTGGCACTGAGGCGTTTTACCGAATCAAATGCGTTAATCAGTTCTGCTTCGGTGTAGCAGAGCTGCATACCAATACCGCCGCCACCGGCGGTGCTTTTCAGCATCAGTGGATAACCAATACGGTCAGCTTCTGCTTTGGCTTCGTTGATGTCAGTCAGAAGACCTGTGCCCGGCAGCATGGGTACATCGGCTTGTTCGGCCAATGCGCGGGCGCTGTGTTTTAAACCAAAGTCGAGCATCTGTTGGCCGGTTGGCCCGAGGAAGACTACACCTGCTTGTTCACAGGCATCCGAGAAGGTCGCGTTCTCGCTTAAGAAACCGTAGCCAGGGTGAATGGCCTGAGCACCACTTTCTTTCGCAATGCCCAGAATTTTTTCCTGATTTAGGTAGGTGTCGGCGACACTGCCATCACCCAACGAGTAGGATTCTTTCGCTTGCTGAACGTGCAGCGAATGCTTGTCCGCTTCGTGATAAATAACTACGGGGGTGACGCCAAGCTCATTCAGCGTGCGCATAATACGCACGGCAATGGCACCGCGGTTGGCAATCAGTACTTTAGAAAACATAGTTACTCCCAGATCAGTACATCGACTGGTGTCGGGTTATAGCCGTTGCAGGGGTTATTCAGCTGCGGACAGTTCGAGATCAGTACCAGAATATTCATTTCGGCTTTCATCTCGACGTATTTTCCCGCACCTGAAATACCGTCTTCAAAGGTCAGGCCGCCTTCCGGGGTAACAGGCACATTCATAAAGAAGTTAATGTTGTGAGTGATGTCAGACTTGCTCAGGCCATATTCTTCATTTTCGTTAATGGCCAGCATCCAGCTGTCACGGCAGGCATGCATGCACTTTTTCTCAAGCGAGTAACGCACGGTGTTCGATTCAGTCGCACAGGCGCCACCCAGTGTGTCGTGACGACCACAGGTGTCTGCAGTAATCGTTAGCATGGGTCGGTCTTCGTTGGAGCGCAGAACAGTGCCCGCAGTGAGATAAACGTTACCTTGGCCTCTAATGGTATCCATAGCGCTGTAGCGTTCTGAAACGTCATCGGCGTTATAGAACAGGGTGTCCGCGGCCTGATTACCTTCGAGGTCGAGGATGCGAAAGGTCTGGCCTTTTTCAATGCAGTGCAGAAAATAGTCGCCTGCTGGAACGGTTTCACGGAATACCGCATCGGCTTCGTTAAATTGGCTTTCTTTAATCATGATGCGTCCTCCTTATTGGCCCATAAACTGGTAAATCGCGTTGTTTTTAAAACCGCGCTGGTTTTCAGGGCGGGAGTTCATACACTCATCATCGTCAGTCACCGGCTTGGCCTGGGCCAGTGCGTAGTGCACCGGGCGCACCGGATATTCTTCAGCATTACTCAGTGGGTGAGGGCAGGTGTGGATGATGACTAAGGTATCCATCTCGAAGCGCAGCACGATTTTATCGCCTGCTTTTGAACCTTCGCTGTACTGCATGTTGCCTTCGGCGTCGGTGCTGACTTTGCTGAATAAATTCAGGTTGGCGGCCATGTCTTTGCGGGTCAGGCCGTATTTGGCCAGTTCGACCAGAAAGGCGTCGTAGCCATTCTGTGTCCAGCCGTTCAGGGCTTCCTGATAGGTTTTCAGCGACCATTTCTTTTGCAGCATGTCTTTGTTCAGGTTGCCGCACACGGTATCGTGCCAGCCGCAGTCGTCTTCAACGATGGACGCAAAAATACGGCCCATGTCTGAATACAGGCAATGACCACGGGTCAGCTTAAAGGTGTGCTGACCTTTTAATGTGTCGGGCGCGTTGTATTTTTCCAGGAGGTTTTCCGGGTTGTAAAACAGCATGCCCAGATTCGCGCCGCCTTTAACATCGGTGAGCGTCAGCAGCGTGCCTTTTTTAACTCTCATGGACCAATGACAGCCACCACCGAGAGTGTCTTCATAAATAGTGTCGCCAGACTGAAACTCAGACATAAAGGCCTCCTGTACGCGCAGACATCTTGGGCGCGGAAATCATTAATAAAAAGAAATTAGGTTTTGTCATGGTGCGGGCTCCTGCAAGTTCACGGATTCATAAACGCTGCTCATTAAAAGGTGAGCAGTACGTTGTCTGATCTCCCGGGCTTTTATCCCGCCGTGTAACCTGCCAGTACGCCGCTGGAGGTCGGTCACTCTCGGTCCAGTCGCTGGCTCTTTCCCTTAAGTTGATTGGGAGAGACCTGCCGGAACCCTAGTGCCCTTATTGTGGCAACGGCACATATTTACGTGCGCTGCCTTTAAATGCGTAAGTACATTCTGCTAAGCGATTGCTGTGCCAAATGCGTATATATAGTGATAACCCGCTGAGAGCGGGATTGCAAGTGCGGTTGTCCCGGCGAATTATCTGGAACTTGCACTCTTGGTGTGCCCGTTGCGGCACCTCGTGCTTTCTCTCGGTGCACACTCTGGTACGAGTTGATCACTCTTCTACCGCCTGCTAGTTCAGAATTCAGGCGTAGTATGCAAAGCGGACAAAAAATATCCAGGCCCCGAATTCCGTGCGTTTCAGCAAATTAAGAGGAAGGTTAGTTGCTCCTCTCAGGTGGTAAATGACGAAAAATGTCTAACCGTGGCACAACCAATGCTAGGTTCGATATTACGAAACGCAATTTCAGTAATACTAACAACCTTTGGGGAATACCTATGGCGATCAGAAAGAAGTTTATTGCAGGTGCGGTGTCTGTTGTGTGCGCAGGGTTGATGAGCGTTGCCAGTGCAGTGGCTGAGCCTCTCAAGATTGGTTACAGCGACTGGCCGGGCTGGGTAGCCTGGGAGATCGCGCTTGAGAAAGGCATGTTCGAAGAAGAGGGCGTAGACGTTCAGTTCGAATGGTTCGACTACGTGGCCAGTATGGATGCCTTCGCAGCAGGTCAGCTGGATGCAGTTTCGATGACAAACGGTGATGCGCTTGTGACTGGTTCAACCGGTGCGAAGAACGTTACCATTCTGATCAACGACTACAGCAATGGTAACGATATGGTCGTTGCCGCTGCGGGCATCAGTACGATTGAAGAATTGAAAGGCAAGAAGGTTGGCGTCGAAGTAGGCTTTGTTGGCCACCTGCTGCTGCTCAATGCTCTGGAAAAAGCCGGTATGACAGAAGCCGATGTTGAGCTGGTGAACGTGCCTACCAATGAAACTCCTCAGGTGTTGGCTTCAGGTCAGGTTGATGCGATCGTGGCATGGCAGCCAAGCTCAGGTCAGGCGCTGAATCTTGTGCCAGGTTCTAAGCGTATTTACTCCAGTGCTGACGAACCGGGCCTTATCTACGACGTTCTTGCAGTATCGCCACAGAGTCTTGCTGCTAACCGTGCTGACTGGCTGAAGGTTCTGAAAGTCTGGTATATGGCGGTTGATTACCTGAAAGACCCGGAAACCCGTGATGAAGCCATCAGCATTATGGCTGCTCGTGTGGGTATCCCACCTTCTGAGTACAAAGGCTTTATCGATGGCACCAAGATCTTGACGTTAGAAGAAGCGCTTCCTTTCATGAAGAAATCAGCAGGCTTCAAATCGTTGTACGGCTCCGGTGAAATCGCAGATGCCTTTAACCTGGCAAACGATGTATACGGCGATAAGCAGCCAGTCAATGAATACATCGATCCTTCACTGATGGAAGCTCTGTAACCGTCGGGGCTCAGCATAGCCGGCGCTATTAAATTAGCGCTGGTTTTTCTCTACCGATATTCAACATGTCCTGAAGGGCAGGGGTTACTTTGGCTCTCTTCTGCTAATTGGACATAACCATGGGGATTGAAATGCAGCTTATTGCCGTTAACAGAAAACTCGACAGAGGACCACGCAGAGCCGTGACTCTGGCCAGTTTCGCCTTGCCTATTCTGATTTGGGCACTGGTCAGTTATGTTCCTTTTCTGTGGCATCCACAAGTCGAAATCACACAGTCGGGTTCCGTTAGTTACTTCAGTGAAGGCTTGCTGGTTGACCGGGAAGTGTTCGACCGTGAGTACGATAAAGCGAGCGAAAATGGCACTGCGCTCCCAGAGGGCAAGCCTGCAAACCCTGTGTATCTTCCTGCACCTCATGAAGTTGCCGCAGCGTTTGTCACCTCATTTACTACTGAGCCTAAACGTCGAAGTGAGAACTGGCTGCATGAAAGCTTGTGGAGCAGCATTCAGGTCATCTTCTGGGGTTTCGTGCTTTCTTCCATCATTGGTATACCTCTGGGAATCCTGGCGGGCACTTATGACTTCTTCTCTCGTTTATTTGAACCTTTTATTGAATTTTTCCGGTATCTGCCTGCGCCAGCGTTTGGTGCTCTGGCCGTAGCCGTATTGGGTATTTATCAGGCACCTAAGATTGCCATTATCTTTATCGGCACTTTTTTTCAGCAGGTCTTAGTCGTTGCGAATACCACGCGTAAGCTTGATCCGAGTTTGTTAGAGGCTGCTCAGACACTGGGTGCCAAGAACAAGTCCATGCTGTTCCGTGTTGTGGTACCGGGCATTCTGCCTGATCTGTATCGCGACGTTCGTATTCTTTTGGGTTGGGCGTGGACTTATCTGATTGTTGCTGAGCTCATTGGTACCAGTTCAGGTATTACCTGGTTTATTACGCAGCAGGCGCGTTACAAGAACTTCGATAATGTTTTTGCTGCCATCATCATGATCGGGATTCTCGGTCTTACCATTGATTTGTTATTGGCATGGTTAGGGCGCCGCCTCTTTCCGTGGCAGAAAGAAACCAAATAAGCGGAGGTAACCATGACAGAGAAAGAATTACCCAGTTATCTCGACCAGTCGCCAGAGGTAAAAGACCGCTTCGACCGGCTTAAGCAGCGCCCGGTGACCATGGAGGTTAAAGGCCTGAATAAGCAGTTCGGTGAAGTAACTGCCTTAAAAGACATTAACCTAAAGATCCACAAGCGCGAGTTCGTTTGTGTGATTGGCCCTTCGGGCTGCGGTAAATCGACCCTGATACGGATTCTGGCTGGCCTCGAGCAGGCGAGCTCCGGGCAGGTGCTTCTTAACGGAGAAGCCGTGACAGAACCAGGCCCGGAACGCGGCATGGTATTTCAGGGCTATACGTTGTTTCCCTGGTTGACCGTAAAAAAGAACATTATGTTCGGGCTCCTTGAAAGCGGCTACGACAAAGGAACCGCAGAGTCAGAAGCCCGCGAGTGGATCAATCTTATTGGTTTAACCAAATTCGAAAACAGTTATCCGCATCAGTTGTCCGGTGGGATGAAGCAGCGCGTGGCGATTGCGCGCGCATTAGCGAACCGCCCGAAAGTACTGTTGATGGACGAGCCGTTTGGTGCACTGGATGCTCAGACGCGCGCGAAAATGCAGGCATATCTACTGGAAATCTGGAAGAACATCGACATTACTGTGTTCTTTATCACTCACGATCTCGATGAGGCTGTGTATCTGGCCGACCGAATTCTTGTGTTAAAGGCGAATCCCGGTGAAGTGCAGGAAGTTGTTGAGGTACCAGTGCCTCAACCACGTTCCCCTGATCAGTTTATGAACCCGGAATTCCTCGCCACTAAGCAGCATATTGAAGAGCTGATCCATCCGCCATCAGAGCAGGAAGAAGACGATGATCATCTCAACCTTGTACGCATGGTGCATGTTAATGACGACGTCGGGAGCGTCTTCTGATGTACCAACTCAGCCATATGACATGGGAAGAAGTCGCCTCGGCTGTCGAAGGCGGAACCGACACCGCCATTCTGCCCATAGGCGCCACTGAGCAGCATGGTCCCCACATGGGTTGTGGAATGGATACTGCGATTGCGCACCGGCTTTGCAGTGACGCTGCTAAAGCATCCGATGTCATTCTGTTACCGACTTTGCCATACGGGTGCTCAGTCGGACATTCCCAACGCTGGCCAGGCACTATGGCGTTAAATCCGAAGACATTAATAGATGTTATTTCAGACCTTGGCGACTGGGTAAAAAGCTCGGGCATCAGACGCCTGGTGCTGGTCAACGGTCATGTGACTAACGAAGCCCCGCTGCGCTGTGCGCTGGAAATCCTGCGTGCGCGTCATGATGGCTTTATGGTCGCTTTGGTAAATACTGCGCAGATTTCTGCACGGGTCAAAGACGCACATTTTGCTGATGCCGACGACTGGCACGCCAACGATGCCGAGACGTCATTGATGATGCATCTCTATCCGGAAATTGTACGCGAAAGCAAATTAGCGGAAGCCGATGATGAAGACAGAACCGGGAACTGCCTGTTCAGCCATCCGGTAAACCGCACCAGTAAAAATGGTGTGACCGGCACGCCATCAATCGCCAGCGCGGAAAAGGGCGCTGAATTGTACCAATGGATGTGTGAAGACTTTTCTTCACTACTGCAACAGGCCGTTAAGGAAGAGGCCCCCCTTAATCACAGATACTACGAGTCTGTACTTAAGATTTAATCCTGCAAAGGACAAACCAATGATCGACGTAAAATCTGACAGTGAAATTAACCGCATTCAGGAAGAACTGCAGAAGAAAGGCGTGAAATACTGCATGGGAACCTATGTAGACATTCACGGTATTCCGAAAGGAAAAGTCGTTCCTATTTCCCATCTTCATCATATGGCCCACGGTTCTGAACTCTACACAGGCTATGCTCTGGATGGGTTAGGGCAGGCACCCAATGACGATGAAATTGCCTCTGTGCCTGATCTCGATCACATTATTCAATTGCCATGGCAGCCCGAGGTTGCCTGGATGCCAGCGGATAATACTCTGTATGGCGAGCCCTACATGCTCAATACTCGTGTGTTGCTGAAGTCCGTACTTGAACAGGCAAAAGACATGGGTTTTGGTATGAACCTTGGTATTGAGGCTGAAGTCTTTCTGCTCAAGAAAAATGAAGACGGTAGCCTGGTTCCGCAAGACCCCAACGATAAACTGAAGAAGCCCTGTTATGACACCCAGTCATTCCTGAGTAATTTCAGCTGGCTCGATCGGATGGCAACTTCGATTAATGACCTCGGATGGGGGCTTTACTCTTTTGACCACGAAGACGCCAACGGTCAGTTTGAGTTCGATTTTAATTACGCCGATGCTGTTACCTCGTGCGATCGTTTTACCTTCCTGAAAATGATGGCGAAAGAATATGCGAAGCAGGAAGGTCTGCTGGCGACCTTTATGCCGAAGCCATTTTCGAACAAAACCGGCAACGGCGCGCACTTTAATATGTCGCTTTACGACCTCGATACGAAAGAGAATCTGTTTCAGTGCAAACCCTCTGACGATCCTCATGGTCTTGGCTTAACCGAACTCGGTTATCAGTTTATTGCTGGTGTTCTGAAGCATGGCCCAGCATTGTGTGCTGTGTTTGCACCGACGGTGAATTCCTATAAGCGCCTCGTGCGTCAGGGAGATATGCCGTATTTCACCTGGGCGCCGGTATTTAATTCTTACGGTTCAAATAACCGTACTAACTCGGTACGTGTGCCTATGGGCGGCGGCCGCTGTGAATCTCGTAATGCCGATGGAGCGACAAACCCATATCTTGCGTGCGCTCTGGTACTGGCCGCAGGCCTTGAAGGTATACGTGAGAAGCTCGAACCGGGTAAGCCTCAGGAAACCAACCTCTACGAGCTCACCGAAGAAGAGCGTGAAGCGCGCGGTATCGGATTTTTACCACGCACATTAGATGAAGCGATCACAGCGTTTGAGAGTGATCCGTTCGTTGAAGAAGTGCTGGGTAAAGAATTACGTGCGGAGTTTATCCGCTACAAGCGCGAAGAATGGAATGAGTATCATCGTTCAGTGAGCGAATGGGAAATCGAACGCTACAGTCATTTATTCTGAGATTAACGGAGTAACTAGCATTGAATAAAAAGGAACCTCTCAGTCGCATCAGTATCTCTTTGCCCGAGTCTCTTCTCAGTGGGCTGGATGAAATGGTTGCACGACGCGGTTTTGACAGCCGCTCGCAGGCCATCTGCGACATGATTAATCGCGACATTAACGAGCATCGCTCGCAGTCCGGTGATGAGGTCATGACAGGGACGTTAAATCTGGTTTATAACCATTCGATACCGGGGTTACATAAAAAGCTTTATGACCTGCAGTACAAGTACATTGACGAGGTGATCAGCAATCTGAGTGTGAACCTCACTGATACCCACACACTGGCAGTGCTACTGGTACAGGGCCCGGCTGACCGACTTCGTATGATAGGCGATCAGATGATCAGCCTGCGGGGTGTCGCGCATGGTAAATTGTTACTGAATTCATATCTGATCCCGCCCATTCATCCATTACCTGAGTCTTAGGCTCAGATTGCCGCCTTTCGAAACGCCGCTTTTAAAGTCCCCACGCTGCGTAATCTCAATTCTACCGCTCCCTACATGCATTCAGGGATCTTCTCTAGCCTGTCCGATGTTCTGAAGTGCTACAACCATCCATTGCAACGAGCCAACGACCATCTGGATATCTTACCGCTGGGTATGTTTCCACACGAATTACAACAACTTGAAGCCTTTCTGATGACTCTGGAAAGTGGTGTTGATATCGCCCCTGAATGGCTCAGACCACCGAACAAGCGATAGGCCTCGGACTCCAGCTGGTGGTTCTGGCGATTCACAACAAGTTGTACGAGCCCGCAGCAACGTATTTCTTTCTCAGCGAGCACCCTTACTATAATTTTCCGCAATACCTGGGGTGGACAGAATTCACGCATCTTCATTTTGCTCTGGCGGCAGGAGTGTTCGAAGCAGCCTTCGGCATTATGCTCATGCTCGGCCTTGCGACACGCTATGTACTTCTTGTTGTCAGTCTCTTCTTTGTTTCAACGGGTATTATTTCGGGGCTTGAAGAAGTGATGGGTCACTTGCCGATTTTCGGGGTCATCGCCGTCTTGTTTGTTGCCGGTGATCGGCGTTCTTCAGATACACGGCAGGGGCCGCTGCTCGCACCGAGCCCCGCTTAGAACTACTGGGGGCCTCAAGATCAGCTTATCGGGCTAGCTTTTCCGGGCTAGCCACATGCGTACAGCGCTCCAGCGGTTTACCACGAGTGACAGAAAAATCAGCGAGCAGCCGAAGAGTTGGCTGAGAGACATGGTTTCTCCGAACCAGAGCGCAGCGAAGGTCGCTGTCCAGACCGGTTCTACGATCATGATTACCGCGGCGTGCGAGGGCGTTGTCATACCCTGTGCATAGGTCTGCAGAAAAAAGCGCGCAGCCGTACCAACAGTGACACTCAGAAGGAGCCACCACCACATGTCTGCGGTCCAGGTATCCGGCCATTCTTCCACACCCGCTGACAGGGCGATAGCAACGATCCCCACAATCGATAGCTGAATAGCACTGAGTGCCAGCGCGGGCACGTGCGCCGCAGCCCTTCCGTTAAGGATAAAGGTCATTGATAGCAAAAGTGCAGCGGTGAAAAACAGCAGTTGGCTCAGTTCAGGTCTGAAACCATGCTGCAATGAGAGTAGCCCCATGCCTGCAAATGCCAGAGGCAGAGCAATCCAGCTGGCACGCGACATCGCATCACCGAAGAACAGCCAACTAATGAGCGGAACCAGAACAACGGCGAGGCTGGTAATAAAAGATCCTTCTCCGAGATGTGTGGCATAGAAGAGCCCCATGATCCAGGTACTCATAGCGATGCCGAACAGTATTCCTACGCCCGATGAGGCTTTCCATTGATGTTTGGTTAACTTCTTAAGCCCTGAATATCCGGGGATGGCCAAAAGCAAGCCCGCGAACAGGAAGCGAGTGCCGATAAACAACAGAGGAGGGAATCCGTCGAGTGCTTCTTTTGAAAACATCCAGCTGATCGCTGCAAGAACGGTCACGAGTAACAACATCATGTCGGCTTTGAAAACAACGGGGCTGGCGGAGGTGTGCGACACGAATATCACTTCTCAAAAACACGGATGGGGCGCGAGTATTCCACAGGCCGGCTCATTCGGACAGATGGGATTATGCCAATTCCCGAGCCTGACTTTCACAAATCAGAAACACTGCTACTATTTTTCATACAGGCCACCCGGACAAACATTATGCGTAAGAACTTACCCGTAACTGACAAGGAACGTACTTTCTCTGAAGATCAGAAGTTGATCTCCTCCACCGATCTGAAGGGCAAGATCGTTCACTGTAATGACGCCTTTGTTGAAGTTAGCGGGTATTCGCGTGAGGAGCTCATTGGCCAGCCTCATAATATTGTTCGCCATCCGGATATGCCCGTCGAAGCCTATGAATCGATGTGGAAGGAGCTGAAAGCAGGTTCACCCTGGATGGGGCTGGTGAAGAACCGTTGCAAAAACGGTGATTATTACTGGGTCAGCGCCTATGTCACTCCAGTCATAGAAGGTGGGGTTGCGGTCGGTTATGAGTCAGTGCGTACTGCACCTTCCCGGGATCAGATTGCCAGAGCTGAAGCCGCTTACCGTGGTCTGAATGATGGGTCGTGGCTCAGAAAGCAGCGCCTGAAGAAGATCCGACAGCAGATTACATTGCCTGTTGTTCTCCTTCTTATGATTTTTGCGGGCTTTCATATCAATGGTGTTAATGGAGCCATTGAGGGGGCGTCGTTTGGAGCGATTGGCGTGTTGCTCTTTTCTATCGCACGCCTGAAGCGCCGCTTGAGAGATCTGTCGGTTCAGTCTTCTGGTTTCTTTAACGATCCACTTGCTGCGCGGGTCTATCATAATCGCGATGATGCTGCTGGGCAGGTGGCGATGGCACTCACCAGTCAGAATGCACGCTTGGATACTATTCTCACCCGTATCGAAGATGCTGCTCAGGCCATGTCGGTAAAAACTGCTGAGGGATTGAGTAAGTCTATGAGTGCGCACGGCCAGATAGAAAAGCAGCAGGGTGAAAGCCAGCGTATTACTGAGGCGATGCGCGAAGTCAGTAATGCGATCGAAACAACGACCAAAAACATCCATGAAACGGCGGCTAACTCGGTTCAGGTTCAGACACTGGTTAAGTCAGGGACAGACCTGGCATCAAGTACCCACAAGGCCATTGAAGCCCTGAATGAGATCACTGAAAAAGTTACGGAGACGGTCCGGACCATTGAGTCAGAGACCTCACGGATTTCCGCCGCAGCTGGTGTCATTGAGGATATTGCTGAGCAAACTAATCTGCTTGCTCTTAATGCGGCAATTGAGTCGGCACGAGCCGGAGAGCAAGGCCGTGGATTTGCTGTTGTGGCCGATGAAGTACGGACTCTCGCTCAGAAAACTCAGGATACAACGAGCGATATCCACCGTGTGATTAACGATTTGTCGGTCAGCGTTTCTACTGCAGTCGACATGGCGGCAGGAGGTTCGGAGTCGGCAGCCGGTGGTTTGAGCAAAGTGAATGAAATGGAAGTGATGCTGAAGAGCATTTCATGCGCTGTGGATGATATCGCTACTGTATCGGACTCAATGGCCGAGTCGGCAGAGCGTCAGGCGGTGCTGACTAACGAAATGACGGAGCAGGTCGGAAATGTATCTGAGCTGGCTAAGGGGTCCCTTAGCCAGTCTACCGAGGCCGCGTCGACGATGCAGGACATTGGGCGTCTGTCTACTGGCCTGCGCGACCTCGTTCAGCGATTCCGCTGATCAGGGTGTTTAGTCGTTCAGTCGTTCTGTAGTTCAACCATCAGGTCGTCTGAGAGTGCTTCCAGGGCGTCACTGACGTCATCATGATCCAGGGTATCCGGTACACTGGCGCGAATTTCACTCCTGAACAGAGGAACCGCAGACATCTCTGCAGGTTCGCAACTGGTGCTCAGCTCGAGTACGTTTACGCCTATCTGCGCCAGGGCTTGAGATACCTCCCTGACAATGCCCGGGCGGTCATTCCCTACCACACTAAGGCTGACAATGTGAGTCGCCTTAGACGCGAGGGGAGTGGCCGGATTTTCAACCCGGACCAGAAGCCCGGAGTTGTCGAGGCTGGACAGAGCGGCGACTAACTTGCTCTTGTTCTCAGTATCAATACTGATGCGCAGGATACCTGCGAACTTGCCTGCCATCTGAGCCATGCGGCTTTCGAGCCAATTGCCGTGATGATCGGCAATCACAGAAGACAACTTCTCTACAATCCCTGGTTTATCGTCAGCAATGACGGTCAGAACGAGAAAGTCAGGCATGCTTGATCCTTACGAATTATTTTTAGATCAGAAACGTTATCACAGGCTTATGAGGCTTCCTATTCTAATGCAGTAATTTATACCCTCAGGGATTTCGTCCAGCCTCTAATATGATACATTTATGCCCCAAACCCTTATGGGCATGGTAACAAGCCATGTCTGATCGACCTGACAGGAGATTTGATCTTGAAACCGGTAAAAGTAGGTATCTGCGGTTTAGGTACAGTTGGCGGTGGTACATTTAACGTACTGACTAATAATGCGAAAGATATTGCACGCCGTGCCGGTCGGGACATTATTATCGAGCAGGTTGCCATGCGTCATCCAAACCCGGCGGTGGAAATCGGCTCGGTTAAGACGACAGAAGATGTTGCCGACGTCATCAGCAATCCTGATATCGATATCGTGGTCGAACTGATTGGTGGCTACACCGTAGCAAAAGACGTAGTGATGGGCGCCATCGAAAACGGCAAGCATGTCGTCACTGCGAACAAGGCTCTGATCGCCGTTTACGGCTCTGAAATCTTTGCTGCTGCGGAAGCGAAAGGCGTGTCTGTGATGTACGAAGCCGCTGTCGCCGGTGGCATTCCGATCATCAAGGCCATTCGTGAAGGTCTGGCGGCAAACCATATTAACTGGCTTGCAGGTATCATTAACGGTACCGGTAACTTCATCCTGACCGAAATGCGTGACAAAGGCCGTGATTTTGCCGACGTACTGGCAGAGGCCCAGGCGCTGGGGTATGCCGAAGCTGATCCGACGTTTGACGTTGAAGGTATTGATGCTGCACACAAGCTAACCATTCTTGCGTCGATCGCTTATGGTATCCCGCTTCAGTTTGAGCATTGCTATACCGAAGGTATCAGCAAAGTGGCTCCAGAGGACGTTGAATACGCAGAAGAGCTGGGTTATCGCATCAAGCACCTCGGGATCAGCAGCCGCACCGAGAAGGGCATTGACCTGCGTGTGCATCCGACTCTGATCCCTGAGCACCGTCCGATTGCCAAAGTCGACGGCGTACTTAACGCTGTGACCGTAAATGGTGATGCCGTAGGCGATACCCTGTACGTAGGTGCTGGCGCAGGCGCTGGACCTACTGCATCTGCCGTGGTCGCTGATGTGATCGATCTCGCACGCACACTCGAAGCACCTGCTTCTGCCAGTGTGAATCACCTGGCGTTCGACAGTGAAAGCATTGATAACTTGCGTGTATTGCCGATCGAACAGGTAGAAACTGCATACTACCTGCGCATCCAGGTTCAGGACCGTACTGGTGTACTGGCAAGCATAGCGACCACGCTGAGCGAGCACGACATCAACATCGAAGCCTTGATTCAGAAAGAGCCGCGTATGGAAAACGACCTGGCTCAGATCATTATTCTGACCCACAAAGTGGAAGAAGCGCGTATGAACGCTGCGATCGAGGCCGTTGAAAACCTCGACAGTACACATGGCAAGATCACCCGCATCCGTGTAGAGCATCTCGACTGATCTCTGTAACACCGCCATCTGTGACAGAAAACGGAGCCTCAGGGCTCCGTTTTTTTGTCCTCTCTGACTGTCTTTACAGACAAAAGAGAGGCGTTCTTATATGTTTAGCATATTCTTAACCAGTAGTTATTCATTCAGGACAGGGCTTATGTTGAGTCGGATTGTAGTTTCTCTGGCTTTTATGCTGGGAATGTCGTTCTCTGCGGTCGCAGAAGAAAAGGTCGTACGACTCGCTTCTCTGGAATGGGCGCCATACACCAGTAAGACACTCAAGAATCAAGGGGCGACTACAGAAGTAGTGCGTCGTGCCTTTGCAGCCATGGGATATGAGCTTCAGGTAATTTTTTACCCATGGGAGAGAGCCGTCAAAATGGGCAGCGATGGCAGTTACGGCCTGGATGGTTTCTTCCCGGAGTATTATCGTGAAGACGTCAATGAGGGCATCGTGTTTTCGGATCCGGTTGGATACGGGCCTCTTGGCCTTGCAGAGAGGGTTGATATGGTAGTCGACTGGAAAAAGCTCGAGGATCTGACGCCATACACCATAGGCACCGTTCAGGGGTATGCCAATACCATAGAGTTTGATGAACTGGTTATTGAACAGACCCTGAATGTCAGTGAAGCTATGACAGATGTTACCAATCTGATGAAACTCGTTTACGGCCGGGTTGATCTCTCGGTTATTGATCAACACGTATTCGCTTATTTACTGGCAACGAATCCGGAACTCAATGCAGTACAGGATCAGTTGTTGTTTCATCAAACGCTGCTGGAGATAAAGTCTCTCTACGTCTGTTTCAACGAGGGCAGCGCTGACCTTGCTGAAATCCTTAATCAAGGGCTCGCCAAAATTGACATACGAGCCACGCAGGACGAGATATTCTCTAACTATTACCCTAATCAATAGTTCTCTTTTTTTCATTCTTCAGATGAATAGTGTACCCTTCGCGACTATGTCCTATTGCGTTGCATTGCTATGAATCTTGATCGTATTGACCTCAATCTTCTCGTTTATCTTGATGTATTGCTTCGCGAAGGCAGCGTAACCAAAGCTGCTCAACAGCTGGGCATTACCCAGCCCGCTATGAGTAATGGATTACGTCGACTGAGAGACCTGTTTGGCGATCCTCTGCTGGTGCGAACTTCTGATGGTATGACAGCAACAGAGCGTGCTCAGGAGCTACAGCCAGTAATCCGTAAAGCCTTGGGCGAGCTACAGATGGCGCTGCAACCTCAAGAGGAATTCGACGCAAGAATCAGCCATCGCGTTTTCCGGATTATGGTGAGTGACTACGCTGAATCTACGTTGGTGCCGGAGTTGGTGAAGCGTCTGCGCAGTGATGCCCCCGATGTTATTCTCGATGTACTCACCCCTTCTGATGTGACGTTTAAAGATGTCGAAGCAGGTAAAGTCGATATGGCAATTAACCGCTTTGATGAGATGCCTCAATCCTTTCACCAGATGGCGCTCTGGCAGGATGACTTCGTCTGTCTGGTGAATCCAGACCATCCCAATGTTGACCGATTTGATCTGGACGCGTACCTGGCGAGTAAGCATATCTGGGTAAGTAAAACTGGTATGGGCGCAGGTGTCGGTATCGATCCGGAAAAGGTCGTGCGCCTGGGTTGGGTAGACAATGCATTATCTAAGTTGGGGCATAAACGAAAAATATCTGTATTTACCCGTCATTATCAGATGCCAGCGTTACTCGCGCTCAACAATGACCTGGTTGCTACTTTGCCTCGGAAGGTAGCCGATATGCAGGCAGAGTCAGCATCTCTGCAGGTGAAAGAGCCTCCGTTTAAGATTCCTCCGTTCGAGCTCAAGATGGCATGGTCCCCCTTGCTACAGCATCATCAGGCGCATCGTTGGTTACGGCGTACGATCGTTGATGTGGCGCAGTACTGTTAATTTGCTCATCTTACTTGTTAAGTGCTATTAGCCTGCTTTTGGCGAATTGTCCGGATTTGTCACGCTGCTTGATTCACATCAAGCCAATGCCCTCCAATTAGGACACAATAGAGCCTGTTGATAAGGGTATTAATTCGGGGGGGCAGTTATGTCCATGATGTTCTGGGATTACCCGCAGTTGTCTGTTCAGTTTATGAATCGTGAACACGAGACCTTTGTGGGACTCATGAATGATGCAGAACAAGCGCTTACGATGGGCACCTTCTCGATTCAGCACTTCAAACGGCTAGTTCAGCATTGCCAGGAGCATTTTGCACACGAAGAGCGTGAAATGCAGAGGACGCACTTTCCAGGTTTCGAATTACACAAGAAACAGCACGATCGTGTGTTGCTGGAGATGACTGAGCTTCTCAAGGGATATGTCGCGGCTCAGGACATTGAGCCATTGCTCAGGTACCTGCAGGACATATTACCTGAATGGTTTACTCAGCACATTCACACACTGGATCAGGTGACGGCGCAATACCTCACTGCCGCCTATGCCAAATCAAACCGTCGGGCTAAATTGATCGGTTAACCAGGGTCATGCGCAAAGTATGGCTTTCGCCAGGCTCAAGCGATACTGCGGCGTCCATAACATCCGCGGACTCAACGCAGAACATGTTTTTCCAGGCGTCATTCTCAAACTGACTCAGGCGTGCTCCTTTATCAATCCACGGGTTCCAGACAATCGCAGTGCGGTTATTTCCGCTTAAAATCATGGTTGAGCCGGGAGATTTCAGGGTGAGATCGCGGCTCACCGCGTAAATCCGGTCGGTTTCTTCGACGAATGCAACAGGTCCGTTCTGCGTTTTGGTTACCCAGCCATCGAGGGCATCGATATATGACTCATCTTCAAGTCCGGCGATGCTGGTCTGGTTAATATCGGTCGTAGGGAAATAGGTATGCAAGGCCTGAGAGACTGTGACCTTTTTCTGCCTGGCAGTTGTTGTGAGAGCCAGTGTCAGCGCGGAAGCCGACATGGTTATCTCAAGTTTAAGTGAGGCCTCGCCGTTCCAGGCTGGGTGTGCGGGATTCTCAAGAGACAGGCTGAGTACAATGTCTGAGTCAGATTCAGCGACAGAGGTCAAGCTCCAGTCCTGAGAGCGGGCGAAGCCGTGTGCTGGTGCATTGTCACCGGTGATATGTGCTGCCACAGATGACGGATTCTTAGCAGCATCACCGAACCAGGGCCAGCAGATGGGGATTCCACCACGCAGAGAGGTGCCGGTTTTATATTCTGCAGCCTCGCTTAGCCAGAGCCACTCTTCGCTCTGGACGGCAAAGCGCAGCAGCTGTGCGCCTTGTATCGCCAGATCTGCACTGAAGTCGGTATGGCGAACCAGGATCACTGGCAGAGCATCGCGCATTTCTACCGACAGGTATTGAGTATCGCTCAGTTGCTCGCGCAGTGCGTTATACTTCTGCAGAGTCATAAGGCAGTTCCGAATCTGGGAATTTACGTCGATGATGACACAGTGCTGGTGGGATAAATAGTTGAATAAACAATTACTTAAAGACGCGTTACTGAGATCACTCGACGAAGAGATCAATGCCGCATTAGCGGCCGCAGGTGAGGCACATGCAACGGCCTCGCATGGCGAAAATAAGCCCGAGAACCAGTACGATACTCTGGCGCTGGAGGCGGCTTATCTCGCCCATGGGCAGTCTGAGAGAATTCTCCAACTGCAACAGGCCAGAATAAACCTGAGCCGCTGGGTCGCTCCGGATTTCAGTGAGTATGACTCGGTGCGGATGGGCGCCTGTGTGGCACTGCTTTCTGAAAACGACGAGGAAAGAAACATATTTATTGCTCCTGTTGGTGGCCGGGAACTGGAATTTGAAGGTCAGAAGATACTGGTGGTTAATCAGGAAGCACCAATAACCCGGCGCCTGAGTGGCTTGCAGATCGGCGATGAAGTGGAGCTGACTCTGGGGGGGCGCAGCAGCCTCTGGGAACTGCTCGCTATTCATTAATTTCCCTTTCTTTTGGGGTGGTCGCAGCACGCCACTAAAAATAGTATGTCGCATTATTGGTGGTCAATGCAGGTCAATTGTCGTGTCTCACCTATTGAGTGGCTGAGCCAGAGCAGAGTGTCATAGACCTGTTATTCGCCGCTGTCATATATCTGCTCTTTGACTTATAGAAGAGCAGCTAAGGACAGTCCAATGCGAGCGATCTCACCGTATAACACCAAACTCGACAAACATAATGCTTACTGGATGGCGCGTATTGCTGAGGCAGTATACGAGTGCACTTCTGATTGTGATCAACTGCCTAATGAAGCCACGATTCTGGCTGGGCTTAAGCAAGATGATGACGGCTTTCGCTCTGTTATGGGAGTTGATAAGAACTCGGCGCAAGCTGCTCTCGTCGAACACGACGATTATCTGTGTATGGCGTTTCGCGGCACAAACGAATTAGCTGATTGGCTTGATAACCTTAATGCGTTTTCTACACCGCAGCTCTTTGGCGAATTTCATCGTGGTTTCTGGTTGTGTTGCGAAGATGTCTGGGCGCCTATGTTTGCGCGTTGTCTTGAGCTACAGAGTGAGAAAAAGCGCCCTGTTTTTCTGACTGGGCATAGCCTCGGGGGAGCCATGGCGACGATTGCTGCCGCGCACTTTGTGCAGATGGACAAACCCTTCACCAGTGTTTATACCTTTGGCCAGCCGCGGGCGATGACACGAGAGACTGCTCAGATATTTAATATGGAGTGCAAGTCGCGTTTTTTCAGATTCCACAACAACAACGATATCGTGACACGCGTGCCTGCCCGGGTGATGGGCTACAGCCATATTGGCAGTTATCTTTATATTTCTGAAGAAAAAGAAATTTATCGCGAATCAGGTTTCTGGTTTCGTTTTCTTGATTATGTCGATGGCGCTCTCAGCGATCTGCGTGAAGCTGGCATTGACGGAATCAAAGATCATGATATGGGCGAATATCTCCAGGCCATTGAAGCCTGGGATATTCGCGACTAAGAGTGCAGTCAGCAGAAGCCACTAACTACACGTACCAGCTCACTCTGGCATATCTTTGCTGGAGTGACGCTCGGGGATCTGCTCTGATGCCTCACCCCAGGTTCGGTTAATTTTGCGGCCACGTTCGACCGCTGGGCGTTGAGCAATTAGTTTCGTCCAGCGTTGCAGGTGCTCGTAGGACGTGACGTCGAGAAACTTTCCAGCCTCGTACAGGTTGCCCTGAGCGAGCTCGCCATACCAGGGCCAGATAGCGATATCGGCAATCGAGTATTCATCGCCTGCCATATAAGTATTGTTGGCGAGGTGTTTGTCCAGCACATCCAGCTGGCGCTTAACTTCCATCGTGAATCGTTCAATCGGGTATTCGTATTTTTCCGGGGCGTAAGCGTAGAAATGCCCAAAACCACCGCCAAGCATCGGCGCCGCGCCCATTTGCCAGAAAAGCCAGTTAAAGCATTCGGTCCGGGCAGCATGAGCTTCCGGAATAAAGCGTCCGAATTTTTCTGCCAGGTAGCGCAGAATTGAGCCCGATTCGAAAACCCGTACCGGGGTCTCACCTGACTCGTCTATTAATGCTGGAATTTTCGAATTAGGGTTTACTTCAACAAACCCGGAGCCGAACTGATCACCTTCGAGAATGTTCGTCAGCCAGGCATCGTATTCGGCGCCTTTTTCGCCGGCGGCAAGCAGCTCTTCCAGCAGAATAGTCACTTTCACTCCATTAGGTGTAGCCAGTGAATAAAGCTGTAGAGGGTGTTCGCCTTTGCTCAAAACCTTATCGTGAGTTGCACCAGAAACAGGGCGATTAATATTTGCGAACTGACCGCCGTTGCCTGGTTTCCAGGTCCAGACCTCGGGGGGCGTGTAGGTAGTGTCACTCATTGACCGGCTCCTGTTAGTAAATAATTTATTTCATACTAACGGGAAGACAGTGTGCTTAAAGGTGAGTTTCTGAGACAGTCTGTCTAATTAGGCGTTTAACCGGTTGTTTCCTGAGTATCAGTAACGGAACTGAATCCAGCTTTCAACAACGGCTTTTAAGTCTTCCAGGCCGCATCCTGACGTCAGCTCCATTGTGCTGAGCCCTGCGTCTTCATCCAGGTCGTCGTCACTGTCCGCGGTAAGGCGGGTGACATTGACTTCACCCTCGCTGAACATAACCTCAAATTTTGGCGTGGCCAGAAGCTTTTCGTTAAAGGTGCCACTTTCGAGATCATTAATCAGATCGAGCAGGGCAAACGTCATGTCCCGTTTGGGAATGATGTCGGTGTTCAGCCACAGGGCAGTGACTTCCTGCCCCATGTCGAGACGAACAACCAGTTCGCCTGATTCGTCGTAACAGAACTCGTGATCCATCAGGCGTCGTCTTCTGCTAATGGCCAGCCGCCAAGGTCTTTGTAGCGGTTAACGATGTAGCAGAACAGTTCAGCGGTTTTGAAGGTATCGTACGCCGCGCTGTGAGCTTCGTTGTTGTCGAACTCAATACCGGCGACCTTGCAGGATTTAGCCAGTACCGTCTGCCCCAACGCGATCGCTGCAATAGACGCAGTATCGAACGACGAGAATGGGTGAAACGGATCACGCTTGATGTCGTTGCGATCTATCGCTGCACGCAGAAAGCCGTGATCAAAGTGCGCGTTATGTCCCACCAGTACCGCTCGGTTACAGCCATAGTGCTTTATTTCACGACGTACGGTCTGCAGCATGGGCGTGAGTGCATCAATTTCAAATTCAGCATCCCGTTCTGGATCGAATGGATCAATACCGGTGAAATCGAGCGCTTCCTGTTCGAGGTTTGCGCCATCGAATGGGTGAATATTTGCACTCAGCGTTTCGTTCGGGTGCAGATAGCCATCGTCATCCATTTTCAGGGTAACCATAGCGATTTCGAGAAGGGCGTCGCTGTCGGCATTAAAACCACCGGTTTCCACATCGACTACCACGGGTAAAAACCCGCGGAAGCGTTGTGCCATCAACGACTTTTCCTGTTTCTCTTCAATTGTCATGTCGGTCCTTAGTTGTCCGGTGTCAGTAGTCGATTTTCCAGCGCAGGGTTTCGCCTGCACGAAGTGGAACGATGACATCGTCACCGAAAGGCAACTCATGTGGAGCCTGCCAGTCCTTTTTAATCAATGTAATTTCATCGGAGTTGCGTGGCAATCCATAAAAGTCGGGACCATAGTGGCTGGCGAAACCTTCAAGTTTATCCAGAGCGCCAAGGTCGTCGAAGATTTCTGCGTAGAGTTCGATCGCAGCATAGGCGGTGTAGCAACCCGCGCAGCCACAGGCACTTTCTTTTGCGCCCTTAGCGTGAGGCGCACTGTCCGTGCCCAGGAAAAATTTGCTGCTGCCACTGACGACGGCATCCTGCAATGCCTGCTGGTGGATGTTGCGTTTCAGAATAGGCAGGCAGTAGTAGTGCGGTTTGATGCCACCGACCAACATGTGATTGCGGTTATACGCCAGATGCTGAACGGTGATGGTCGCAGCAACATTGTCGCCCTGACTTTTCACAAATTCAGCAGCATCCTTTGTTGTGATGTGCTCAACGACCATATTCAGGTCAGGATTGCGACTGACGAGAGGCGACAGAATTTCATCCAGGAAGCGCTTCTCCCGATCGAAAATATCGACGTCACTGTGTGTCACTTCACCATGCACCAGTAACTTGATGTCATGCTCGGTCAGGGCATCAGCCAGCTCGTCGAGCTTGCCCAGATCAGTAACACCGGAAGCTGAGTTCGTCGTCGCACCTGCTGGGTACAGCTTAACCGCCACGATATGGCCAGCTTCTGCAGCTTCTTTAATCATCTCCGGCGTAGTGTTGTCGGTAAGGTACAACACCATCAGAGGATCAAAATTCAGCCCCTGTGGCACCTTCGACATGATGCGCTGACGGTACTCATGTGCTTGCTCAGCATTCATCACTGGTGGCTGCAGGTTTGGCATGATGATCGCCCGTTTCATGACCCGTGCGGTCGCCGGAACGGTGTACTGCAGGACAGGGCCATCGCGAAGGTGCAGGTGCCAGTCATCAGGGCGGGTAATTGTAAGACGATCAGTCATGGTCTCGACCTTGTTCTAAACTTAGGTGGGAAGATAAGAATGGCCGTTATTGTACCGGATTCCGACCGGCATTCTTAGAGCTGACATTCAACTTTTGGAGAATCGGGCCGATAACTTAACTATGAGTATGACTGACAAGCAGGTTCAACAACGGTGAGACGCCTAACGAAGATGTTGCTGGCATGCGGAGCCCTGATGCTTCCGGTGTTCGCTTTGGGGCAGACGATGAAGTTCTCGGGCGGGCCGGAGGATACGCTCTGGATGCTAAGCGGCAATGTTTTTGAGTGTCGCTTTGAACAACCGATACCCGGCTACGGTACGGCTGTTTTCCGGCAACGAGCGGGTGAGGATGTAACCTTTATGCTGGAAACCCGCCGTAACCTGATGTCGACAACCCCCGCACGGGTGAGTATTGCACCACCGCCGTGGCAGCCTTCGACGCGCTCAGAGCGACTGGGGCTGGTGCCGATGCAGAAAGCATCGCCGGTTCTGGCATTGGATTTTGGCCGCTCTAATCAATTTATGCATGCCTTGCGTGAGGGGCGGATGCCCACAGTCAGCCATGAGACTTACTACGACAGTGGTCGCTTTATTCAGGTGCAGGTATCAGCGGTCGAGTTTGAGAAGGCCTTTCAGGACTACATTCTGTGTTCGTCGCAGCTATTGGATGTGAATTTCGATCAGGTGGAGCGATCGAAGGTTCTGTTCAAAAGCGGACAGGAGGCTCTGGCTCAGGACGATCTGGACAACCTCGACCGCATTATTTACTACATCAAGAATGATCCACGGATCAGTGCTGTGTATCTGGATGGTCATACCGATAACGTCGGGCGTCGCTATGATAACCGTCAAATTTCCAAGCGACGTGTCGAAGCTGTAGAGCGCTATTTTCTGGTGAAAGGTATCGCGCCTGAGATTATTACCACGCGTTTTCATGGCAGCCGCTATCCCGTCGCTAACAATGCGACTGCTAAGGGTAGGGCAGAGAACCGCCGCGTCACCATTCGTCTCGAAATGGATAAAGATATGCCGTTGCCGGATGACCTTGTGTTCAAGTTGCCGGAGGACGCCTCGGTACTGCCTTCGATCAATCGCTCGGTCAGTGGGCGTTAGCTTGAACCGGCTTCAGTTCAAATCTGAATAGAACCCGGGCCAACGTCCCCTGAGAGTCGATAACAATGACTTCCTGCTCTCCGGGCTCTGTGAGCTTGATTCTGAATAACCCGGAATCGTCGGCATCGGAGTGGTACACGCCATTGAGATACAGAGCTTTGTTCCCCATCCCTCCCAGGGTATTCAGTAGCAGTTCCTGAGTCTTTTTAAAACTGGCGGGCATCAGTGTCTGGCCGTCTTCTATACCAATAATACGAAGCGGCGCAGTAGCTAATGAGGGTGGTTGGCAACTGGAGCGACCTACTGGAAGTTGTTCTGAGCGTCTGAGGTGCGGCGCTATCCAGGGTTCCAGGTTACCGGGCCAGACAGCGAGTGTTCTGGTTTCATATCCGGTTTCGCCATTGAGGTCAGTGCAATCCATACCTAGCATCTGCCCATGACTGTCCAGCCTGATTGTGAGAATACCCGGAGCGGTGCCGTCAGCATCCATATCGCGTAATGTCGGAGGTATCTGATCACGGATCAGAGTCGCGGTATGCGCCCGATGACAGTGGCCCGCCGGCGTTTCGCTGGCCAATTTTCCCGTTGGCCAGCATATGGTTTTGGTTGTCACATCCGCGGGTTGTGGAGGCCAGTCAGGGGAAGGGGCCAGGCGTTGCTGCAGGCGGAATAATAGTGGAAGAGCTGTGACGGCGCCGTATTGACCGGGGCTGGGCGTGCCGTCCGGGCGGCCAAACCAGACGACCATAGTGTATTGGGGCGTGACGCCCACCGCCCATGCATCACGGTAGCCGTAGCTGGTTCCAGTTTTCCAGGCCATCTGGGGGTGGCTACTCATCACTGCAGAACTGCGAATGCGTCCCGGGCGAGGCTGGCGCAGCATGTTAAGAGTTACCCAGGAAGCTTCAGGGCTCAGTAGCCAGCGTTTATCCTGATGCGTCGCTTCGGGCTCGGGGGCCTGAGGGTTAATCAGCTTCAGGGGCTGTACCTCTCCGCCGTTTGCCAGACCTGAATACAGGGTCGCTAATTTCCAGGCGCTGAAACCACCACCTCCCAAAGCCAGTGCAAGACTGGGTTTTCCATCACCGGGAACAACATAGGGCGTTCCGGCATTTTCCAGTGATGCTGAGAAAGATGCCGGGCCCAACGCTTCAAGAACCTGTACTGCAGGTAAGTTGAGTGACTGCCGTAGCGCCGTGGTGGCGTCGACGGGCCCGCTGAACGAATGAGCGAAATTCTCTGGTTGATAGCTGCGTAGATGTCGCGGAACGTCCCGCAACAGGCTGGCACTGTGGATCAAACCCTGTTCCATGGCCAATCCATAAATAAAGGGTTTGAGCGTTGAACCGGGAGATCGTGTTGCCTGAATCATATCGACGTGGGCGAAGCGGCTGTTGTCGGTAAAGTCGGCGGAGCCGAGGTAGGCTTTCACGCTGCGTTCATGATTATCGACCAACAGAATTGCCGCGGATTGATGCTCAGGAAAACGCTGAATTTCTTCCGCCAGCAGTGCCTGTAATTCGTGTTGCAGTTCACCGTCCAGCGTTGTCTTGATGACTGCATCATCGGGGTAATCGTCCACCAGTTGGCGACTTAACAGAGGCGCGAGCTGAGGTGTTGATAAAGGCAGGGCAATGATATTTTCAAGTTGAGCATAATGAAGTTGCTCCTGTGTGATCTGTCCTTGCAAAAAAAGACGCTGGAGAACTTTATCGCGGGCTGCTTTGGCTCGTTGCGGGTGACGATCGGGCCTCAGACGGGAAGGCGCCTGGGGCAGCACCGCTAGCAAGGCGCTCTCAGCCAGACTCAGCTGGTCGGCGGATTTACCAAGGTACATCTGGCTTGCCGCCGCGACCCCTTCAATCACACCGCCCATGGGGGCGTAATTCAGATAAAGTGTGAGAATTTCTTCTTTGCTGTAATGCCACTCCAGCTGTAAAGCTCTGAGCATTTGCTTAAATTTTCCACCGATGCTGCGATCGTGTGGAGACAGTCTTCGTGCGACCTGCATTGTAATCGTTGAACCACCGGAGACGATGCAGTCACACTGAGCATTCTGGATGGCTGCTCTTACCAGAGAGATCGGGTTAATACCCGGGTGATAATAAAACCAGCGATCTTCGTAACTGAGTAAGGTATTCAGATAATCGGGTGATACCTTATCCGGGGAGGTCGGGTAGCGCCACACTCCATTTTTATCGGGAAAGGCTCGTAAGATCTGATTATTTCTGTCGGTCACGACCTGAGTAAAGCCCTCGCCTGACGTTGCCGGGTCGGGTATTGGGAACAGCAGATCAAGAAGTAACGGAACGCCAATAAAAACAGCAAGAAAGAGGGAGACCCTCTTTCTTGCAGATAAATACAAGGCGTTTTTCGCTCTTCTTAACATCCTAGCGCGGCTGAACGACCAGCTCCTCAATGGTGCTGCCAACGGCGCGAACCTCCGGGTCGTACATGTCTTCAAGGAGCGGATTCGGGACTTTGTAAGTGCCCGGTGTCACTGCCCGTGCGATGTAATACATGCGCGCAGGACGCGTACCATAGTAGCGGCTACCACCGGTGCGAAGTGCCGCGACATAGCGGTCATCACGGAACTCTTCGTGAACCACGCCTGCACTCTGTAGGTGCTGACCAATCTTCTCACCATCGATAATAATGTCGGACAGTTTTGTACTGTCGGGCAGGTTCTGGTTTTCGATCTCCAGACCCGCGGGAAGAAGGTCGACCATCAGCAGGTCAGGGCGATACTTTTTCGAGTAAACCAGCAGCTCAACAATAACCATGTCTCCGGTATTCATGGTTAAAGTATTATCCGTACCGATTTTCTCTCCCTCCATGTTCCAGTAATTGCGGGTTACGCTGACATCGCCGGACGATTGTTTTTCCGGAGGCGTGGCCCCGTATCCTTGATAGGTCAGCGCCGCATAGAGATTTTTATCGCCGATATTGGTGAGGCTGAGGTCGGTAGCATCTTTTCCCCGTAATACTAGCCGTGTAGGCTCAGTGCCGGTCAGTGTCTGCTCTTTCCCGGCGCTCAGCAGCATCAGTTCCCACTTCTCGCCAGTGTGCTTCTGTTGTTCATCTGCCAGCTGCACGATGGCAATCTGCTCTTGCGTGCTCAGGTAGCGGCGGCTGCGTATCGCTTCTGCTACTTCGGACGTTAATTTAACAGGGCGGGCCTTATCCAGGTCGTATTTCCAGATCAGTCGGGCCTGTTGAGCTTTGTCGCGCAGTTCTGAGCCGTAATCACCGATGTATGGACGTATCGGCTGTTGTCTTTGAGATTGGTGGTAAAGCTCAGTTGCAAGGCGATTGTCTCCCTGTAGTTTTGCAGCGATTGCCAGATGCAACAGTGCCAGACCACCTGCATTCTCAGGCACGTAGGCCGCGGTCGTCCGGATATCCGCCAGTGACGCTATGTTGTGCTGCGCGAGAATAAAGTGTGCGAAGGCCTGATAGGTAAAGCGGTAAAGGTCGACGTCTTCGGCCCAGAGTTCGCGCAGCTGTGCCTTGTTACGCGAATATTCCCGAAGTCGAATCAATACTTTGCCCAAAACATCGTTATCAACCTGATAGCCCGCAGCCTGCACATCCGTCATAAACTGAGCAACGTAAGCCGCCAGCCAGTGCTGTTCGTCTGCATCTTCACGACGCCACAGACCAAATCCTCCATTTGGTTTCTGCCGTGTAGCGATGCGGGCAAGGCCACTGGCTATGGCATTGGCTCGGGTTAATTCACCGTCTATCGAGTCTTTCAGGCGCATGATCTGTTCGTCGCTTGCATAGAGCCATGGATAGGTTGAGCTGGTGGTTTGTTCGACGCAACCGTATGGGTAACGCAGCAGACGAGCCATGCGCTCTTCAGCATTCAGGTTTTCGGAGCTGCTTGCAGACACCGCGGCAACAATCGAATCACTCAGCCAGCCCGAGGATACGTCAGAGTTCATTGTCAGTAATGCGCCCGTTTCGAGTACATCGTATTCGCGGAAGGTCTGGGCCGGATACGGATATCGACTCTGAAGTCCCCACTCACGATCAATCACTATTTTGCCCTGATGCCAGACCTCTGTACGGAAGACAATGCGCCCGGCACCTGTTGCGGTGAAGGGGAAGAGCAGTGTAGAGCGCTGTTGTTCCTGCAACGAAAGTGTTTGCGTCAGTGCGTCGGCCTGCACCGGCCCCGAGGCTGACAGAGTGACCTCGAAATCGCTGCCTGCACCTGTCATATTCGTGATATCCAGTGCAACGCTGGATGTATCCCCAGCGCCGATAAATCTGGGCAGAGATAACTGTGTTACAACTGGCGCGGCCACCGTCACTTCTTTATCCGAGCTGCCGACTCTGCTCTCATCAAAGGCCAATGCCATCAGGCGAATCTGACCATTGAAGTCGGGCATGGAGACAGGGATAACGGCCTGTCCGTTTTCTACGTTTACCATGCCACTGAACAGGGAGATGATCTGAATCTCTGAACGTGCGAGATCACCACCGCGAGCCAGGTCTGCATCACCACCGTAGCGGATTTCTCCAGTGCGGTTATTGTTCAGGTCGATGAGCTTTCCGTACATGTCCTTTGCATCAACCGAGAAGCGGCGTGGGCCGAAGAAAAACTCGAAAGGCTCGGGTGTTTTAAAGCGGCTGATTGACAGAATGCCGCTATCGACGGCTGCCAGAGTCACCCAGGCGCGGCTCACTGGTTTCTCCGATGATATGTCGAGTGTGACCTGCTCTGTTTTCGCGGGCAGCCATTTCTCTGGTGTCTGAATTTCAATGTTCAGTCGTTCAGATTCTCTGTTGAGCGGCAGGTGAATCAATCCAACCGAGCGTGTAGGGGTGATTCTTTGTTGAGCGTCAGAGGGCTGTAAGTGGATGACTGACACATAGATGTCATGGCGCTGCCAGTCTTTGCTGACTGGAATATCCACCCAGCCGCCTTCTGCAGGAATATCGGCTTCCGTACGGAAGAGTAACTGGTCAGCTTCAATCAGCACCAGCGAGCGGCCGGCTGCGGGTGGTGTGATTTTCAGACGTGCGTTGTCACCGGCATTGTAACTTTCTTTATCGAAAGCGAGGCTGACCTGGTCCGGGCGTGCTGCCTGCTCCTGTGACTGCCAGTACCAGCGATGGCCAGCGTTAAAGTAAACGCGTGTACTCAGATTTGTATTGGTGTCGCGAATTTCGAGAAGGTATTCGCCCCACTGTACAGGTACCTGAACCGTCACCGGACCTTCACTATTGGTGGTTACTGGCAGACTCAGTTCGCGCACATTACGACGCTGCTCTTCGTAATGCCAGCCGCGGTTGTCGTCTCGCTTCCAGCGGGTTTCCAAAGTGATATTTGTCAGCGTCATCTCCAGTGATGTGCTGTCAACCAGTTCACCTTTACTGTTGGTGCTGATCAGTTCAAAGCTGGCGGGGGCGTTGGTGTTCGCTCTGTCTTTAAAAAGCGGGCGAATGCCGACAAGTTGCCCCTCTGGCACGATGCTTACGGTATGAGAGCGGACAACCGGGCGGCCTCCGCTTTCAAAAAGGCTGCCGGTGATTTTGAGGGCCAGTGGCACACGGGCCTCTTTCCAGGTGATTGCAGGGTGCAGTGTCAGCTCGCCCTTATCGCTTAATCTGGTTTCCCGCGCTGGCAGAGACTGAATCCAGTCGTCCTGCTTCGGATCTCCAAAATGGAATTCGGGCCATTGCTGAAATGGATGCGCCGTCGGACGTAAACTGAAATCGGCTTCAAAGTTGTTGCCGGCTGCCGGAGCGCCATACAGGTAGCTGCCGAGCACATCAATTTTTATCGGATCTTGTGTACTGAATACCGCGGATTTCTGATCGGGATTCCACTCCAGTTTCATGCGTTCTGGCATAAAATCTTCGACCTGAAAGTTATACCGGTGGGTGCTGCCATTCGGTTCTGTGACGTTAAAGCTCCACTGGCCCGTCGGGGCGTCGTCGGCCAGTGTCGTAGAAAATTCATAGACACCGGGAACCGTGCTGCGCCAGGTCACTTTATCGCTGCGGGTTCCATCAGGTCGGCGTAGGTAATAGGTCAGAAGACTGTCTGGTTGGGCTTTGCCATCGGCATCACGATAAAGCCCGTTGATGTATACGGTATCACCGCCGCGGTACAGGTCTCGTGGGCCGTACATGAATAGCTCGGTGTCGCGGTAGGGGCGGGTGCCGGAATCGAAGTCCGACATGTCCAGTGAGGCACTGTTGAGGTGCATCAGAGTCACCGCATCTTCGTCACGTGCGATCAGAATGGTGTTGTAAAAATCCTTCCGCGGATACTGAACGTATCCTTTGCTACCGCTCGAAAGTGTTGTCACCTTGGGCTCCTGGCTGCGATAGCCAGCCATCACGGTGAGTTCAACGTTGGATTTGCTGGCCCCTGAGTTGAGGTCCCTTGTGAAAATTCCGATATTCTTTCTGTACTCGCGGATATGCAGACCGATGTCGCTGACGGTAAACCAGGTGGTCGACAGCTTGGACTTGAATTGACCCGGTATCGTCATGACCGCGAGGTAGACTGCTTGTTGTTTCAGGGCATCAATCGATGCCAGCGGCAGATTCACTTTGCGCAGACGGTTTCTGTCACTCGTCAGAGCGATACGGCCATCGTAAACAAAGTCAGAGAACTCGTTCATATCCTCAAGTCGATAGATGTGCTCAAGGGCGTCAGATGATTTCCAGAGCAGCATCTGTCGCAGGGCTTCATTGTCATTGCGAACCCGGAAGAAACTGACGTTAACTTCGCTGGCGTTCATAACGTTGACAGGAAGACCAACGCTCAGGTCGGTGGTCAGGTAGTGGCCGTCGCTGGCAAACGTGGCTGACGGTGGCGCTGGGGGTAAGGTCACGCTGGCGCTATCTCCCTCCTTCAGGACAGTGCCGTTACGTGCTTTTAGGCCTTTGCTAACCATCACCTTGTAGGTGCGCTCGGGCTCTGGATCCGCGAGGTAAAGGGTCAGGCCGTCATCAGAGAGAATCCAGGCGGGCGTTTCTCCGCTGATGTGTACGTAATTCTGAAAAGGCTGATTGCTGCTCAGCGGCGCTGAAAAGCGAATGCCTACCGTCATTCCACCGTCGTAACTGGTTTCGTTTACTGAGGCGATTGTCAGTGGGATATCAGCGTACATCGCATCGTTGATCGGGGGAGGCGTGCTGGCGCTCTGTGTTTCTTTAACAACAGATGTTTGTGACGGCGCGCTTTCGGTTTTAGTACTTTCTGAACCAGAGCTTGCGCCTTCCTCTGGTTGGCAGCCGGCCTGGAAGGTACTGAATACAGCAAGAGAAAGCAGAAAGGCGGTTGAGCGCGCAAGTGAAGCCTTGCGGTGCGAGCAACGGTGTTTGGCGAACGGCCTGGTAAATATCTTAAGCATCCCTGATCCCTTGTTATTGATCGAGCAGCCGGAAGGAGACTGCTATGACATCGCGATTCTCCGATTGTACTCATAATTCTTTTCAATCGTGAGATTTCTGGAGGCGTTACTTCGGCGGCCTGCTGGCGTTATTGCTCACAATCAGTACAATATGCCCCCTTGAATTTTTGCCCCGGCGCTGTCACCACCCTGTACCAAAGTACGGGCAGACAGGTAGAAGCGTCGTTTATCTCTGGAGAAGCGCATGTCAGACATCAAGAAAGTCGTACTGGCGTATTCCGGTGGTCTCGATACCTCCGTAATCGCTAAGTGGCTGCAAACGGAATACAACTGTGAAGTCGTTACTTTTACCGCTGACCTGGGTCAGGGTGAAGAAGTAGAACCAGCTCGTGCGAAAGCCGAAGCTCTGGGCATCAAAGAAATCTACATCGACGACCTGCGTGAAGAGTTTGCCCGCGACTTCGTTTTCCCGATGTTCCGCGCTAACACCATCTATGAAGGTGAATACCTGCTGGGTACTTCTATTGCACGTCCTCTGATTTCTAAGCGTCTGATCGAGATCGCGAACGAAACAGGTGCTGACGCGATTGCTCACGGTGCGACCGGTAAAGGTAATGACCAGGTACGTTTCGAGCTGGGTGCCTACGCACTGAAGCCAGGCGTTAAAGTGATCGCGCCATGGCGTGAGTGGGATCTGAACTCCCGTGAAAAGCTGATGGCTTACTGTGATGAGCACAACATCCACGTAGAGAAGAAGAAAGGTAAGAAGTCTCCATACTCTATGGATGCCAACCTGCTACACATTTCTTACGAAGGTGATCTGATCGAAGATCCATGGGCAGAGCCAGAAGAAGACATGTGGCTGTGGTCTGTCTCGCCTGAGAATGCGCCAGACGAAGCAACATACCTGAACATCACTTTCAAGAACGGTGACCCGGTGGCTATCGATGGTGTCGACAAGTCTCCTGCGACCATCATGGAAGAGCTGAACAAGCTGGCAGGCGCTAACGGTATTGGCCGTGTCGACATCGTTGAAAACCGCTATGTCGGTATGAAAGCTCGTGGTTGTTACGAGACTCCGGCAGGTACTGTTTTGCTGAAAGCACACCGTGCGATCGAATCTATCACTCTGGACCGTGAAGCGGCTCACCTGAAAGATTCTCTGATGCCTAAGTACGCTGAGTTAATCTACAACGGTTACTGGTGGTCGCCAGAGCGTAAGATGCTGCAGGCTGCCATCGATGAGACTCAGTCCGTTGTAAATGGTGAAGTTCGCCTGAAGCTGTATAAAGGCAATGTGATTGTGGTTGGCCGTAAGTCTGAAGACTCACTGTTTGACGAAGCGATCGCTACCTTCGAAGACGATGCAGGTGCGTACGATCAGAAAGACGCGGAAGGCTTTATTAAGCTGAACGCTTTGCGCCTGCGCACGGCTGCTAAGAAAGGTCGCGACCTGCTGTAAGCTTTTTGCAGTAAGAAACGTCCGGAAAAGAGAGGCGCTCATTGAGCGCCTTTTTTGTGTCTGTCAATCAGTGATCCGCGACCATATTCATAAACCATGAAATCACCAGTTCAACCCGGTACGGACGTTGATCTGACTTTAACGATGAAATATAGATATCGTTGAGCAGAGGTTCGCTGTTTGCCTGCTCAAAAACGACCAGTCTCCCATCGTCGATGTGCTGCTGGACCCCATCGGGTATCTTCAGATCCGGCTGTGGGTGGCTGTATGGCAAGACATACAGGGAATTCGCTGGGAGTGGTTGATGCCGTCATGGGTAGATTCCTTTCTATTCGTTGACGGAAACTTACTGGTACAAACCAGATCTCAGGCATATATTGGAATCAGTCTTTTGAGTATTTAGGAGGTTGTATGCACTTTTCGCTAGTACCAGCGTTGCTGCTACTTCTGAATATCTCTCTTCCCGTTTCCGCTCTACCTTCCATAGATGGTGCTAAGAACTCCGGCATAGCGGATGCCGGCTCTGCTGCCCTGGTTGTAGAAAACCTCGCTGAAGCGCTGCTGAGCGCATGTGATAACGGCGCAGATGACGACGAAAAGTCCTCACTTTCAAGCCGCAAGCTATCGGGTGTTATCCTGCCTTCACAGGACGTTCCTTATGGTGTCTCTGCGGCGGTTCATTCTCTTGGCCAGTATTCCTTCATACGGGCTCCTCCTTCGCTCTGATTCTTCAGACTATTCAATCAAATATTCAAGAATCAGTACGGCACGATAAGTTGCGGTGCCAGGAGATCGTATTATGAAAAAATTGACCCTATATCCTGTCCAGAAAATTGATGAGTTGGTTCAGCCTGCAGATTTTAAAGAGAAAACTCTGCTTAGCCCGGCGATGGATTTCTTTACTGATTTCCGGGAGATTGAGCCTATGGTTATTGAGGGACATGTTTCTGCACCTGAAGCTCGTAGCCTGATGATCCGGACACACGTCAGGTTGAAGATTGTGGTTGATGCCACCGGGCATTTTGTGGGTGTGGTCTCAGCAGTCGATCTGTCGGAGCAAAATATTATTGCTGAAGCTGCGGCTTCAGGCGTTCCCCGTGATGAAGTGCAGGTCAGTGATCTGATGACCAGAAAACAGGATCTGCTGGCGCTGAATATTCATGAGGTCAGTTCATCAACGATCGGTGACGTGATTGACTTTCTGCAGGACAATTATCAGCAACACTGCCTGGTGATTGATGAGGATACACATCAGATTCGGGGTGTTTTTTCGGCCAGCGATATTTCTCGTAAGCTGAGGTTGCCGGTGAATATTCAGGAACAGTCGAGCTTCAGTAAGGTCTTCTCTGCCGTATCCTGACCGGATTCTATCCGGGCAAAGCAAACTGCCGTGTGCTCTAGCGCCGGCAGTTTCTTCGTTGGTAGGTATTTATTCTGATGTAGCGAAGGGCAGGCGAGCCGTCTTTTTAGGTTGGGTCGGAAAGCCCAGGTATTCTCTCAGAACATCGTCGAATTTATTCCAGTAATAGGCTTCGTCGCCAACCGGAACCAACCAGGCCGCGACGGCTCGGCGGTATGAGCGGCTATTGACGATATCTGGCAGGGCTTTATTTATGGCCTGAATGGCTTTTTTACCCTGTTCAGAATTCGTGCAACCTACCGCGCCCAGAATAAAATTGCCGCGGGTTTCACTGATAGGTAAGAAGCGGAGCTGCCCTGCTTGTTCAGCCGAGTCTACATGGTGATTAAGAACAAACTCGTAATCGATGATGAAATCAAAGCGGCCCTCATTCAGCATAGTGAGAATTCCACGGGTTTCTGTAGATCCCGCGCGAGCATTAATTTCAATATTGTGTCGGTAGCGCCGCAGCATCCTGTCGAGCTTTTCTCCGTAAGTACGGCCGCTGATGTGCCCCATACTGGTCTTCTGCTCGCTGATTATCGATTCCAGCGATACGCTGCCATCTTCATGAACGGTTAAGCTCTCAGCGAATGCGTTGGTGGTGATGATACCGTGGGGGAGGTACATGGCATTGGGCACTGAGAGCAGGTAGTCATCGCTCAGTGGTGCCTCATGGATCATGGTCGCGAAGCATAGTGGATCGTAAGGCTTCCAGCTCGATGACAACCGACTCAGCGGCACATGAAGAGTGTCATGTCGGTAATGATCCAAAGCACCTTCAATCTGAGTTTGCAATTGATCACCAAAGCCTTGCTGGCCATCTGATCTGATGATGTAGAAAGGGGGCGCGTCGTTTTTTACCCAATTCAGATTCTCGGGGGCTGATTCTTCAGCATGAACGACAAAACAAAACATCCATATCAGCACGGTAACCGTGCATTTGACTAGGTGTTGCGACAACTTCCGTCTCATAGACCCCACTCACCAGACTTCTGCATCCTTTCAACTGAGGGTATGCCGGTTCACAAACCAGGTCAATCCTCACTGATGCACGGCACATTTGCACATTGGCAGTCATGATTGTGTCCGGTAACCTGAGACGCTTTCCTGATTCAAAACCAGAAGTTGCTAGTAATAGAAGTCGCTAAAAATAATACCGCTAACAATAATATAGGGGATGACTGTGTCTAAAGAGTGGGCTTTCTGCGGCATCGCAGAACTTCAGGCAGCGCTGGCTGCTGGAGAGGTTACCAGCCGAGGGTTGGTAGAATACTTCCGTGATCGCATTGAAAAGCTGAACCCAGCACTGAACGCCGTCGTGGCAACGAACTTTGATGATGCATTATCTCGTGCCGATGCTGCCGATGAAGCGAGAGCAAAAGGCGAGTCATGGGGCCCTTTGCATGGTATCCCAATGACGATCAAAGATACCTTCGAAGTTGTCGGTATGCCTTGTACTGCGGGTTCCCGCTCTCTAGCCAAACATATACCAGCGGAAAATGCGTTTACCGTACAGCGCCTTGTCGACGCCGGTGCCATTCCTTTCGGTAAAACCAATGTGCCTTTGTTTGCAGGTGATCTGCAGAGCTTCAACAAGGTCTACGGCACCACAAACAACCCCCATGACACCAGTCGCACACCGGGCGGCTCATCCGGCGGTGCAGCGGCTGCGCTTGCTGCAGGACTTACCCCGATTGAACTGGGGTCTGATCTTGCGGGCTCTATCCGCACACCATCGCATTTCTGTGGAACCTACGGTCACAAGCCAACACATGGCATCATCGCCAGCCGCGGTCATATTCCTGGCCCACCAGGGATGCTTCTTGAACCAGACCTGTCGACCCCAGGGCCGATGACGCGTCATGCTGATGACCTGGATGTCATGCTCGATATTCTGGCAGCACCTGGTCCATTAATGGGTAATTCATGGTCACTGACACTGCCCGAGGCGCCTGAGAAAGACCTGAGTGGCTATAAGGTGCTGTTATGGACTCAGGATTCATTGAGCCCGATTGATGATGAGTTGCAGGCGGCCTACACAGCGTTGGCTGCACACCTGAAGTCTCAAGGTGTAGACGTTACCACAGGAGCGCCAGAAGGGATGTCGCTGGAGACCTTTGTCCCGACCTATATGAACCTGCTCGGTTCGGTGCTCAGTGGAACCCTGAAGCCTGCTCAACGCCGGGTGACGGCGGTGATTGGTAAGCTCGCCGGCAAGTTCGGTGCGAAGCTTAAACTCAGTGCTCATATCGATAAACTGCTGAAAGGGATGACACAGGTTCATGCTGACTGGCTGCAACAGCACGAGACGCGTCTGCGAATTGCGCAGAAAGCCGATAAGTTATTTGATCAGTACGATGTGATACTGACTCCTGTGGTTCATGTGCCTGCGTTCAAGCATCAACCAAAGCCTGCAATGCACAAGCGCAAACTCCACGTAAACGGTATGCCTGGCCCTTACACGGATATCTTTATGTGGATTGCTCCGGCAACATTAATGGGGTTACCCGCAACCAGCGCACCTGTGGGCTCAACAAAGAACGGCCTGCCGGTGAACGTGCAGATCCTTGGCCGCAAATATCATGATAAAACGACGATTAAATTTGCGTCTCTGTTAGAGAAATCATTCCGCGGTTTTGTTAAACCAGAAGGGTACTGACTTCTGTCTCAAGTGAACTCTGTGAGGGTACATGCTCGAACTGATACCTGACGGCCTGACCCTGACAGAGGCCCTGATACTTTTTGCTGCGTCATTCCTTGGCTCCTTTATAACGGCGGCTTTGGGAGTGGGTGGGGGCGCCTTTCTGATTACCGTGATGGCAAGCATCGTGCCGCCCATAGCTCTGGTGCCAGTGCACGGTGTGGTGCAACTGGGATCAAATGCGTCGCGCGCGTTCCTTTCCCGCCAGTACCTTGATCGCCCACGTCTGTTCTGGTTTGTCGCGGGCGCCATTATCGCTGTCGCCGGTGGTGTCTGGCTGGTCGGGCGCCTCGATGCCCAATTGATTCCTCTGTTTATCGCTTTGTTTGTTCTCTGGATTACCTGGCTACCGATGCCAAAAATTGGCCTCGGGCGCACTCGTGTCGGTTTAGCGGTCGGGGGCTTTATTACGACATTGGCGAGTTTTCTGGTCGGTGCCTCGGGCCCACTTGTCTCGGCCTGGCTGAGCAAAGATGCTCACAATAAGTGGCATTACACTGCGCTTTTCTCCACCGCGATGAGCATTCAGCATCTGCTTAAAATCATCGTATTCGGCGCTATCGGCTTCGCGTTCTCTGCCTGGATTCCGGTTATGGCGGGCATGATTGTTTTAGGTTATCTGGGGACAAAGTCAGGGCTTAAACTGCTCGGCAAACTGCCCGAAGCGCGTTTCAGACTGCTGTACCGCTGGTTTCTTAGTTTGCTGGCTGTGCGCTTGTTAGTTGCGTGGTGGTTGTCGCTTTCAGTAAGCTGACCTGACGGTCAGTAAAAGGTAAATAAGGCCTGAATGGCCGTTATCAGCAGCCTTCCCAAACTCTTTTCACCCAAACGGGTGAAGAAAGCCCGAATACCCTTCTGGTCTACTTCTTTCGTTGACAAAAATTAACGTTCGGGAGAGCAGAATGGAACTGAATAAATTAACACTGGCGGTACTTGCCGCGACTTCTATGACTCTGGTTGGCTGTGGTGGCGGTTCGTCATCTTCCAGTGATGATGAAACCGGTGACGACATCGTTACGCCTGATCCTCTTGCGGTGTATACCGATACAGCATGGTCTTTAGGTGCGGATGAGCTGGTTGGCCTTACTTACCCTCAGAATGCGACAAACGGTGACATGGTTGCGCTTAAGCGTTCGACCGGCTCTGACGACAGCATCTCCCACACCTTGATGGTAGCGCCTGCAGCAACAAAAGAATTTGTAGCAGTTGAGGGCGTAGCACTCGAAAAAGACTACTACCGTGATGTTCTGGCGTTGCCTGTGTCTGGTACTGTCGAAGGCGAAGAAATCGACACTGTTCTGATTGCGACTTGCGGATACGATGAGGCCAGCGCAATTGAAGGCGGAGAAGCCATTGATGGTGGCGAGGGCGGTGGAGCCAGCGCTCAATTGGTTGCCATTGAAGAAGAAACTCAGACTCCAGCAAGCCTGGAGATCTATCTGGCCGGTACAGACATCAGCGCATCGCTGGATATTAACGATGAGACCAAGAGTAACTTCTTCCTGGTTGACTGCCATTCGCTCGGCGGTCTATCGGCATCTGACCTGAGTGACGAGGAAACGCCAGCCTATGAGATTGATTTCTTTATTACTGGTAAGGATAGCACTGGTGAAGTCGCAGTTTTTAAAGCCAGCCTGATTTACGATTATGAGAACAATGAAGTAACTGAAAGTGACTTTACTGTGTTGGATGCTGACGCTGGTATTATTGTGACGGCAGTTGAAGAAGATCCTGAAGATGATTTCCTGGTTGCCATGACTGTTGAGGACAACACCTATCTTTTGAGTGCGCTGGAATCGGCAGGCATTGAACTGAATAATGATGGTAATCCATTTACATCTGATACTGAAAATGGGGTAGTTATCCTGGACCTGGTATACAGCGGCGAAAGCTTACTTGCTGTTTCAGCAGATGCCGGTCTCGCCGGTGCGGACTTCAATGGAGGTGAGTACGTATTGCTGAGCGGTGGTGATTTCACCCGATGCGTTGATCAGCTGGCTGTAAACGGCACAACGGTGTGGTGCCACGACTCTACTGACGAAGGCAAGCTCATTGAGTTTACGGCACCAACAGTACCGCAGTCTGACGTAGTCGAGGAAACTCCGGAAGAGTCTCCAGTGAGAGCAGTGTCTCCTGCTGCCTCTTCTTACAAAGCAAGTAAAGAAGAAGCCGAGCAGATTAAGGCGGAACTCGAAGGCGCTGGTGCTGAAGTCGAAGTGAAATAATCACTGACATTACTCATTCTTACCACACTCTTTTAGCCCTCTTTTCAGGGGGCTTTTTTGTCCTTTGATAGAGGTCAAGCTATGAATCTTAAGTTTCATATTTCACCTGTTTAGGTGAAGTAGTCACCAGAGTAGTCGTTTACTATTGATTCGTGCTTAAAGGTATACTCGTTAGAGCATTTGGAAGCTGAAGGTAAGGCAGATCGCCCAGTGCCAGTGTCTGAACAATGATCAGGGGTATAATCCGGTAATAGAATCATGTAGGCCTCTTCGGGTGTCAGAAGCAAAGTGATGTTAAGGAGTAATCGCGTTGGCAGGACTTCTAAAGAAACTTAAAAATGAGTTTCTCCCTCCTATAAGTGAACACCCGTTGGCGGAAGACCTGCAGTGGGAAAGGCACAACCTTTTTATGGCGGAAGTCGGTTCCCGGATGGTTGGGTCGGTCATTGTGGCCTGTATTGTTGGCTTGATGTTTTATTCATCGGCGACAGCTAATGCGCTCCTCACCTGGTTCTCTGGTATTCTTTTTGTTGCTATCAACTCCTGGGTACTGATACGTTGGCATTATCGCTCAGACCATGAAAATCGTTCTTTAAGTTACGTCCGTACCTGGCATTGGGTCAACCTCTATCTATCGGTGATATGGGGCATTTTCTGGGCTCTGACGCCTTTTCTGTTTTTTCCTGACGCCAGTCAGATTCAGATACTTTCGCTGTTGTTGCTGGTGGTGGTTGCTTCCTCCATGCCATCAGTCACTATGGGGTGTTATCCCGATATTTATATTACGTTTCTTACGCCTGTTTTTTTCAGCTTCAGCTGGCACCTTCTGTCAGTAGATTTTGGTGGTGAAATACTGCCCCTGATTATCGCACCACTTACCTGGATGATGTTGGTGCTGTTCAGTATCGTGATTCATCGAACTCATATGGAGTCGATCATTCTCCGTCTCGAGCACCGTAACGCGCAGGAATTAGCGGATGAGCGGACAGCTGCGAAAACACGCTTTATTGCTGTCGCCAGCCACGACCTTCGTCAACCTGTGCAGGCGGCTCGCCTGTACGCAGAAGCAATGCTTTCGAACCCTGATATGCGAAATCAGGAAACGTCTGAAAAGCTGGTAAGAAGCTTATCCTCTGCCAGTCACCTTTTGGACAGACTGCTGGATATATCTAAGCTGGATGCTGGCGTACTGGAAGTAAATCGCCAGACGGTGCGTGTTCAGAAAGTATTAAATGAAATATCCGCCGTTCACTCGGTACATGCGATAGAAAAGGGAATTCAATTGCGTGTTCAGGGCGAACAATGCATTGTTTCTGCAGACAAAAGCATTCTGATTGAAATCCTCGATAATGTGATTGGTAATGCCGTCAGGTATACGGACCATGGAGAGGTAACCGTGTCGGCGCATGCTTCAGGGGGCACTGTCTGCCTGACAGTAAAAGATACTGGGCAGGGAATTCCAAAGGCTAAACAGGCCATTGTATTTGAAGAGTTTGTGCAGCTGGATTCTGGCCCGGAGACGGTTACCGGAAATGCCGGCATGGGACTTGGGCTGCCGATTGTTAAGCGCTTATGCGAGCTGCATGCGATACCTTTCGAGTTCGAATCTGACGTAGGGCAGGGCACGTCTTTTCGGTTCTATTTACCGCGTGCTTTTGAAAGCGGTGCGGATACAACGGACGATAGCGTACCCAGAAAGCAGGCTTCTCTGCGTATTCTGGTAATCGATGATGAGCCTCAGATTACTGATTCTTTGTCGATGATTCTCGTAGCCGCTGGTCATGACGTTGAAGTTGCTCATAGCATGCAACAGCTTAAGCAGATCCTCAGGTCGGGGCGCTTTGTTCCCCAGCTGGTACTCTCAGATGACAGGCTGCCGGGTAATCTTGCATCCGGTGATATCATCGAAGAAGTTAATTCTCATTTGGGCAGGCCTGTCCCGGCGATCATTATGACTGGTAATACATCTCCCGAAAGAATTCAGGCACTTAAATCCAGTGGATACCCAGTACTGTTCAAACCCGTAAGCAACGCGGAAATTACGACTGCTATCACGCAGTTAGAGATCTCTTAAGAATAATGACAGGTGCATAACGGCCTGAGCTCAGAGCCCGAGTGACCTTGCTTTGTTGAGGCACTCAATCCGGCTGCTTACATTGAGAGTGTCGTACATAAGACGGACATGGGTTTTGATCGTGTTCGGGCTCAGAAATAACATGTCAGCAATTTCGCTATTGCTCATGCCTGACTTCATTAACATAAGAATGGCTTGCTGCCGTGGCGATAGCGGGTTTTCGTGAGTTGTCTTATTACCGGTTGGCGCATCACGGAACTCCGCCGGGTAGTAGCCCCCTTCAACGACGGCGATAATGGCTTCCTTTACTTCAGTTATGCTCTCGGACTTTCGTAAAAAGCCGCGCGCGCCAGCCGCTTTAATCTCTGCCATATTGTGTGGCGTGAGATTACCAGAGCAGACCAGTACAGGTATCTCAAGGCCATGCTGAGAAAGTATTTTCAGCATGTCTGTGCCCCCCATACCTTCCATTTCGAGGTCGAGAATAATCAGGTCAGGCTTTTCAGATTTCAGTTGTTCGAGAGCAGGGCGGGCGTCAGGGAAGACGCGGACGGTACAGTTGTGGCCAAAACCCTCGATAATATTTTTCAGGGCTTCAGCAAACATCTGATGATCATCGACAAGATAAAACAGCATCGGATTCTACAGCTGGAGAGCGTTTACGAAGGTTACCACAACCTCAGGTAAGTCAGAGTGTCTTATGACGACCATTTCTGGCAAAGATCCATCCAGGCCTGAATACCTGCACTCTGGTATTTCTGCTTGTGCAGTATCAGATACAGGCGTCGGTGAAGGTCGCGCTCCGGTGTATGTATACGTACTAATCGCCCACTCTGGAGTTCATCCTCAAGTGTCATTAATGACAGGCAACCCACTCCGAGGTTTTCCTGAACCGCGCGTTTAATTGCCTCTGTATGCTGCAACTCCAGTGCGATATTCATCTCCGGGAGCAGGCCACGCATTGCGCGGTTAAATGCCTGTCGTGTGCCCGAGCCGTTCTCACGAAGAATCCAGGAGGCCGCCATCAGTTGCTGATCGGTGACCTTATCAGAGTTCGCTAATTCATGCTCCGGGCTGCAGAACACCGTCAGTTCGTCACTGCGCCAGGGCTTAATATCCAGGTGAGGGTGCTGGAATTCGCCTTCGATCATGCCTACGTCCAGTTCAAAATTCAGAACGCGCTCGGCGATGTGTTCAGTGTTCTCAACGTCCAGCGTGATCGGAGCATCTGGATGCAGGCTCATATACTCAGCGACCATCTGCACTGCGAGATAATTTCCGATGGATAAGGTTGCGCCAATGTTCAGCGGGCCAGCGTCTGCGTTATTGAGCAAACTCTGCTCCAGATCATCGGCCATCCCCATCAGTCTCTCGGCAGCAGGGCGTAACTGCTTACCTCGATCGCTCAACTGCAGGCGTTTACCAACCCGGTCGAATAAGAGCACGTCGAATTGGGTTTCCAGATCTTTCAGAGCGCTGCTCGCCGCACTCTGGGACATGTTCAGTTCACTCGCTGCGCGGGTCAGGTTGCCAGCTTGTGCGATCGCGAGGAAGACCTCGAGTTGCCGCAGTGTATATCTCATTGGTTTGCGTCCCGGAATACTGTGATCGGTAAAATCGATTGATTATATCAAAATAAGTTGTTTTATCGAATTTGATAGTGGGCGTAACCTGTGCTCATTCTTTGAGCAACCAGCTCAACATCATTCTGAAACAACGGAGTCGCCAATATGAGCAACCTGATTCGTGAGACAGTTACCAGCGTACACCACTGGAATGACACTCTGTTCAGCTTCACTACTACCCGCAACCAGGGCCTGCGTTTTAAGAATGGTCATTTCACTATGATAGGGCTGGAAGTAGAGGATAAGCCGTTGTTACGCGCCTATAGTATTGCCAGTGCGAACTACGAAGAAGAGATGGAGTTTTTCTCAATTAAGGTGCAAGACGGCCCTCTGACCAAGCACCTGCAGAAATTGTCTGTTGGCGATGAGATCCTGGTGGGAACCAAGCCAGTGGGTACGCTGATTACAGATAACCTTCTGCCGGGTAAGAACCTTTATCTGTTGAGCACAGGAACGGGGCTGGCGCCGTTTATGAGCATCATTAAAGATCTCGATGTCTATGAGCAATACGACAAGGTCATCCTCACTCACGGTGTTCGGTATGTCTCTGAGCTGGCTTATCAGGACCGTATTGAAAACGAACTGCCAAACAACGAGTACTTCGGGGACATTGTGCGGGATAAGTTAATTTACTACCCGACCGTGACCCGGGAAGAGTACCGCAATACCGGGCGCCTGACGGACCTTATCCGTAGCGGTAAGCTGGCCGCAGATATTGGTCTGGAGAATATTGATCCGGAGAACGACCGCTTTATGCTTTGCGGCAGCCCGGCGATGCTGGATGAGCTGACAGACATGCTCGACGAGCTGGGCTTTAAAGAAGCCCGCGGCGGGCACGCTGGTCATTACGTTATCGAGCGTGCATTCGTCGAGAAGTAAGTGAAAAGTAGTCTCTGGCAGTGAGTAACACGTACCAGAGATTTACCCACACTGGCATTAAAACTGCTGCATAAATTCCGTAATGTAAGAAGTGTCGAAAAAGCGACGCTTTTCTAGCGGAAATTGTCGGGAGATTGACTATGCCAGTGCACGGTACTGTAGAAGCAGTGATGGATACCCTTGAAGGGGCGAAAGATGTAGCCAGGGCTATCCGCCAGTCGGGCTATCTGTTGGATAAAAGCGATCTTAAGCGTTTGCTGGCCGATCTGACTGCGTCGGTATCAGAAGCGAAAATGGAGCTGTCCCTGCTTCAGGATGTGATCGAAGAAAAAGACGCTGAATTGATTCGGATGCATGAGGCGATTGTCTATCGTGGCAATCTGAAGCGTCGTGGTGATGGTTATTATAAAACGCTCGATGGTCGGCCATTTGGTCAGCCTTACTGCTCCTATTGTTGGGAAAAAGACAGTCAGCTGTTTCACCTTCACAACAAGATACTCTCGCGTGATACCCGAACCTGTCCGCACTGCAAAAATGAATTTCAGGCTGTGCGAACACCGTTCCTCGAAGCTGCTCACGTGGCCTGATCAGGCGCCTTCAGGCGATTCGTGGTAATCTTGCCTGCTGGAAGATTACCAACCTGAAGGCTCCTGTTATGACGATTCTGAGAAGCGCTCTTGTAGCGTGCATTGCTGCTTGTGCGATCAATGTCTATTCTGCTGAAACAACTCCAGCTCAGCAGGAGAGGGAGCCAATCGTTCGTAAGGATATTCCTGCTGGTATTAAAACTGAGACCTTGGAAGTTCAGGTTGTCTCGGAAGATGAATTCCCCGACGAGGCTAAAAACTTACCCACCTTGATCGATAAAGTTCGCACTGAGATGCTGGCTTCTGAAAACCCCTATGTTCTTTTGCCTCATCGCCCCAACTACTTTCTGCCTCTGACCTGGCAGGCCAGGCCCAGCAACGACGAACTTGAGCGTGCTATTAACCAGTACGCTGATGAAAACGTTCCGCTTGAAGAGGGCTATGACCATCTGGAGGCTATTGTACAATTAAGCCTCAAATACATTATTGCGGAAGATGTACTCGGAAACTTCAGTCGCATTGAATTGGGTTATACCAACCGTTCATTCTGGCAAGTATATAACAGTGATATCTCCCGGCCCTTCCGGGAGACTAACCACGAACCAGAATTGATGGTTAGCTGGATGCTGAAAGATAAAATCGTAGATTATGTACGTTTGTCACTGAATCATCAGTCCAATGGACAGACCAGCACCTTGTCACGAAGCTGGAACCGGATTATCGCAGAAACGGCATTTATCGTAGGGAGTGGTGTGATCAGTCCAAAGGTCTGGTGGCGTATTCCGGAGGGTAAAGAGGCTGACCCTGCAGACCCCAAAGACAACGACAATCCAGATATGGATGACTATCTGGGGTACGGTGAGCTGCACTACGTTAAGTTGATGCAGAAGCACCAGTTCTCGATCATGGTACGGAATAATCTCGATTTTTCAGAAAACCGCGGCGCAGTTGAACTGGGCTACAGCTTCCCGTTGACTAAGAAGATCAAAGGTTATGCTCAGTATTTCAATGGTTATGGCGAAAGCCTGATCGATTACGATCGTTATCAGGAGCGATTCGGTATCGGCATCAAGCTGACTGATTGGTTCTGACATGTTGACGCTGGGATTTATTATCAACCCCTTTGCCGGGATTGGCGGGGCAGTGGGTCTTAAGGGTAGCGATGGCCCCGAGATTGTTAAAGAGGCATTCCGTCGTGGTGCGACTCAGAGGGCGCCTGACCGTGCCAGGGTTGCCCTGGAATTGCTGCGTCCCTATGCAGACCAGATTCAGTTTCTGTCTTGTCCGGGAGATATGGGACAGGCATTGCTGGATGAAATGAACTTCCGGTATCACCTCGTCGATTTTGAGCCTGCAGTGCCATCTACTGCGGCCGACACCATCACTGCGGTTCAGCACATTGCCGAAGCGAAGCCAGACGTTCTGGTGTTCGCAGGCGGTGATGGTACTGCACGGGATATCTGTGGTGTGATTGGTGACCGCGTGCCGGTTCTGGGTATTCCTGCTGGCGTAAAAATTCACTCTGGTGTTTATGGCATATCGCCGAGCGCGAGCGGTGAGGTATTGCAGCGTCTGGTGCAGGGGCAACTGGTCGATATCCGGGAAGCAGAGGTCAGAGACCTTGATGAAGATGCATTCCGCGAGGATCAGGTTCGCGCTCGGCAATACGGTGAAATGCGCGTCGTTCAGAGCGGGCATTTTGTGCAGTCGGTAAAACAGGGTGGTACCGAATCCGAAGAACTGGTGCTGGCCGACATTGCTGCGCATGTTATCGAAGAGATGGAGCCGGGTGTGCTTTACCTTTTTGGCTCCGGTAAAACGACCCAGGCCATTCTTGATGAGCTTCACTTGAAGTCTACCTTGTTAGGTGTTGATGCTGTCGTCGATGAACAGGTTATCGCCAGTGATCTGAGCGAGTCAGATATCTGGGCGCTACTGCAGGAATACGAGGAAGCCTACGCGGTAGTCAGTGTCATGGGCGGGCAGGGCCATATTTTCGGTCGTGGAAATCAGCAATTCAGCCCACGTATCCTTACTGCTCTGGGAAAAGAGCACTTCTACGTTGTAACGACAAAGACAAAACTGGTCGGGCTCGAAGGTCGACCGCTCGTAATTGATAGTAGTGACGTAGAACTTGACCGTCGCTGGGCGGGAACTCAGACGGTGATCACTGGGTATCATGACCAGGTGGTTTATCCGATCATCTGATACAGAGTGAGCTTGAAGAAAGTAAGCCTGATGACATTGTCAGCCACTCACGACGGTGACAAGATAGCGGCTGATGAGAGAAGGCCCTTCGCTGGCCAAAATTAAAAACAGGAAAGAATTAATAATGCGTAAAGGTGGAAAGTACTACAGTCCGGCAACCAAAATGATTCACTGGTTGATGGCGATTATCATCATTGGCCTGCTGGTCGTGGGGACACTGCTTGAGAATATGGCCAATGGCCCAGAGAAGTTTGAATTGATGGACTTGCATAAGTCAGTGGGTGTTCTTGCGCTGCTTCTCTTTTTCTTGCGTATTCCGTTGCGGATTATTAATCCGGTCAGACCTGTGAGTGGTGTGCCGAAGAGTACACAAATGGTAGCTGGCGCGGTGAAAGGTTTGCTTTATCTTTCAATGTTGTTGATGCCTGTGAGCGGTATCCTGATGAGTCAGTCTGCAGGCTATCCCGTGGCTATGTTTGGTTGGGAAATCCCCACCCTGATCGCAGAAAATGAACAGATCAATGAAATTGCAGGCTTGACCCACGGTATTGTTTCAAAAGTACTGATGGCTCTCATTGCTCTGCATATATTAGGTGCGCTTTACCACCACTTTATCCGTCGGGATGAAACGCTACGTCGTATGATTCGCGACTGAGACTATGTTCTGCGGCCTTCTGATATCACTCATGTCTGGCAGATATCGAAGGCCGCCGGTGCAAAGGACTACAAATCTCTAGAGCGTAAAGCGACTGATTTTCTGCGCCAGCTCTTTTGAAAGTCCACTGAGCACATTCCCTTCGTGTTCTGCTTTTGATGCTTCTTCACTGCACTGCTGTGTCAGACCATTGATTTTGTGAATATTCTGGCTGATTTCAGCCGCGACCTGACTCTGCTGTTCTGCCGCTGTGGCTACCTGAGTATTTACATCATTGATACTGAGCATCACTTCTGAAATGCGATCCAGAATGGCCGCTGATTCGGTCGTTTTTTCAATGCCAAAGGTAGACTGAGCCTGTGACCGTTCCACTGTGTCGACGACTTGTGTTGTCCCAGAGCGGAACTGCTCAAGCGTACTGCGGATCGATTCGGTAGATTCCTGGGTACGGCTGGCAAGCGTACGCACCTCATCAGCTACCACGGCAAAGCCCCGGCCTTGTTCACCGGCGCGGGCGGCTTCAATCGCAGCGTTGAGTGCAAGCAGGTTTGTCTGTTCGGCAATTCCGTTAATGACACCAAGAATTTCTGCAATGCTCTCGCTGTCTTTCTGGAGTTGTTGGGCAGCAGCGGAAGTGTTTGTGATGTCCTTGCTCAGACTTTGGATAGCATCCCGTGCCTCATCCGCAATCTTCTTACCCTTGCTGATGTCCTTACCCACTGACGTAACAGCATCAGCAGCATCCGAGGCGTTACGGGCTACCTGATGAACGGTCTGGGACATTTCATCTATGCAGGTTACTGCACTTTGTAGCTCCTGCTCCTGTTCGTCTGTCACAGTATTAAGTGAGGTTGTGATTGAGCGAAGGGCAATAGCAGTTTCATCGACTGTGATAGAGGAGCGCAAGACCTGATCAATAGTCTCGCGGAGGCTGGTAATCAGATGGTTGAATGAAGTCGACATCTGTCCCAGTTCATCGGTTGAACCATGAGCTACGGTCTGCGACAGATCCAGGTCTTTCGATATGTGCTGAATGCGCTCTGTGATGCTGATCACCGGTTTGCAGATACTGTTTGAAATCAGCTTTGTAATCGCAAAAATAATGGCAATGATCACAGCGAAGGTGATGAATAAGGCCTGATAGGTTGAACTGAGTAACTGACTCGCCTCAGTTTGTGCGGCTGTCGCCATAGTTTCCAGGCTTGTCTCTGATTCGCGGATTGATTGACGCATTTCTCCAGACACACCTGAATCAGCAGTGAGTCCAATTTCTTTCAGTTTATCTGCTAGCGACAAAAAGTCCTTTCTGTACTTCTGCATAAGTGGCACAGAAGCATTGAAGCCGCGCTCCCGCAGCATGGGCACGGTGTCATCAATACGCTGGGTAAAACGATCAACGTACTTAGCATCCAGGCGTAGCATGAAGTCTTTCTCGTGGCGTCTGAGCATTAGCATCTGATAGAGCAACTCGTAGTCGCCGCCCGCTTTTAAAGATTCTTCTACCTGATGAACTGCGTCGCGCAGACTGCCGTAGAGCCCTGTTTTGGGAGTCAGGCCGGCATCGGTTCTCAGAGTTGCGAGGGAGTTAAATGACGCGACGTAATCATTTACTGATTGTTGTAGGCCGTCGACGCCGGAAACATTCATACCCTGAGTCTGCATGTCTGCCCTCAGTTTGGTGAGGCTTTCGTTCAGTATTGATGCTGTACTGGCATGTTTATCGAGGTAAGACGGGTCAAGGCGTGTTAAGAAGTCTTTCTCGTGGCGTCTGAGAGTAAGAACACCTTGCTCTACATCAGCGATATCCTGGCGTACCTCTCCGAGTTGTTCAATCGAGGTGAGTTGCACACTGGTGATCAGGCCAAGCACGATTAGACCCACGAGCGTCACGGCGACGATCAGGTTATGTTTGGCCTTAATGGATAGGTGGTTGAACATTGCTACTGCCTCATACTGACTTGCATTCAGTGTAGCAGTGGCCTGAAAGACTGCCTGAATTTTGAACAGGATGTCAGTTCAGTCGGGCGTACGCGGCTGATTACCCGCCAGAATCAGAGTTCGATGGGAATCGGCTGTTTCTTTTCAATGAGCTCGATTTTGTAGCCGTCTGGATCCTGTACGAAGGCAATGACCGTGCTACCGCCTTTAACGGGACCTGCTTCACGGGTCACCGTTCCGCCGGCGTTACGAATGGCCTCGCAGGTGTCTGCTGCATCATTGACCTCAATTGCTATATGACCATAACCTGTGCCCAGGTCATATTCTGATTCATCCCAGTTGTAGGTCAGCTCAAGAACCGCGCCTTCTTTCTCTGGTTGATAACCAACAAAAGCCAGGGTGTATCGGTATTGTTCGTTATCGCTTTTACGCAAGAGCTGCATACCCATAACTTCGGTATAGAAGCTGATTGAGCGATCAAGGTCGCCTACGCGCAGCATAGTGTGGAGTATTCTCATTGTCTCTCTCCTGTATTATTAGTTGTTTCTGACTGGGCTACTGCTCGCTGGCCTGCATCTCTCAATCAGATGTTTTTTGTTTGAACTCACACAGGTCTTCGATGATGCATGATCCGCATTTGGGCTTGCGTGCCACGCAAGTGTAACGGCCATGAAGAATCAGCCAGTGATGGGCATCCATAAGAAATTCTTTCGGCACCAGTCGCATGAGACGCGCTTCAACTTCATCCACGTTCTTTCCGGGGGCAATTTTAGTGCGGTTTGATACCCGGAAAATATGGGTATCGACGGCCATTGCTGGCTGCCGGAAGGCGGTGTTCAGTACGACATTGGCTGTCTTTCGTCCGACACCAGGTAGAGCCACGAGTTCGTCGCGCGTTTGAGGAACCTCACCTCCGTGGCGTTCCAGCAGGAGCTCGGCCATTTTGACGACGTTCTTAGCTTTGCTGTTAAACAGGCCGATGGTTTTGATGTACTCCTTCAGGCCTTCTTCTCCGAGCGCAAGTATCTGTGCGGGCGTATTTGCGACGGGAAACAACTTCCGGGTGGCTCTATTTACGCTTACGTCGGTAGCTTGCGCTGACAGGGTTACAGCGACAAGTAACTCATAGGGGGAAGTGTACTCAAGCTCAGTTTCCGGATTCGGATTCTCGTTTCTGAGCCGGGTAAAAATTTCAATACGTTTGTCTTTGTTCATAGTCATCACATCAGGTTGCCTACTCATGATAACAGTTGAACCTGTCAGAAAGGAAAAAGCCCTGCCTCCGGGGAGAGAGCAGGGCTTAGTGGTGATCGACAGGCTTACTTTTCGTTATTCAGCGGCTGTTATTTTTATTTTTGCCAGCTGTGCCCGTTCGTTACATCTTATCGACGTGGTGTTACCGACAGCGTTTTGGAGTAGGTTCTCGCTGGCGGGTATTTATAGGTTAGTCAGTAAAATGGGTAACGAAAGGCGATTTCGTGCAAATACACCAAATATACGTTCAGTGATTACATTGCAGTAACACTGGTTACGTTCGGGTTCAAAATGCGGGGTGAAGAAGGAGAAGGGGGTTGTCCGACCAGGCCGGGCCCGGTCGGACATGAGAGACTGATGACGGGATCAGTTGTTCGCGTGAAGCTCTTCGTTAAGAGCGATAGCGCTCTTATTGGTCACGCACTGTACGGCGCCTGTAATAGAGTCACGACGGAACAGCAGGTCTGATTTACCCGCCAGGTCACGTCCTTTAACGGTTTCAACGATGTTTTTCTGATCGTCGAGTACCTGAATTTTGGTACCAGCGGTCACGTACAGACCCGCTTCGACGGTGCAGCGATCGCCCAGAGGGATACCGATACCTGCGTTGGCGCCCAACAGGCACTTTTCGCCAACAGAAATAATGATGTTACCACCACCAGACAGAGTACCCATCGTAGAGCAGCCGCCGCCCAGATCAGAGCCGTCACCAACAACGACGCCCGCAGAGATACGACCTTCAACCATAGAAACACCCATGGTGCCCGCATTAAAGTTAACGAAACCTTCGTGCATGATGGTCGTGCCTTCACCGATGTAGGCACCAAGACGAACGCGAGCAGTGTGCGCAATGCGTACGCCGGCAGGCACCACGTAATCGGTCATGCGTGGGAACTTATCTATACTGTTTACTGACAGCAGTTCACCATCGAGTCGAGCCTGCAGCTGAGCATCAGCCAGCTCATTCAGGTCGATAGCGCCTTTGTTAGTCCAGGCAACGTTTGGCAGCAGACCGAAGATTCCCGCTAGATTGACGCCATGTGGCTTAACCAGACGGTGAGAGAGCAGGTGGAGCTTCAGGTAAACTTCCGGGGTGGATGATGCCTGATCGTCAGACTCCAGAATGGTCACAACCACTGGACGCTTGCTTTCAGTGCATGCGCGCGCGAGTTTAGCTTGCTCGCTATCGGCGCCTTCAACGGCAGATGCAAAAGTGCTTAGCTGGTCAGAATTCACGCTGATTGCTTCGTTGCCACCGGTGTAGCCCAGTGCGGAGCGAGCAGCTTCAACGATGCCGTCAGCTGGATTCAGCAGAGGCTTCTGGTAGTAAACCTCGAGCCATTCACCTTTACTGTTGTGGGTACCAACACCAATGGCGATTGCGAATGTGGTCATGAGTATTCCTCAAGTAGTCGTTTAAATGTTGTTATTTCAGGCGGGCTTCGTAGTCGTCTGCTTTGAAGCCAAGCACAAGCTCACTGCCAGTATCAAGAAGTGGGCGCTTTATGATTGAAGGGTTGTCGAGTATGACTGCTTTCGCCGTGGTGTTATCCATCGCTTCACGGGTGCTTTCATCAAGCTTTCGCCAGGTTGTTCCGCGACGGTTGATCACCGCTTCCCAGCCTAGTTCATCGAGCCATGTATCCAGCTTGTCCGCCGGGACTCCTTCTTTTTTGTAGTCATGAAAGTGGTAGTCGATACCTGCGTCAGCCAGCCACTTAAGAGCTTTCTTCATGGTGTCGCAGTTTTTGATACCGTAAATCGTCAGCACGGAGTATCCCTTATTCATGTCTTAAATCGGTGCGGATGATACCAGAATGGGCAGGCTCGTTCAGCAGGTGCTGTGCTTTGCTGGGCCAACCTGACAGGGGTGATTGTTCACAGTGCTTTTATTGGATGAATCTCGGCTTGCAGAGCTTTGGGGGCGGTCTACGCTTATAGCCAAAGAGGAGTCTTGCTTATGTCGCTGATCAAGAGCTTGAGCATTCGTGCAAAACTGATGTTATTAATCGTGCCGCTATTGGCTGCTCTGGTGTTGACTGATGTTCGTTTATTGCAGTCGATGAGTGCGCGAATTGCAAGCTTCAGTCACATCGAAGTGCTTGTAACCTTGACTCAGCTCAATAGTAATCTTGCACATGAAATGCAAAAAGAGCGGGGCATGTCTGCGGGTTATCTTGGGAGTGGCGGGAGTTCCTTCGCACAGGCGATTGTTAAGCAGCGTCAGCTCGTGGATGCCCGCCGGGCCGATTGGGAAGCCTATATTCGTGACCATTCGTTGAAAGATTATCCAGGGGTTCAGCAAGAGATTAAGGCGGCGGAAAAACGCCTGGAACGCCTGGCTTCCGTAAGAAAATCTGTCACAGACCAATCGGTCGAGCTCGGTGAGGTACTTAAGTTCTACACCGGCACCATTGCACATCTTCTGAGTGTACCTGCGCAAGCTGCGCATTATTCGGAGGATGCAAAGGCTACGCTTGATCTCTCCGCTTATTATTCATTCCTCCAGGGCAAAGAGCGAGCGGGTATCGAGAGAGCGGTGCTTAGTAACGCATTTGGTGCAGATCAGTTTAATGGTGCTCTGTACTCACGCTTTGTGCACCTGGTTGCTGAACAAGAGAGTCACTTTCGTGAGTTTGCCGCTTTCACTGATGATGATGGGGCGACATTGTGGGAGCGGTTCAATGTCAGTGCAGAAGTTGTTGCAGTCCAGAAGTATCGTGATATCGCCCACAGGCAGTCTGGCACCGGTGGTTTTGGGGTGAAGGCAGCTGATTGGTTTGCAGCGTCAACAGCGCGTATTAATAAATTGAAAGAGGTCGAAGATACCCTGTCAGCCGCGCTCATCAGCAACGCAAAAGCAGGTGGTACTCTGGCTCAGAGTGAATTTGTAGGTATGCTGACTATCGCAGTTGCTGTTATTGCGGTATCGATTTTGCTGGTTTGGCTCGTCGTCGCAATGCTGGTTAACCAGATCAGGGAAGTCGTGCAGGGGTTGAAGCGGGTTTCAGACAACCTGCAACTTGATGTGCCGGCTATGATTCATACGGATGATGAACTCGGCGAGGCAGCGAGAGCCTTTAACAGCATGCAGGCACAGATTGCGGATATGATCCATTCAATCGACAGCACATCGAAACAACTGTCTTTGATCGCTATTCAGAACCACGCGACGATCTCACTAAGTACCAAAGGTATGAAACAGCAACAGACAGAGACTGAATCTGTTGTCGAGTCCGTCGGCCAGCTTGAGATCGCAGCTCGGGATATTGCGGTGAATATTCACAATATGTCTGAGCAGACTGATTCTGCCGATACGACGATCGGGAAAAGCGTCGGTGTTGTCCAAGAGAGTGTTGGCAAGATCGCCAGTCTGGATGAAACGATGACTTCGGTCGCGGGTGTGATTCGCGAATTGCACGGTCGTAGTGAGTCTATCGGCAGCGTGTTGAGTGTGATCAAGGCGATTGCAGAGCAAACTAATCTACTGGCACTTAACGCAGCTATCGAAGCTGCAAGGGCGGGCGAGCAGGGGCGTGGTTTCGCTGTTGTTGCTGATGAGGTCCGCAGCCTGGCTCAGAGAACACAGGAATCGACGTATGAGATTGAGCAAATCGTCAGTCAGTTCCAGTCGCAGACTCAGGAAGCGTTTAAAGCCGTTGAGGGCTCAAAAGATGTTGTTACAGGAGCCGTGTCACTGTCCGGTACGCTCAGTCAGGAGTTGTCGATGATCCGTGATGCAGTGGCTGGTATTCGGGATATGTCAGACCAGATCGCCGCCGCCGCTGAAGAGCAGGTGCAGACCAATGGAGAGGTATCGACGCGCACGAGAAATATCTTCAATATATCGCGTCATACCGCTGCAACAGGTAATTTCATGCGTAAAACCGCAGAAGAGCAGCGCGCTCTGGCCCGGACATTACAGGATCAGGCCGAGCGGTTCGAATTATAGGCGATAGCTTCGCTTCTGAGCCGACTCAAGCAGTGAGTCGGCGGAGTTCCCTTCGTTGTGCTCTTCCTGAAATACCGACCACCAATCGGTAATCTTACCGTTTTCATAGATGGCGATATGGCCAAACTGACGAAACACCGACTCGCTTTGTGTCGGTCTCAGGAAAATATAGTCATCTTCTTCGATCTTCGTATCCTTCGGAAACCCATACAGTTCCTGATTACTGGACCGGCCATGAAGACGAACCTGTTCCGTTTCCCTTGGGTAGACAGGTTTTGCAAGCCAGTTACCGCCGTAGATAAAAGCCCCTTGAGATGGAAGGAAGCCAGTCCAGCGGAGAACTGCCGACACAGCAGGTGATAGAGGAATCTCTGGGCGATCTACCTTCTTCAGAACAGGCGCGGCTATGTAGGCTGCGGCAATATGATGCTCCAGGGTATCAACATCGTAGTTCTTGGGTTTAACCAATGCAGAGCCAGCCGCGATCTCTGATACAAAGCTGTTGTCGGTATACATGGTGTAGGTTGAGCTGCCGCCAGTATTGAGCGTCAGGTCTTTGAGGGCATCGTTTCCCAACTCTGTTTCTACCGCCTGAAGAAAGTTGCTATATCGCCCCCGGGCATCTGCAAACGCACGCCGGGCGCCACCGAGAATAGCTGGAATGTGTGGGATATGAGCCTCGTAGCCCATTAAGCCGGTCAGTATCAGGTGGTCTGAGTTCTGAATTATCCGTAAAGCTTCGGTGAATTCACTGCTGCTCCGGAAGCCACCCCGATGCATACCTACGTCGATTTCCAGGCTGACCCTGATGGTCAGATTGTTCTCCCGGGCAAACTGGCCGTATTGAGCTAACCGGCGAGGGCTATCTATCAGCCACTGCAGTTGAAGATCCGGAGAGAAGCACATACTGCTGGTTTGCTTTTTATGCCAGTTATAGAAATGGCGTGCTGCGCGAATGGGAAGGGGTTTTCCCATCAGAATGTCGGCAGACGGAATCTGATTCACGATTTGCAGCAGAAAGGGTAGATGGAAGCACATCAGTCTTTGACTGCCAGTGCGCCGCATAATGTACTGAAGCAGTGGAATTGAGGGTAACGACTTAGTGACAAGGCGATAGTCGAACCCTTTATTCAGTACGTCGATAAGGTGGTCAATATTTCTATCCAGACGTTCCTTATCCAGTACTAGGGTCGGCGTGCAGATCTCAGCCTCATGCAAGGCCTCGGTCAGCGCCGTAAAATACAAGTCGTTCATTGCTCGCCTGGGCCAGACGGCCACTTTTTATTGCTATTTTATTTTTATTATTACTAATGCATCGGCAATGTTGCCAAACTGGTAACATCATATCCGGCCATTGTTGAAATAGCCAGTTTACCGCGAACGACTGGTCAGAGAGTCAGAAGAAGAGTCCGGCCTCAAGTTGGGCTTCTTCGGTCATCATGTCGCGGCTCCAGGGCGGGTCAAAGACCAGTTCAACATTGACAGAAGCGACATTAGGAACTTTTGCGACACGGTATTTCACATCAGAAACCAGAACGGGCCCCATACCGCAGGTAGGGGCTGTCAGTGTCATGCGGATATTGACGTCGGTACCCTCGATATCGATACCGTAGATCAGCCCGAGATCGAGAAGGTTGATCGGAATTTCAGGATCGAAGATGGTGCGAAGAGCCTGCTCAATCTGTTCTTTGTGAACCTGACCGTCACCTGGGTCATCGAAGGTGATGCTCTCAGACTCAAGCCCAAGCGCAGCCGCATCTGTACCATCGACGCGCATCATATTGCCGTTCACCGTCACCGTATAATTACCACCCAATGCCTGATTGATGGTGACGAAGGTACCGGCGCTGATTGTCGTCGGCGTGCCGGACGGCACCATGCGAGCAGGACAATTATCGTTGGCAACCACCATTCGACGTTCAATAGACATGGATTCAACCTGTGATCTGGATAAAACGCGTATTCTAACAGGATTGGCGATACTTTATTCACTCAGTTAGCACACGGGAACTGAGTTTGTAGAGTTGTCCGACGAGGGGAAGCAGTTTAAGCTGGCAGAGTTTACAGGGTGGTGGGCTGGAGCCCTGCCACGAGCGACAAGGACAGCTACTACATGATTATCCTTCCCGTTGAGCGGCGCCTGAACTGGAGTCACCCGCCGATTGTTCTGATCGGTATCATCCTTCTGAATATCCTCGTATTTTTTCTCTATCAGAGCGGCGATACCGAACGTTATATCAAGGCAATTACTGCGTACAACGAGTCGGGGTACCTTGAAGATGAATGGCCACACTACCAGACTTATCTGGAACAACAGGGCGACATTGAGCACCTCGAAGAGCTGCGGGCATATCATGAAGACGACATGATTTTTCCGGTCGCAACTGCGGTTGTGACAGACAGGGGGTTCTATAAATACCTTGAAGCGAACGGCCCCTCGTTGTTTTACCCGAGCTTTTATTACGAGTGGGTTGATCGCCGCTCTGAGATCAATGAGCAGATAGACAGTATCAGTAGTGTGCGTTTTGGTGTGAAGCCGAACGACCTCTCGGTGATTGACCTTTTCATGTATCAGTTTCTCCACGGTGATTTTATGCACCTGATGGGGAACATGATGTTTCTGATGATTTGTGGCTTTGTCGTTGAAGCCGTTCTCGGGCACCTGTCTTTTCTTGGGCTGTATCTGCTCGGCGGTATTGTGGCTGGTATTTCACATGCAGCGGTGGATTTCACTTCAGAACAACCTTTGGTCGGTGCTTCGGGCTCATTGTCGGCGGTAATGGCAATGTATCTGATTATTTATCGATGGCAGACTATTCGCTTCTTTTATTGGTTCTATTTGATCGTTGGTTACTTCCGGGCACCAGCGATGATTCTTCTGCCGGTGTATATCGGCAAAGAGCTGATCAGCTTTTATTCAGACCCTGACAGTAACGTCGCCTTTATGGCTCATGCTGGTGGTTTTGTTGCTGGTGCATTGTCTGTTGGGGCGCTGGCTCTGATTCGCCCTGAGTTACTTAAATTCGAATACATCGAAACGCCTGAAGATGATACCGAACCTTATCGTCAGCAACTTGCGGAGATATACGCTGCCATTGAGAAGTATCGCTTTGATACTGCTCAGCATCGTATAGAGCAGGCAATTGCGACCTATGGTGAGGAGTTTGAATTACTGCTACTTCAGTACAACCTGCTTAAATTACGCAGGAATAAGACCTGGCTTGCGAGCCTGAAAAAAGTTCTGCGCTACGAAGATACCTCAGACGAAGAATTAATCCGCCAACGCGATATATGGGCAGATATCCGGCCCTACCTTAAGCATATTGACTCAGAAACGCTGGCGATCTGTGGCTCAAATTTTTCTCACTTAGAGGATCTCAGTTTCTCAGAAGAGATCTTTTCTCTATTGAAAAAGCGCAATGCAAAGCCATCTGAATTGAGCCGGGTGGCGACCAGCCTGGCCAAAGCGCACAGTCGCCAGAATCGGGCAGATAAACAGCAATACTATGTCAGCGTTGCTGAACAACTGGCGATGGGGGCATAAATGAAGTACTGCAAATATCATCCTACCGAAGCCGCCACCTGGCACTGTACTCATTGCGACTGTCAGGTATGCGATACCTGCACCCAGGAGTCTGAAAGGGGGGAGGACCGCTACTGCTGCAAATGTGGCGCGACGCTCGAGTCACTGGGATCTGCGTATACGGCTGAACCCTTCTGGGAACGACTCTCTGAAACTTTCCGGTATCCGCTCACTGTACCGGTTATGACTCTGATAATTGTACTGTCCGCTATCAGCGGTGTTCTGTTCTTTGTGCCTATCGTAGGTGCTGTGGCAGGATTGATCTCGGCGGGTATTCTCACCAAGTACAGCTTTCAATGCCTGGAAGAGACGGCCGCGGGAAATATGTCTCCGCCCGACCTGAGCGAAGCCTTCTCGGGTGGCATCGTGATTATTTTCAAAATGATTGGTTTAATTATCCTGATTACCGCAGGTGGGATCGGCTCATACCATTATTTGGGTGCAGGGATTACCGGGCTACTCGGAGCCTTGGTTGTTCTCAGTATTCCGGCCTTTCTTATTAACTTTGCGTTAACAGATCGCGTACTGGCGTCGTTTGCGCCACCGAATATATTACGTATCGTCAGTGCTGTTGGTTTACCGTACGGTATTCTGATTGGCCTTCTTTTATTGATGAGTTCGTCTGTGGGTTTGCTTTCTTACATGGTCTTCTCTGGATTCGAGTGGGCGAGCATGATTCTGCAATCAGTCATTTCTAATTTCTATATGGTGGTTATCTTTCACCTCCTCGGCTACGTGGTTTTCCAGTATCAGGAAAAGCTTGGTTTTTACGCGCGAGCGCAGACGGGGGATGCTCCGATATATCGGAGCGAAGTAGAGCGTAGCCGGGCGAAGATCAGTGTTCTGATCAAAGAAGGCGACTATGAGGGCGTCAATCGCTTATATAAGAAAACACTGGATCGTCATGGGCAGGACCTGTCGCTCAATGATGAATACTTCGAGTTCCTAACGGCTACCGGAAACAAAGAAGATCTGCTTGAGTTTGCCGACGACTATATGGCTTACAAGCTACATAAAGGACACCAGGCCCAGCTTAAGCGAATTTATAACCAGACCCGCAGTGTGGTTCCCGACTTTAAACCGACAAGTCACGAAGTTCGTTTCACTCTCGCGCAGGATTACGCATCCTTTGGGGATTACCCAGCCGTAATTCGACTGGTGAATGGTATGCATCAGGACTGCTCAGATAATCAGCTATTGATTAAAGCCTATTCGTTGATGCATGAAGCGCTACAGGCGCTTGAAAAAGAAGAGATGGCGTCACGGTGTAAGAAACTGCTTAACCGGCTGGAGGCTCAAGCCGTTTAAGCAGGGCAGCTCAACTGAGCCTCAGACGCTGAAACTTTCACCGCAGCCACACAGGTCTTTGGCATTCGGGTTATTGAAGGTAATGGTGCTGTTCAGGCCTTCTTTGGTGAAGTCGATCACCGTGCCACGGACATAGGCACGGGCGTCTGCTGCAACGTAAAGGGTCACGTCGTCGGCTACCTGAATCGCATCGTCTTCTGACTTTTCATCATCAACGAATTCGACATCATATTTAAAGCCTGAACAGCCACTCTTTTTGACTGCAAGGCGAATACCTTTCATGTCTGGGTTTTTGCTCAGCTGCTTACGCACGTGTGCAATCGCTGCCTCCGTCATGGAGACTTCTGCTTTAGCATTTGGATCATAAGTCTCAATATTCATAGCCGGATCACCTTAGAGTAAAAACATTCTGGCTTTTTCAAGGCCAGCAAACAGGCGCTCAACATCGTCCATGGTGTTATAAAAACTGAACGAGGCACGAACTGTACCCGGCACCTTAAACTGGTTCATCAATGGCATCGCACAGTGATGGCCAGTGCGAACGGCAATGCCTTGCTGGTCGAGCAGAGTCCCGACGTCAGCAGGGTGTGCACCATCCAACAGGAAGCTGAATACGCTCGCTTTATGTGGTGCAGTACCGATTTTACGGATACCGCCAATCTCGTCGGCCAGTTCGTTGGCACGTACGAGCAGCGCATTCTCGTGTTGCTCAAGTGCTGCACGGTCCACGCCATTCAGATAACTAACCGCGGCAGCCAAACCGATGGCCCCAGCAATGTTGGGGGTGCCTGCTTCAAATTTAAAGGGCAGAACATTGTAGGTTGTACCATCGAAAGAGCAGTGCTCAATCATTTCACCTCCGCCTTGATAAGGCGGCATGGCATTCAGCAGTTCTTCTTTGCCGTACAGCACACCGATACCAGTCGGGCCGAACAGCTTATGACCAGAGAAGGCGTAGAAGTCGACATCGAGTGCCTGCACATCGACATCCCAGTGGGCAACGGCCTGGGCACCATCAACCAGTACTTTGGCACCTACATCGTGAGACATCTTAATAATGTCAGCGACGGGATTAATCGTGCCTAATGCGTTGGACACATGAACAACGCCCACTAGTTTTACCTTATCGTTGAGCATGGAAGTAAACGCTTCCATATCCAACTCGCCATTATCTTTTACCGGAATAGGACGAAGTGTTGCACCTGTCTGCTCACACAGCATCTGCCACGGAACGATGTTCGAGTGGTGCTCCATGCCTGACACGAGAATTTCGTCACCGGCCTTGATGTTCTGACGGCCCCAGGTCGCAGCAACCAGATTAATCGACTCGGTTGTGCCACGGGTCCAGACGACTTCTTCTGACTTGTTCGCGTTTAGAAACGCCTGCAGGGTTTTGCGTGCGTCTTCAAACTGTTGCGTAGCGCGATCACTCAGAGTGTGAGCGCCACGGTGAACATTCGAATTATTCAGGCGATAATAATCACTCAGCGCATCAATAACGCATTGCGGCTTTTGAGTGGTCGCGCCGTTATCGAGGTAAACCAGCGGCTTGCCGTTCACTTCCTGATGAAGTGCCGGGAATTGTGCACGGATGTCGTTAATCAGCGCCTGAGTCATTCTTACAGCTCTCCAGAGAGTTGAGCGGACAGATCGTCATCTCGACCAAAGCGTTTTGCCAACTGAGGGCGTAGCCAAAGGCCCAGCGCTTCATCGTTCAGACCATTCAGCAGTTCATTGATAAAACCAAAGCTCAGCATCACTTCAGCATCGGCGGCGCTGATACCACGGCTTTGCAGATAGAAGCGGGCTTTTTCTTCAAGCTGAGCGACGGTGGCACCGTGTGCACACTGAACGTCATCAGCGTAGATCTCAAGCTCAGGCTTGGTGTTGATCTCGGCGGTGTTTGTCAGCAGCAGGTTTTTGTTGCTCAGTTCAGCCAGCGTTTTCTGGGCATCCGGATGAATATGAATACGGCCGTTAAAAGTTGCTTTGGCTTTATCATTCATAATGCCGCGGAACACTTCGTCGGTCGTACAGTGCGCTGCTTTGTGCTCAACGCAGGTATGAAAATCAATGACCTGTTTGTTCTGCGGAACATAGACACCGTTCATTTCGCAGTGCGAACCGCCAACATTATGGTTCACGATAATGTCATTGCGGGTGAGGGCAGAACCCAGACCTAAATGAAAACCTTCGTAACGCGAATCACGCTGCAGATCGATAAAGGTACCGCCAATATGAAATGCAGACTCTGCCATCAGTTGCATGCGGTAATGCACCAGTTTGGCGTTATCGCCAACGCGGATTTCAGTAACCGCATTGGTGAAATTATTCTGCTTACCATCGACAGTATCGTCACCTGTATAGTGCTCGATGACAGTCGCTTCAGAACCCTGCTCGAGAGCGATCAATAAACGCGTATTAACGGTAAAAGGTGCATCGCCTACGGTGTTGGCGTAGACAATGTGCAGCGGGTGCTCGAGGCGTTGGTTCTTCTCGACCAGAACAAACAAGCCATCGTTAATGCTGGCGTCATTGAGGTCGGCAAACAAATGTCCGCGCTCACCTTTTACATTGCCTAATAGTTCACGAATGGCTTCCTGCTGTTCCGGGCGAGCGTCACGGAAACGAACGACCAGCTCGAGTGCAGCAGCGTCTGATGCGGAAGTATCCAGCTCGCCGTTAGCAACTACAAGGCGATTAGCCTGAAGACCCGGAACAACCGGTGCATGCGCCTGAGCGTGCGGAGCACTGTTGGCAAAGCCGGTTTCAGTCAGGTTATACAGTGAGGTGTATTTCCAGTCTTCGGTTTTACGTGTAGGCACAGTGGCTTCAGCGAAGGCCTGTTGGCCGCGCTCATTTGTTGATTCGAGCCATGCCAGTGGGCTGATGCCTTTTGCAAGTTCAAGCTGCTGGGCAATAAATTCAGCGGCCATATCACTCAGCTCCGTTTTCGTTACCGTTTTCCAGCCAGCCGTAGCCTTTTTCTTCCAGCTCCAGCGCCAGTTCTTTACCGCCGGATTTCACGATGCGGCCATTCGCCAGAACGTGAACATAGTCTGGCACGATATAGTCGAGCAGACGCTGGTAGTGGGTAACTACGATAAAGCTGCGGTTAGCATCGCGCATTGCGTTCACACCATCAGCGACCACCTGTAGGGCATCGATATCCAGACCGGAGTCGGTTTCATCGAGGATGCACAGGCTTGGTTCCAGCAGCATCATCTGCATCAGCTCGTTACGCTTTTTCTCACCACCAGAAAAACCTTCGTTAACGCCACGCTTGAGGAAGCTCTGATCGAGGTTGACGGCTTTGCATTTTTCACGAGCAAGTTTTAAAAACTGAACAGAATCCAGCGCAGGCTTGCCTTGCTGCTCACGTACTGCATCAACAGAGGCTTTCAGGAATTCGAGGTTAGAAACACCCGGAATTTCAACCGGATACTGGAATGCCAGAAACAGACCTTCGCGTGCGCGCTCTTCAGGATCAAGATCGAGAATATCCTTGCCGTTCAGAGTGGCGGAACCACCAGTCACTTCGTAGCCTTCACGACCCGCCAGTACGTTACCCAGGGTACTTTTACCGGCACCGTTCGGACCCATAATGGCGTGTACTTCACCCGGGCCGATGTTCAGGTTCAGGCCTTTGAGAATTTCTTTTTCTTCAACGCTGGCCTTGAGGTCTTTAATCTCGATCATTTCTTTAACCTTTTGTCTGGTGGCAGACGGTTAGTGTTCAATTTTCAAATTTTGATTTGTGATTTCTTTCGGGAGACCGGAAGAAGATCGGCTGGTCGCGGTAAATACATCCCTGTACGCTCGGCTGTGCCATCCATGGCACAGACGCCAGCCTCAACTTCTTCCGATCTCCCTTACTATTCGTTCACCCCAAAGGGCGTTCGCTTGACTACAGTTCTGGGCGTCATGAGCGAATGGAGTGCAAGGCAAAACCGAGTGAAGAAGCGCAGTTTACAAGTAGTAAATGAGCATTCTGAGCGAGGTTTTAACACCGCAATCCAGAGCGCAGTAGGCCAGAATTAGCCGACAGAGCCTTCCAGAGAAATCTCCAGGAGCTTTCCTGCCTCCACGGCAAACTCCATCGGCAACTCTTTAAATACTTCTTTACAGAACCCGTTAACAATCATGGATACCGCTTTCTCGGTATCGATGCCGCGCTGCTGACACAGGAACAACTGATCATCGCTTACGGTCGATGTCGTTGCTTCGTGTTCTACTACAGCACTTGGGTGCTTGCTCTCAATATATGGGAAGGTATGAGCACCACACTTATCGCCTAAGAGCAGAGAATCGCACTGAGTGAAGTTACGTGCACCTTCCGCCATTGGACCCATTCGCACTAAGCCGCGATAAGCATTCTGACTTTTACCCGCAGAAATACCTTTCGAAATAATGGTCGACTTAGTGTTCTTGCCCATGTGAATCATCTTGGTGCCGGTGTCGGCTTGCTGATAATTATTGGTCAGGGCAACGGAATAAAATTCGCCAATGCTGTTGTCGCCTTTCAGCACACAGCTTGGGTACTTCCAGGTGACGGCAGAACCGGTTTCAACCTGAGTCCAGCTGACTTTGGCGTTGGTGTGAGCAACGGCACGCTTGGTCACGAAGTTGTAGATACCGCCTTTGCCGTTTTCATCGCCTGGATACCAGTTCTGCACCGTACTGTACTTAATTTCAGCACCATCAAGAGCGACCAGCTCTACAACGGCTGCGTGCAGCTGGTTTTCATCACGCATCGGTGCAGTACAGCCTTCGAGGTAACTGACGTACGAACCTTCATCGGCGACAATTAAAGTACGCTCAAACTGGCCGGTCATGGCTTCGTTGATACGGAAATACGTAGACAGTTCCATCGGGCAGCGAACCCCTTTCGGGATATACACAAAGGAACCATCGGAGAACACGGCGCAGTTCAGTGCTGCAAAGAAGTTATCGCGCTGAGGTACAACAGAGCCCATGTACTTCTTGATCAGCTCTGGGTACTCGTGAACGGCTTCTGAAATCGGCATAAAGATAACGCCAGCTTCTTCCAGCTTTTCGCGGAATGTAGTCGCGACGGATACTGAGTCGAACACGGCATCAACGGCAACGCCCGCAAGTGCCATTTGCTCGTGCAGTGGGATACCCAACTTGTTGTAGGTTTCCAGCAGCTCTGGGTCGACTTCATCAAGCGATTTTGGTTTGTCTTCCATGCTCTTAGGCGCAGAGTAGTAAGACACGCCCTGATAATCGATTTCAGGGTAACCCAGGTGCGCCCAATCAGGCTCTTCCATGGTCAGCCATTCGCGGTAGGCTTTTAAGCGCCACTCAGTCAGCCACTCGGGTTCGCCTTTTTTAGCTGAAATAAAGCGCACCACATCTTCATCCAGCCCTGGTGGCAGGGTCTCGGACTCAATGTTAGTGACGAAGCCGGCTTTGTATTCACGGGCTTTGATCTGGCTTTCAATTTCAGCGTTGGTGGCCATAGCTACTTCTCTCGCATCGCATCATAGGTGCATCGGGTACATCATTATCGAGCGCAGTCTACCAGAACTGACGCCAATAACTGAGTATTTTACTCAGGTACTCTCTGTCTGTACAGAAAGAATACCAAGTTGGTATGCTTTGTGTCAGGATTGTATCAAAGCCCATGAATGCTGACGAATCGACAATGATTCTCAATCGGGTTCTAAGAAAAACACGGCGGCCTGATCCACAGGAAAGACAGATGCTCAGAATCGGCAAACTCACAGATTACGGAATCGTGGTGCTTAATCACTTGGCGGCGCAGGGCGCGGTTCAGCAGTCGGTGGATGACATTTCATCGACCACTGGTCTCAACGTTCCGACCGTACGCAAAGTGATGAAGGCACTGGTCGATAGCGGACTTGTGAACGCCCGTCGTGGTGCCAAAGGCGGTTATCGCATCGCCCGGTCACCTGCACAGATCAGCGTTCGCGATGTAGTTGAAGCCTTCGAAGGCCCGATTGCTCTGACGGAGTGCTCTCAGGACCATCATGTCTGCGATATCACCGATACCTGTAATCTCTCAGACGGCTGGGGTGGGATAAACCAGCTGATTATGCAGATGATGGGGCGAATTTCTCTCGAAGACGTCCGTAACCCTCAGATCGTCGATCAGTTGTACCGGCAGTTGCTGGATGACGGGCCAAGGATTCAGTTGGTGAATTTGTAGGGGCGCCATCTTTTCAAGCAAGTGTGCGGAATTGAGTTAGGCAATCTGGGCCACTGAAAACTGTAGTCAGGTCTGAGTCAGTAGCAGTCAGATAGACTCCTGCTATAGTTGAACGTACGTGTTATCTACAATCCATCTCACATTGGACTTGTGAGTCTGAACTAGTGCAGGAAAGCATTTTTCAGCGTCGCCGAGGTCGTTGCTCAACCGTGGTAAATCTCAGTCAGTATGGTCATCTGGTTCATATCGAGACCATTGAAGAATTTAAGCTTTACGAACTGATACCCAACGTTGTTTGGGTGTTCGATATCGATAAGCACGGTTGGTGGTGGGGCAACTCAGCAGCGGTTGCCTTCTGGGGGCTGGATTCGGTGCAAGCACTGATCGACAAAGATCTGTCAGGTGATACTCAGGGCGCGCGTGACCGTACGTTGCAAACCTTTGAGCTCGCGGTGCGCGAAGGCCTTACCGTTGACCCCTGGACAACCTATCCGAACGGTAAACCTAAGACGTTGTTGATGATGCACCGGGCAGTGCTGTTGGGGCCAGACCGACATCGAGGCATCATTGCCTACATCAATGAACAGGTGAACATGGGGGAGCAGCCCGAAAATCTGCTCTTGATGGAGGCGATGCGCTATACGCGGGTGCCTGCAACTACCTTCACCCTGGATGGTACACCCGTGGTAGAAAGCCCTGCGGCAACCGATGCTTATAACTATATCCATAGCCAGTCTTTAGCAGCAGATATCTCTCCTTTCGTTGCCCGCTTTGCTGATCCAGCCGAGGGGCGGGATTGTCTTAAGCGGGTGCAGGCTGGAGAAGAAGGCCGCTGGGACTACATCATGCAAACCGCCAATGGGCCGCGCCGCCATAGCCTGGATATTCGCTGTACCCGCCATCCATTGAACGGGGATTTCCTGTTTCTGGTGGTCGAGTATGATTTCACCGAATTGTATGAGGCGCTGGAAGAGGTCGAGTCAGCGCGCTCGAGGCTGCATGATATTGCGATGAAGGATGCTCTTACGGGTGTACATAGCCTGCACTACATGCAGGAGGCCGCCGACGCTGAACTCGCTCATGCCGCCCTTGATAAACAGCCACTCTGGCTGATGTTTATTGATCTGGATGGCTTCAAAGCAATCAACGACAACTTCAGCCACAGTGCCGGTGATGAGGTGTTGCGTGAAGTGGCCAGACGCTTACAGGAGGTTATTTGTGAGAGCGACCTGCTGGCCCGGATTGGTGGAGACGAGTATGTACTGCTGTCTCACGCCAGCTCGAGAGCAGATTCTGAAGGAATGGCCCAGCGTATTCTGGATTGCCTGAAAGAGCCAATATCGGTTGAGGGCGCCCAGGCCCGGGTCAGCGCCAGTATCGGCATTGCTAACTTCCCTGACGATGGGGAGGATCTCGAATCATTGCTTAAAGCCGCAGATGCCGCCATGTACCGGGTAAAGAAAGACGGAAAGAACGATTTTGCTTTTGTTCCATCCGAAGATTGATCCCATCTGTTAGAGCGAGGACCTACGAATCTATTGCCGTAACGGCCGAAGGGTTCGAAGTACTGACGCTCAGGGAAGAAGAGAGTCGGCAGTTAAGCTGATATAATCTTCCCACGTTTTTGATCTCTGAGTTCCATAATGTCTTCTTCGATGAGTCCATCCTACCTCGACCGTTTCGGCGGTATTGGCCGTTTATACGGTGCAGACGGCTTGCAACGCCTGCACGATGCGCACGTCTGCGTGATAGGCATTGGTGGTGTCGGTAGTTGGGCAGCTGAGGCTCTGGCGCGTTCGGGCGTTGGTAAGATCACTCTGATCGACATGGACGATATCTGTGTCACCAACACCAATCGACAGATTCACGCCATGACCAGCTCGGTCGGTAAGCTCAAGTGCGAAGCGGTTGCTGAGCGTTTAAAAGACATTAATCCTGAGATCGATGTCGATGCTCGTATGGCGTTTGTCACGGCTTCGAATCTGGAAGAGCAGATCACGCCGGATATGGATTACGTGATCGATTGCATCGATAGTGTAAAGAATAAAGCCGCGCTGATTGCCTTCTGTAAGCGTCGCAAGATTCGTATCGTTACCACGGGGGCGGCTGGTGGTCAGACGGACCCGACGCAGATTCAGGTCGGTGATCTGAATAAAACCTTCAATGATCCTCTTGCGCGTAAAGTACGCTCTTTGCTACGTCGTGAATACGGTTTTTCGCGTAACGCATCGCGTAACTATTCTGTGCCTTGTGTCTTTTCAACCGAACAGCTGGTGTACCCAAACAGCGACGGCACTGTGTGTCAGACCAAAGCTTTTGCTGGCGAAAGCACCCGCCTCGACTGCAATAGCGGTTTTGGCTCCGCGACTATGGTGACGGGTACTTTTGGTTTTGTCGCAGCATCACGGGTGATTCGCCGCATTGCGGATAATGCCGGGAAGAAGCCTTAATTTTTTCAAATTAAGTCAGAGTTTTTAAAACATCCGCATACGGCACTTGCTCAAGTTCTGCGTAATTCGCAAGTTTCTTCGCTTTCACTTTGGTTAGCCACGGGCTCGCCATACCACTTAAAAAACGGGTCTGGGTTTCAGGCTCGGGCAGCTGATTAAACATCGTTTGATACGCTTGATTAAACTCAGACAGCATCCCCTTAATAACAGAAGCATCTGGTGCAGAAGCCACACTGTTCTGAGGCCATGACTGCCATTTACCTATACAGACGGAACAGTGTCCGCAGTCCTGCGTCATTGAGTGATCGTTAAAATACACAGCCAGTTGCCGGCTGAGACACTGCTGTGATTGAAACAGGCTCACCATATTGTGCAGGCGTTGAATATCACTGTTCTGATGAGCCATAAAGCTCTGGTGCAGTTCATCGGCAATGGCGTCGGTCTCGGATACTTGCCAAGGCTTTACCTCATACACCTCGGTCATCTGCTTTATTTCGAGCGTTAACCATTGCTGCTCAGCACAATATTCTAAGGCTTTCACTGCACGCGAGCGCGCATCCGGTCCAAGGCTCTGAATTAGTGCATCCATATCCAGGCTGTACCAGGTGCGACCTTTTTTACTGTGATTTAACAGCGTCTGAATAAACGTCTGTCGCTCGCCACTGAACTGAGCGAGCAGGGCGCTTTCGGATTCTGGCTTAAAACGGTATTCGGCATAGTAGCTGTAGAGCGGAGTGATTCGCCCGGCCATTTCTAAATGTACGAGTAAGGTTTTTAATGGCAGTGGGCGGATATCCGTCTGGTTCGACAGTGGCTGCATCATGGTTTCCCAACGGCCAGAGCCATTACTGTTTACAGCGGTATCTGTGCTGATGGTGGTGAGTAAACGCTTAATCGCCCCGAGGGTTGGCGTATCGCCGTAGGTGAAATTTTCAAGTATGGTTAAACCACTTAAATCGGCGAGCAATACACAGTCGGAGGGATTCCGGTCACGCCCGGCGCGGCCGATTTCCTGACTGTAGTTTTCTATCGATTTTGGTAAGTCATAATGCAGTACCTGACGGATATTGCTTTTGTCGATGCCCATACCAAAGGCAATGGTCGCCACGATGCAGGGCGTCGCCCCTGACATAAAACGCTGCTGAATCTCCTGACGTGTCTCGCTGGCAAGGCCTGCATGATAGGACTCCACCGGCACGGATACCATCTGCTTTAACTGGCTGGCGACTTCGTCGGCGGTGTTTTGCTGTGTAACGTAAATAATACTGCCGAAAGGTTCGCCTTTTTTGATCCGGTGATTTAACCATTGAGCACATTTGTTTATGCGTTCATGTACTGGCGTAGGCTGAACTAATAATCGAAGGTTTGGCCGATAGAAACCGGTACTGATGACATCCTGCTCTACGATATCAAAATGTCGGCGCATGTCTTCTACGACGGGCTGTGTCGCCGTTGCTGTTAAGAGCAAAGATTGCGGGATATTAAATTCGCGACGCCATTGAGGCAGTTTCAGGTAATCCGGGCGGAAGTTGTGCCCCCATTCAGAAATACAGTGCGCTTCATCGACGACCAGTAAAGAGATAGCAACGCCCCGGATAAATTCGCGAAAGCGCTCATTTTTTAAACGCTCCACTGAGATAAAAAGAATCTTTATTTCACCGCTGCGAACGCCTTGTTGTACTGAAGTCAATTCTTCTCGGCTGAGAGTGGAGTCGAGGCTGGCAGCGGCAACGCCTTTGCTGCGCAGAAAAGCCACCTGATCCTGCATCAGTGCCAACAGCGGCGACACCACTAAGGTCAGGTTCGGAAGCAGCAGGGCGGGTAGCTGATAGCAGAGGGACTTACCTGAACCCGTTGGGAAAATTGCCGCAGCAGATCGCCCGGCCAGTATGGCCTCAACAACGGGTTGCTGGCCTTCGCGTAGCTGATCAAAGCCGAAGGTACGTTTAAGTGGCGCTTGCCAGTCAGGAATCGTATTCATCTGTGCATCCTTGCAGAGTTTGTAGTGGATTAACAGTCCACGATAGCGAAGGCAGACGGATCGAGCCAATGGATTCTGGCGTAACCTGCACTGTCGTATTGGGATAGAGAGTTGGTACTCTTTTCTCTGAAATCACATATCAGTCAGGAACTCTTCTCAATGCAGGTTCGTCCGAGCTGGTAGGTTTCTCAAATATGATAAGGATAACAACAATGCCGAATTCAGAAATAATACGTTGGCGTGCTCTTTTTCCACTTGCCCTTGTGGTTACCTTCAGTGCACTAATGTCTGGTTGCGGAGCAGATGATGCAACTACTGACAACGGGGAGGTTGCGGACAGTTCAGGTGATAAACCAGTCAATGAAGCTCCTAATGAAGATTCCGAGACGGATAACGGCAGTGAGCCAGAAGTTGATAACGGCAGTGATTCAGGAGTCGATAACCCGGTTTTCTCTATGGCATTACCTCAGGTGAACAGCAACCTTACGACAGATTCTCCGGAAGGTATCTGGATGCTTGTGGCTGAAGAGTCTTCTGAAATTCCTAATTCAGAAGATTCGATGAACCCTTTCTTATTTGAGAAAATGAATAGGGAGTTTGTTTCTGTTACTGAGAACGGTGATGGCATTTATGTTCTTACCCGCTGTGATGGCAGTTGGCGGGATGAGTATGAACTTACCGAAACTGAGACAGGCTACGATGCAACCTATTCTGAAACTACCACTCCGGATGAAGGTGGCGTTGAGTACACGACTACGACGCAGTTCAGTGTTGTTTACGGGGCAGATAACCAGACGCTAACCGTCTCGGGAAGCAAAATAACGCAGCCAGCCGGAGAAAACCTCGCTCTCTCGGTCGAGGGGGTAAAGGTCAGCGACGCCCCTGACTTTTATGCTGCTGATGAGTTCGCAGCATCTGCTCAGCTGGATTACGTGAACCTGGGCAACGCTGATGCTGAGCCTGAGGGGGCGCCTCGAAGCCGCACTGATCTCCCAGTTCATTGTGTTGGTTCATCCGTAGGTCAGAAAACGACCGAATCGACCACAGATGAGTGGCAGCTTGACCAGCGCTACTTCACGGTCATTCTTAATACGCCGGAAGGCGACCCTTCTGATCAGATTCAGTATTACGAGCTGAATCAGAATACCGATGGAGAATTAACCCGCTCATTGGGGGCGGTGATCGTCGTCAGCAGTACGGACTTAGGGCGCGATGAGCAGGCTGAACCGGGCGTCGCCACCATGTACGTACATGCCTGTTCCGTTGGCACAGGAGACGAGACGGCCTGCGAAGCAGGAGCAGAATGGACCGAAACCAGCACGGCTTCGGCTGAGGGGATTACTTTCGACATCAACTTCGAGGTGATTGATAACGAGTATGTCTTGAGCCCACTTGCCATGACGCCTTTAACTGCTTTCTTGTGGCCGCATGATGGAGACTTTATGCGAACTCGGTTAGACGTAACGCTGTCTACAGATTGATTCTTGGAGCCGCTTTGTCGATGATGGCGTATTTTGTCTTGCGGATGTGGGGCAGATGAGGCCACTTTGCACCTTTTGAGATAATAGACAGGCGTTTATCAGGTATTCTGGTGTCCGACTCGAATAACAAATTAAATGGAGTTATCCATGCTCAAGCTCATTAAACCTGCTCTGGCACCTGCGGCCGTTGCTGGTCTTTCTCTTTCGCTGGCGGGGTGTTTTCCTCAGGGGTTTACTGGTCTGCCGCTAGTTGATCGCAGCCTGAGCGCGGAATCACCAGAGGGCATCTGGATGATTGTGACGGAAGAAAACTCCAGTATCCCGAACGCTGAAGACAGCATGAATCCATACGCCTATGCGGGTATGACCCGTGAGTTTGTAAAAGTCACTGCGAACGAGCAGGGCATTTACGAGCTCACCCGATGTGACAGCGAGTGGCGCAAAGACTTTGAACTGACAGCGACCGAAACCGGTTACGAGGCGACGCTGACTGAAACTGGTGATATGGATGAATCCGGTGTCACTGCAATGACGCTGACGGACCTGACTGTGACGTTTGCCACCAATAACCGGTCGCTGTCGGCAGAAGGTAGCCGCGTCACCACGCCTGTGGGTGAAAGTACGACGCTGACACTCGAGGGCGTCAAAGTCAGTGACAGCACCAGCTTTGAAGATGCTGAGCAACTGACCTCAACGTATGGCCTGGACTACACTAATTTAGGCAATGCAGGCTCAGTAGATAGCTCGATTGCTAACTGTGTTGGCATAGAGTACGGCGAACAGGTGACTGAGCAAGGTGGTGATGATTTTATCTACACCGAAAACATTTATACCTACTATGACGAAAGCGATCGTCAGACACAGTACTATCGCTTCTATCAGGCGAACGCTGGCACGGTGACGGAGTCACTTGGTGCGATCATTAACACTGAAGACGTTTTCACTTTTTACGTTAACGCTTGCAATGATGGCGAATCGGCCTGCAGTGCGGCTGCTGAGTGGACAGAAACGTCCTCAAACTCTATCGCGGGTGTGAGCTTCGATATCAATTACGAGGTGATTGATAACACCTACGTCATCAACCCGCTTGCGCTGACGCCATGGACCGCTTTTTTGTGGCCACATGACGGTGACTTCATGCATGCACAGTTGGCGGTCACTATCGACAGCTACCAGCAGTACGAAGATTGATGATTACTTAATGATTATGAGAGCCCGGCAGCCGCCGGGCTTTTTTATGTTTAGTCTTCGCTATCAGTGCTTTTGGCAGACAGTTGCTTGAGAAGGCTCTCTGGCACCTTGTGAATGAGAAGAGATTTGTTCGCAGGATTGAATTCAATATCTTTACCCAGCAGGGCAGCCGAAAAGCTTAGACTCAGATCTTTATTCTTTCCACTGAAGCGAATAAATCCTTTGAGTTTCTTACGGTCTGGAATCAGCTCTGCTTTCACGGCATCGGCAACCTCTGCCACGGGAGCGCCGGCTGCGACCAGTTCTTCGGGAGTGGCGCCTGCGGGAGTGGGTTGCTTACGACGCTCTTTCTTCTTCTCTATCACATAATGTGAAAATGCTTCTGCAGGTTTTGCATTGGTCTCGTTGGCGAGGTGGTTTTCCAGCTCTTCGAAGACGACGGGTTCGCCACGTAGATCCTGCTCTATACAGTAATCGACTACCTTAGACTTATATTCAAACGCCTGTTCCTCGGGAAGTGTACGGCTGTAGGAGTCGACGATCTCAAGGAATTCCTCTGTTTCTGCCGTCGTATTCAGGGTATCCGTGAATCCGATAGCGTCGAGGATAGCGTTCTGGAGAGGGCGGTCACCGCGGCCAAAAGAAAAGGTGATGTACTTTGCGTCTTCATCCTGTGCCCAGTCGGTGAGATTGATGCATACACCAAAGCCGGTATTTGAGAAGTCCAGGTAGCGGGTTTCTGACAGGTTGAGGTTAGCATCGACCGTCACGCTGTCTTTGTAGCGCAGGTGGAAGATATAGAGCTTGTCGGCATCCGCCAGCTCTTCGTGAAATACTGCGATATAGCCGTCTACAAGAAGGTCGGTACTGTCGAGGCTAGCGCTGATGTGCGCAATGGCTTTGCGTGCCCAGCTCGAAAACGGCATGGCTTCTTTCTGCCAGTTGCGGATAAGCGCGCTGAACGCTGGCGATTCGGGATTGAACACACCGTAACGCTTACCGCTACGCTGTAAAAGAATACCCTTCAGTTGAGAGGCACAACGCTGGTAGTAACCCGACAGAGTATCTTCACCTACTTCGCCCTCAAGGTCGCTGTAGGTCACAGTGGCTGCTGGTTCTTTTTCCAGCTTAGCTATTTTGTGAGTGATGAAGTGCTTGAGCGCCATACTATCTCCTGACATCACGCCTCAGCGGCGTGTACGAAATGTGGCCGGATAATATCATGTCAGCGCCCGGACGGCCTGTTCCTTACCTGTCAGCGTTTTTGCTATTCTTAATAACCACATTGAGGAGAAAACCATGCGTAATTCACTCAAGCAGTTATTTTTTATCGGTGCGCTGTCGTTAACCTTTGCAGGCATCAGTGTTCAGGCTGAAGAAAGTGAAGGTAGCTATCCAGAATCCTGCCCGGAAATTTATCACCATACGATGAAACAGCTTCACAGTAGTAAGATGCTGAATCTGTGTGATGTGACGGACGGTAAGCCCGTATTACTTGTGAATACGGCGAGTCACTGTGGCTTTACCGATCAGTTTGGCGATCTTGAAGCGATTCATGAGAAATATAAGGATCGCGGACTGGTCGTTCTGGGCGTGTCTTCTGATTCTTTTAATCAGGAAGCAAAGGACGAGGCAGAAGCCGCTGAAGTCTGTTTCAAAAACTTTGGCGTCACCTTTACCATGTTATCGACAGTACCTGTGAAGGGGGAGAATGCTCACCCACTTTTCAAAGAGGTCGCCAGTCAGGACCAGTACCCTCGCTGGAACTTTTACAAGTACATGATTAACCCGGAAGGTAAGGTGGTTCACTCGAATTCGAGTTTCCGCATTCCAGATGAAGAAGTCATCGAGAACCTGCTCAGCAGTGCTGGCCTGTAAAACAGTTTGAACTTCAGACCGGATAAGCCATCTATATCTTTACGTTCATTATGATGGAGAGTAAGACATGGATCTTATCCGGATTTTACTATCAGTACTGGTACCCCCACTTGGTGTGTTTCTGCAAGTTGGTATTGGTGGGGCATTCTGGCTGAATATTCTGTTGACTCTGTTGGGTTATCTGCCAGGTATCATTCACGCGGTATGGGTTATCGCGCGTAGATAGTCGCAGCCTAACGGTTGTGCAAGAACACAAAGAAGCCGCATCTGATGCGGCTTTTTTGTGGGTGTTTGATTTGTTGGTGTTTTAATACCAATACTCCGGCATCCGTGCCTCAGAAGTATTGAAGCCTGACGTCTTACCGGTTTTCAAGACGAGCGTAATCAAGCACGCCGTAGTTCAGCGGACTGTCCTTACGGAACCAGCTATGCAGCTCGTCACTCTTCTGCCAGAAGTCTGGTGACGTGCGACGGACAGCGAACTGCCCTGCCAGCGACTTGTAGTCTTCCTCTGATTCAAGCGCCTTAATGCCAGAGATAAAGTCACCTAACCTGTACTCAGGTACACGGTAAATGGCCGCTGGATAAGTGCCAAGAAGCCCAGGTACGATCGTCAGGTAATCCTCTTCCGGAAGACGATTGTTCTCCTCATACAGCAGGCCCGTCAGGTTGCTGTGGCCGCTTGCTCTCAACAGCGTGAATACCTGAGGGTCACCCATCACCTGATCGATCATAAGGAATGAGATCTCAGGCATCAGTGTGGCTTGCTTACCCACAACATCATTGATCGGTAAGAGTGCTGAAAGCCGCTCAGGAGTGACGGCACCTGACAACTCGTAGCGCATAGAGGTGGCGCCTTTCAGGTGGGTCTTCAGCAGGCCATACAGTTCGATCTTCTGTTCCTGAGTCTGATATTCAATCCCCGGATCGGTAATAACCGAGTCTTCATAATTGACCAGATACTCATCGACTTCATCGCTGGCGTCCCGGTACCAGTAATTGGCCAGCTCAATCCGTTTTTTCTGAGGCAGGAAGGTAAGGAAGTTGTGCTCGCCCTCCATTCTCAGAAAATCCATATACAGACGGGTCATCAGCTGATGGCCGACGTTACCGTAGACATCGAATTCAGCGACCAACAGATAGTGGATGCGCTCAAGCAGAGTGTAATCCACGACCCAGGCGGTTTTGGTCGGTTGCCCAATGAAGCCTTGTTCGACAGAGGAACTGTCGAAATGGCGCATAATAGTGAGTGCCGCATTCGGATTGTGTCCGTCGCCATCCCAGATAAGATCAAGGTCAAGCTCCTTACCCTCAGGGAAGTGCTCGATCATTTTTTGGTTCTTGGCTTCGAGGTAGTCTTTGTGCAGATCAGAGTACTTCAACCAGTTGCTGAGAATACCCGCGTTACTCTCTGCCTCGCCCGGCAAACGAAGGTTATTGCTTTGTTCGCTGAGAAAATCTGCGAGCTCACCAGAGTCAATCGCATCAGGGTCTATAAATACGGCCCAGAAATGATCGTCGATCACATTCAACGCAACTTGCCCGCGACAAACCGGCCCCTTGATAAAGCCACGGATAATGTATTCAGACTCTTCAAGCATAAAGCGATAACGGGATTTCACCGGTAAATCGTGGAAGGCGATAAAGGGATTGGAGGCGATATGAACTTCGTATCCCGGCAAGCTGCTAATTTCATAGTCTGGCTCGTTGAACAGCGACTTCATCCATTCCATGCGCTCATCGTTGAGGCGGTAAGGCATGTGAGTTTTGGCTACGATGGTTTCTTTTATACGCTCTAATCGATAATAGATACGCTTCACGCCCGGGTCGTCATATGGGCGACGCGTTGCTACAACCTCGATGGGGAGACCCGGTGGGGTATACGAACGGACCAGCCGGAAGAAGTTTTCTGGCCGTTGTTTCGGGTCGATACCACGGAAAAGAGGCTCATCCGAAAAATACAGGCTGGCCAGGAAGAGGTGTTCGTACATATACCGACTGGCCAATTGCTGTTTCAGGCTGTCGTCGTTCAGGTACGTTTCCCAGTCTCTGATCGTCTGTTTAGTTTTATCGGAAAGGGGCTTCGGCTGAGACATCGGCGAGCCGGCTCTCAGCCACTGCACCAGAGTGTTATATTCGCTATCACTGATCTCAGGGAGCCCGTATGGCATTCCCCATTTTGGGTGCTCTTCTGCGTACTCATTGAAATCTTCACGCGTCGGGCAAGACTGGGAGCGATTCAGAGCCAGATTGTAGTCATCACTCAGAAGTACATTTTCAGGTGCCGGCGCGTTTTTCTTCAGTGCCAGCATTTGATAAATGAGCGAGTTAGCGAGGTTTACTTCCGGGCTTTGAGTTCGCTCATTAAGCACAGAGTGGAAACCCATTTGTCGCCACTCAGCAGTTGAGTCTGCGTCGATACCTAATCGGGTCGGTTCGGCCGCGGTCAGCCTTGTTCCGTGGTATACCTTCTGAGGGTTAGCTCCCCTCATAATGCCTTCAGCTGACGTCAGTTTTAACTGGCACGGTGCATCGTTACAGGCATGACAGACAACACAACGCTGATCCAGAACCGGCTTTACTTCCTCTCTGAACCAGGCGGCTTCCTCAGCCTTGAAGTCAGCTCTGCGCTCTACAATAAGCGATTTACCGAATAATTCCTGGGTGTCTAAAGACTGCAAGCCTGCAGTAGCACAGCCCGTCAGGACGATAATCCAGACGAGCCAGGTTCTTTTAAAAAATTTCATCATAATTCAGCACTACGATCAGGCGTAATCGTATGGTCCACCTTTCTTGAGTGCGTTCTGGTAGGCTGGAAGCGCGTGTACTTTTTTCACCCAGGCATTGATCGCGGGTAACTTTGAGGCAATATCGGAGCGGGTCATGGCAGCTTCCAGAGGGAATATCATCTGGAAGTCGGCGGCGGACATATCGTCTCCGGAGAACCAGACGTTTTTACTCAGGTGATCCTCGATAAAGCGCAGGGAGCTCTCAACGTTCGGGCTGATGAAACTCTTCATTACCTGATCGGCAATTCCTTTGGCTACCGGTCGGACAAAGAAAGGCATCGGGGCCGTTTTTACTTTGGTGAATACCAGACTCATAACCAGATACGGCATTAGCGAACCCTCAGCAAAGTGCAGCCAGTATTCATTTTGCTGAGCGGCATCAGAGTCGGGGGCATTGGTGAAGCGATTATCTTTGTCGTAGTTGCGGATCAGGTAGTTGATGATCACAGCGGATTCGGCGATCACTTTTCCACCGTCTGTTATCAGCGGTGACTTTCCAAGAGGGTGTATCGCTTTGAGTTCATCAGGCGCCAGGTTGGTTTTAGGATCGCGTTTATAAAGCTTGATTTCATATTCGATACCCAGCTCTTCGAGCAACCAGAGAATACGTTGTGAACGCGAGTTTTCAAGATGATGAAGCGTGACCATAAGTACCTGACCGTTAAGAATAGAAATTCACCCACTCTTATAACGGACACGCTTTAGGATTGAAAGTGCCTTATCCGAGCGGGTACTGAATTGAGTGATAAAGAGAGGGATATGCAGCGAAACAGAGTGTTCCGTTGCTTCCAGAGCTGGCCGAATCAATCACATCTGTTTTTAAGCGGAGGTAACCAACCAGGGAACCGCGCTGACGGATAGCATCCCGCGTTGAACTCGGGACAGCATTGTCTGGAAGCGCATTCAGAAACTCGTCTGGAGCCTCCTGAAATCCTCGCGTCTCAGAACGAAGCAAGTGATCTCCACCCACGAGGAAGTTGTCGCCTGTTCATTGTAAACGATATCGCCACGGTCAGAGGCCAGGAAAACGTCATACAGGCCTTCGCCACTCAGATACTCGCGCTTCTCATGGGAGTTTCCGTTTATCGATCTGCCCAATCATCATAGAATACGGGAATCAAAGTGTGAGCTGATGTCATATATGACATAGGTTCGGAATTATTTATGGCCATTTGGCCCGACTGAGAGTGTAGTAAACAATGGAACGGACAGAGCGGGATTTTTACGCGCGCGATAAAGAAGATCAGGAAGCCTTTCTGACGCAAACCTGGTGCAATGACTGCATGGAAGTGGACCTGGGAATGAAAGACCCGGTTGAGTACGAAATGGGCGGCGTTGTTTATATCGACGGTAAGTGTGTAAAGTGTGGCAGCACGGTTACGACTGAGATTGCCGACGATGATACGGACGGAGAGTGGGACGACGAGTAACGTCATCCCATTCGTAGTGAGCAGGCTTTGATCGCAGATTAAGCCTGTTCTTCTGCTTTCTTCCAGCGGGTAAACATCAGCGAAGCGATGAACATCAGCGCTATGGTCAGAACCTGAAGCCACATCCAGGTGCCAGCTCCTGTTGCGATAATCACAACGAAGTAGAACATGGCCATGTACGCAAGCCAGGAGGCTGCGTAATGCGATTTCTTGATGATGCCCGGAATGAATAGCAGCAGTGGGATACACTTCACTAGCCAGAACATCAGTGTAGCTCCTAGAATATCCTCATCGCCTTTTACATGTTCTGGTGCGCTGGCGTAAGTACCTGCCAATAAAAGGCCGAAGAGGCCGAGATAACAGATCACCATTGCCCACCAGGCGCGGTTTGACTTCATTCGTCTGCTCCAGACAGTCGTTTCGCCAGTGTTGCCATGCGTGCCCCCTGAGCTTTACACAATCCAATTTCTTCCTTGCTCAACTCGCGATCGCCGTTCGGGCCCGCCCAATGCGTAGCGCCGTAAGGGGTACCGCCTGAGGAGGTTGTGGATAAACCGGCCTCGCTGTACGGCAGGCCTGCTATGACCATCCCGTGATGCATCAATGGCGTCATCATCGAAGTCAGGGTGGTTTCCTGGCCGCCGTGCAAGGACGAAGTAGAAGTGAACACACTGGCAGGTTTATCAATCAGCGCGCCCGTCAGCCAGAGGTTGCTGGTGGTATCGAGGAAATATTTCAGCGGGGCTGCCATGTTGCCAAAGCGGGTTGGGCTACCCAGTACCAGGCCAGAGCAGTGCTTGATATCGTCGAGAGTGCAATAGACTGCGCCGTCGTCTGGCACTGCCGGTGCCGTGGCTTCAGATACCGGGCTGACTTCTGGCACAGTGCGTAAACGGGCCTCCAGTCCGGTTGATTCGATACCGCGTGCAATCAGCTTAGCCATTTCGGCTGTTTTGCCGTGACGGCTGTAATACAACACCAGAACGTAGGGCGTAGCCATTAAATAATCTCCAGTACCTGCTCTGGTGGGCGGCCAATGCGTGCCTCATCACCCTTGATCACAATTGGGCGCTCAATCAGCTTGGGTGATTCGATCATTGCCCGAATGATGGCATCGTCACCAACGTTTTTATCATTCAGACCATGTTCTTTATATTCGGCTTCTTTGGTTCGAAGTAGCTCACGCGGCGTGATGCCGAGCTTATCAATGACCGCTTTCAGGGTCGCTGCATCGGGTGTTTCTTTCAGATACTCGACCACCGTTGGCTCGACGCCGTTTTCTTGCAAAAGCGCCAGTGTCTGGCGGGACTTGGAGCAACGGGGATTGTGATAAATGGTAATATCGCTCATGCTTTTTCTGAATTCCGGTAGACAGTCATTTGGTCGCCATTGTAACAAGGATACCCGTTAAGGATACCTATGAAGCCGAGTTTTATCCCTGAACCAGCCCATGTCGGACGCGTTTTATGGCAGACACTCAAACGTTTCGAAAGCATGGAGCGTCGCAAAGAAGCTGCTGCTCTGACTTACACCACGCTGTTCGCTCTGGTGCCTGTTATCACCGTCAGCTATTCGATACTCAGTGCTATCCCGACGCTGCAGGAGTGGGGGCAGGATGCGAACCAGCAACTGCTTAGCTATGTTCTGCCGCAGGGCAGTGAAGTGATTACGGATTACCTGCGCCAGTTCAGTGAGCAGGCAAGACAGCTGACCTGGATCGGTATCGCCGCCTTATTTGTGACTTGTATTTTCCTGCTGCAAACCATTGAAGGACAGTTCAACCGAATCTGGAACGTTGAAAGTTCGCGTTCGAAAATTCAGACATTTTTCCGCTACTGGGCTGTATTGAGCCTCGGTCCGCTGCTGTTTGGTGCCGGAGTGGCCACATCTTCTGTTCTGGCGTCGATGCCGCTTTGGGAGAGCTCTCCCGGTGGGCCTCTGACAATACTAGCGCGGCTTATCCCGTGGATACTGACCATCGGCGCAGTGACCGTGGTCTATCTGATGGTGCCTAATTGTAAAGTACCCGTGCCTCATGCATTGATAGCCGCCATTATCGTTGCCTCGGCCTTTGAATTGGGCAAGTTTCTGTTCAGTGGCGCTCTGGGGCTTTTTCCATCATATAAGCTGATTTATGGCGCGTTTGCTGCCGTTCCGCTGTTTCTGCTGTGGATCTATGTATCCTGGATGCTTTTGCTACTGGGGGCTGAGCTGAGCTATGGCCTGAGCCATTATCGCCGGCCTGGTGCAGGGCGTCATCCAGTGAATGAGCGATTGCGACTGGCAGAAATTCTGATCAAAGCCCGAAGCGGTGAACCTCTTAATCGCGAGTTGGATATTCGGCGCCAATTGGGTGACGTCGATGCGGGGCGGGTTACCAATATGCTTAATGAATTCCGCAAGTCAGGTTGGGTTGTATTCACGGAGGAGGGGCGTTGGGCGTGGGTTCGGGCGCCTGAGAGCATCAAAACCTCCGAGTTCTTTGCCGGGCAGACATTGAAGGAGCTGTGTAAGGCCAATGCCGGCGATGCCAAAAAGCTGGTGAAATTACGCCAATGGCAAAATGACTTTAGTTCAGAGTTCGGAGAGCGCTTCGATATGCCGCTCAGTGAATTACTTGACTGAGAGCGCGTGTCAGCCCCGAGTGATGAGCAGATACATCAGGAGAACCCAATGAAACATGCGATACAGGAAGTAGCGAGTGAGGCGGGCACGCCCGAGATCAGCGCTCCGGCGGTCTCGCTGCGCGTACACCCGCAAAGGTCATCGCTCTACGAAGAATTGCACAACCGTCCATCGCCAATCATTGAGGGCGGTTGTCAGGTCACTCACTTTACAGTGATGCTCGATAACAATCGTGAAGAAATTCTCGAGCACGTAAATGACCTATGTCGTCGTTATAGTGTGCCGGCTCCGGGTAACGACTCCAGTTGCTTGTATCAGGATTTTGGTGGGTTTGAGCTGCGCTGGGAACGCCATCTGGAATTTGCGAACTTCACCTTTATCAGCAAAGACGCAGCCCCGTTTTCTGACGATGCTCTGGCGTTTATTCCTAAAGACTGGCTAGCCAGCATGCCCGGAGAATTAGTCGTAGCCGTTAATCTGGTGATGGTTGAATCGTCACCCAGTGACGTTGACCTGAAGCGCTGGTTCGAAGGTCAGCGTGTGTCTGGTTCAGAAGTCGCTGAGAATAAAGCCCAGGTCTGGACCGCGTTTAAGCTTCATAGCGACGGATTTGGGCGTATCGTCGCCTGGAACCGGGATCTCAATGCTTATCAGGCCGGTCGCATGGTACAGCGGTTGTGTGAGCTGGAAACTTACCGCCTGATGTCATTGCTGGCTCTGCCTGTAGCCCGGGAAATGGGCGCAGAATTGTCACGTATCGAGGACAATCTGGCGACTCTGAATTTGAGTATCTCAGAAATCGACAAAGACAAAGATGAGCGCGAGCTGCTGCAGGAACTGTCGCATCTGGCGGCAGAAGTCGAGCGCCATCGCTCTGACACAAACTTCCGATTCTCAGCTTCAGTGGCCTACCACGATCTGGTCAGAGACAGGATCAAACAGCTGCAGGAAGTCCCAATGGATGGTGTTCAGAGCCTGCAGGAGTTCCTTGAGCGTCGACTGACGCCAGGCATCAAAACCTGTAACTCGGTCAGGGATCGTCTTGAGGATTTGTCGCGTCGTATTCACCGGACCACAAGCCTGTTGAGAACTCGGGTCGACTTGTCGATTCAGGAGCAGAATCAGCACCTGTTATCTTCCATGAACCGCCGCAGTCAGCTGCAACTGAGGTTGCAGCAGACAGTTGAGGGGCTCTCGGTAGTTGCTATTGGTTATTACCTTTTGTCGTTGCTGGAGATTGCATTCAATGGCCTGAAAGCGGTTGGGGTACCTATCGATGTCAGTCTGGCGAAGGGCGTAGCGATGCCTGTGGTGCTGTTATTGGTGCTGCTCGGTGTTCGCAGCGTCCGAACGCATATCACACGACGGAACCGGGCTGCTGACGGAAACAGCGGAAAATCAGAGCGGCAGTAAACTGACACTGTGCGGTAAGAAACGACCGCATATCTTTTTATCTATCTGATTTTTAAAGGATTTGTTATTTTGGCTTGCTAATTGCTGAATCCTCCTCATCTTCAGTGGAGGATGCAGTATGCTGAATTGGTTGCCTGAACATATACAGAAGCCGGTGGCGTCGATACCGACGACCGGCACTCCTCATTCTCTCGTCCGTCGTTCAGCGGATGTATTGGCTCTTCTTATCCGAGACGCACTGCTGGCCGGTGATCACGAGAGCGCATTTGCACTTGCCGGAGTACGGGATGTACTTAATGGCCTGAGCAAACCGACAGACATACTCCGTCGACGTGCCGAATCTGACGCATATGACTTTATTGCCGACTACACTGAAAGTCAGGCAGAGGTTGGAGTGCGCGGCCAGGCTCTTGCAGATCTGAAACTCGTTGCTGATGTTCTCGCAGCAACCGACATCGCCCGTAAACAGGAAGCAGCTTCAGGACAACTCTGCAGTTTTGCCCGTGTTGAAGAGATTATCGGAAATTTGTATGCAAAAAATAACGACTAGCCTGCTGCTATCACTTGCAGCACTTCAGGCAAACGGTTCCACATTCCAATGGGGGCAGGAAATTTCAGGGGCTCCCGACAGCGGCGTAGGTACGCGATTTGCGACCAGCACCGTTGCGATTTCATTGCCGCTTGAGCGGGCTGACCGTGGCACAGAATCTCTGACTTCTGATGTGTCTCTGGAGTTAACTGAATTCCGTTGGGAAGGCGCGAATGCCGCAGAGGGTGAATACATCTGGTTATCTGTGCCAATTAAATACCGACAGAAACGCACTGGCAGCACTGAGTTTCACCTGATGGCTGAGCCCGGCGTCATGACGGACCTCGATGCTGTTGGTACTGAGAATCTCAATCTGAACGTTGAGGTCAGTGGCCGGACTTACACGGGCCGCACGACCTTCTGGCAATACGGTATTGTGGTTGACCGTAAATTTGGCGACCGCAAACCCCGGCCGCTTCTGGCGCTGGCCACCAAGCTGACCTCCGATACTGAAATGTGGTTGGGTTTTCCCAGGTCGAATATTCAGACCCGATGGAGTCAGGAGTTCTCAACCTATGCCCGCTTCTATCCTGACGGTGGTTACTGGAAAGAAGAAGTCGATGATCTGACCCCAGCAAAGGTAACGACCGTCTCTTATACGAACTGGAGAATGGGTGTTGGTGCAGAGTTTCGCTGGCGCAATGGCGTGTGGCTGAATGCCGAGATTGGTCAGCTAAGAAATCGTACGATCAGAGCGACCGACAGTACCGGAGTTGAAGTCAGTGCAGACCCGGCTGAAAACGGTTACTGGCAGCTGGGTGCCAGCCTGAGATTCTGATACATTGGGCAGAGTGTCACATAACAGGTTGCTTATGCTTCTCTTTGCCCGCTACACCCGGTTTTATCCTCTACTTTTGGCGGTACTTTTCGCTTCTGTGATGCCTGCGGGTGTCTCTGCAGCACCGCCACCATTCCCCGACAGTGAATTAATCGAACGCTCTGAAGAGAGCGTTTCACGCTACAGGCTTGTACTTTCTGAGCTGAAGCACCAGCGCGCAGATACCTTTGGAGAGCGCGAATTGCGTGTCTCCGGAGAGCGCGAGCGTTCCGTTTATAATTTGCCGGACGGCGTAAGTCTCGAAGAGGTGAGAGTGTACTTCCGGCGCCAGACCGACGGTCAGAGAACACTGTATGAGTGTATTGGTATTGATTGTGGTAGCAGCAACTTCTGGGCAAACGACGTGTTTGATCTGTCCAGTCTGGTTAGCCGCGATAAAGACCAGGCGTATTTCGTAACCATTGAGCCATACGCTGATACCCAGAAACTGACCATGGTGTATATCTCCATGCGCGGCGGGCGTCAGCCGAAAGTTCTGATTGATCAACTGGTCACCAGGACACCCTTGAAAATTGGGCAGGTTACCCAGGACGAAGTTCTTGCATCATTGTCCGTGACGTCGGGCTGGCTTCCGGGCTTTGTAGCAGACAGTCGTGGCGTGAACGTTACCGAAAGCCAGATTCTGTTTGATGCAGTTCAGGGGCTTTCTGTTGGTCTGAAGACGCGCCTGCACCTGATGGTGCATTGTTATGATGGTGCACATATCAAGGACACATTAGAATGCTCTGAACGTTTGGCCGAGCAGGTACGCAAAGCGTTGCCGGGCATTGATGTCAGAGCGCATGGGGCGCTAACTCCAGCTCCTACCGCGGACCGCCGACCGGCCGTTCGCTTTACGTTCTGGCCGGGCCGTTAAAGCAGATAAATGCCAGCTTTGGCCTGGCGATAGGACTAGACAACCCGATGAATCAGTCAAAGAAAACCGTCGCTCTCGCGTTGGGGAGCGGTGGCGCACGTGGTTATACCCACATAGGCGTTATCCAGGCGCTTGAAGAGCGTGGCTACGATATCGTGAAAATTTCCGGCTGCTCAATGGGCGCCATTGTCGGTGGCTTTTATGCAGCAGGAAAACTTCCCCAGTATCGTGACTGGGTCACCAGCCTTGGCTACATAGATGTGCTGAAACTCGTCGATTTCAGCTTGCTATCCGGTGGCGCTATCAAGCTTGAGAAAGTCTACGGTGTTATCAGTGAGCTGCTAGGCGAGATCAATATTGAAGACCTGGATATTCCCTACACCTCGGTGGCTACCGATCTGAAGCATGAAAAAGAAATCTGGTTCCAGCGGGGTTCATTGGTCGAAGCAATGCGTGCTTCTGCTGCGATTCCAACCATTCTTGAACCCGTCATCACCGACACCATGATGTTAGTGGACGGCGCGGTATTGAACCCCTTACCTATTACCCCGTGCGTATCAGCTCATGCTGACCTGATTATTGCCGTTGATATCAATTCGGATGTGCCGACACCACAGAACCTCGTAAGAGATGTTGCGGAATCTGAAAGCGAAAAGAAAGCCTGGCTCAATACCGTTATGGATCGTGCTTCTGAGTGGCTTGGTAAGCGCACGAATGAAGCCCGTAAAGAAGCGAATGAGAATCTGGGAAAACTGGAGACCCTAACCCGTATGTTTGAGGTCATGCAGTCTTCTCTGAGTCGCTTTAAGACGGCAGGGTATCCGCCTGATCTGCTGATCCGTATTCCGACTGAAAGCTGTGAAATGTACGAATTTTATCGTGCACAGGAGATGGTTGATCTGGGCTATCAGATTGCTAACGACGCGCTTGATGCGTTCGAGCACGGCCACAGTAGTCTCTATGGTGAGCGCCGCTGCTGATCCTGATACAATAGCGCCTTTTTTGGACGGCCAGACCTGATGAAATTCGACCAACTTGCTCAGGAAGCTATCAATGAACTGTCTACGTTGCAGGATTTTGTGCGCTGGGCTGTGAGTCGGATGGCGGAACATGAGGTTTATCATGGGCATGGTACTGACAATCCGTGGGACGAAGCCCTGTACCTGGTTGCACACGCATTGAATCTGCCATGGCAGCTCGCAGATAACTGGCGTTCGTCGAAACTGACTCGCTCAGAGCGTGAACGTGTTGTCGATCTACTGAGCCAGCGGATACACGAAAAAGTACCGACACCGTATCTGACGGGGGAAGCCTGGTTCTGTGGTAAACCCTATCTGGTCGATGAGCGGGTTCTTGTGCCACGGTCGCCGATTGGTGAGCTTATTCAGGCACGTTTTTCGCCCTGGCTCCCTGACAGTGCAGAGCCGGCGCGTATCCTGGATCTTTGCACAGGCTCTGGCTGCATCGGTATTGCCTGTGCCCATGAGTTCGGCAACGCTCAGGTAGAACTGCTCGATATTTCGTTTGAGGCCTTAGAAGTGGCTGAAGCTAATATTGGCCTGCATGGCCTTGATGATCGTGTCTTTGCATTACAGTCTGACCTGTTTTCTGCGGCATCCGGGCGTTACGACATCATTGTGTCGAATCCTCCGTACGTCGATGCCGATGATATGGCGGAGTTGCCGAAGGAGTACCGCCACGAGCCTGAGCTTGCACTGGCGGCCGGGGATGATGGTCTGGATCTGGTCAGAATTATGCTGGCGGAGGCCCGGGACTATCTGACGGACGACGGTATCTTCATTCTGGAGGTCGGTAACAGCTTCCCGGCCTTACAGACGGCATACCCTCAGTTGGCTTTTGAGTGGCCCGAGTTTGAACATGGTGGGCACGGTGTCTGTGTTCTGAGAGCCTCAGACCTTGATGTATTAACTGAAGAATTAACAACAGGCGCGTGAGCGCTGCGACGGAAATCTTATGTCTGGTAACAGTTTCGGAAAATTATTCACAGTCACCTCGTTCGGTGAAAGTCACGGACTTGCCCTCGGGGCGATTGTTGATGGTTGCCCACCGGGTATTCCACTGACTGAAGAAGATCTTCAGGCTGACCTGGATCGTCGTAAGCCGGGAACCTCGCGTCACACGACTCAGCGTCGCGAGCCAGACCAGGTGAAGATTCTTTCCGGCGTTTTCGAAGGCAAGACCACAGGCACGCCGATTGGCCTGATTATTGAAAATACCGATCAGCGCTCTAAAGACTATTCGAACATTGCCAAAACCTTCCGTCCTGCACATGCTGACTACGCTTATACGCAGAAGTATGGTTTCCGCGACTATCGTGGTGGTGGTCGTTCATCTGCACGCGAAACCGCGATGCGTGTTGCTGCTGGTGCGATTGCAAAGAAAGTGCTGGCCGGAAAGGGCATTGAAGTCCGTGGCTACCTTTCCCAGCTTGGTCCTATTAAGGCTGAGGCCTTTGACTGGAGCGAGGTTCATAACAATCCTTTCTTCTGTCCTGACGCGAGTAAAGTGCCAGAAATGGAAGAGTACATGGATAAGCTGCGCAAAGAGTGTAACTCTATTGGTGCACGAATCAGCGTCGTAGCGACAGGTGTAAAGCCGGGTCTGGGTGAGCCGATCTTTGATCGCCTCGATGCAGATCTCGCTCATGCACTCATGAGCATCAACGCAGTGAAGGGCGTAGAAATTGGCGACGGTTTTGATGTTGTCGAACAGAAAGGTACTGAGCACAGAGACGAAATGTCGCCAGAAGGCTTCCTGAGCAACCATGCGGGTGGTGTACTTGGTGGAATTTCTACAGGGCAGGACATCATTGCGCATATTGCGCTTAAGCCAACCTCGAGTATGGCTCTGCCGGGGCGCTCTGTAGATACTGACGGTAATCCGATTGAAGTCATCACGAAAGGGCGTCATGATCCGTGTGTTGGTATTCGCGCGACACCGATCGCCGAAGCCATGATGGCCATCGTGCTGCTTGATCACCTGATGCGTGACCGTGGCCAGAATGCCGACGTTGTATGTACTACGCCAGTGATTCCAGGCCAGGCGCCGGAATAAACATCAAGATAAGCACTTCGACTACCAGCGGGCGCTTATGACTGCTGGTACCTTCACCTCATACGTTTTTCTGGTCGTCCGCTGATGCCAGTTTCATCATCGCGCTTCGCCTTATTTTACGCCCTGTACTTCGCACTCCTGGGGTGTATTGCTCCCTTCTGGGGCCTGTATCTGAAACACCTCTCGTTCACTGCGGTCGAAATTGGCAGCCTCATGGCCTTGTTTGGCGTTGTCAGAATTCTTGCACCCAATATGTGGGCCTCTCAGAGCCGACGATTCCGTGGCCCGGTTCAGATGGTGCGAATGGCTGGTCTTCTTACTCTGGTCTGCTTTTCTCTGATCTACGCAACACAAAGCTTCTACGGCGTGGCTGCAGTTATGATCGCCTATGGCTTTTTCTGGGCAGCCATGCTGCCGCAGTACGAAGTACTCTGTATGCAGTCGATGGCGAATCAGGTCGATCGCTACAGTCGCGTTCGCATGTGGGGTTCCGTTGGCTTTATTGTCAGTGTGGCGTTGCTTGGCGCAGTGCTTCAGGCGTTAAGTATTTCAGTTTTGCCTGCGGTGATGTGGGCTCTCATGTTCTGCATCGTCGCTAATGCCTGGCTTATGCCGCATGTTAATCACCCCGTCAGACCTGAAAATCAGACAGATCAGCAGTTCTGGCGACGCTTGCTTAAGGGGCCTGTCGCAGGTTTTATTCTTGTTAATATCCTCCTGCAGTTGTCTTTTGGACCTTATTACACCTTCTTTAGTATTTACCTCGATGAAGCTGGTTACAGCGCCAGTCTGACCGGGGTTATCTGGTGTGTGGGGGTGATCGCCGAAGTTGTGCTGTTCTGGCAATTCGGACGCATTATGCATCTGCTTAGCTGGAGAGGCTGGGTCGTTCTGAGTCTTGCTCTTACAGCCGTTAGATGGATGTTGACCGGATACCTTATCGGATCTCTCTGGGTACTTCTGCTGTTGCAAATCTTACACGCGTTCAGTTTTGGTGTGATGCACGCAGTGTCGATGCGTTATGTTCAGACACTTTTTCCGGATCATCTTCAGGGGCGTGCCCAGGCTTTATACAGCAGTGTCAGTTTTGGCTTAGGAGGTGCGGTGGGGGCCTGGGTCAGTGGCTTGCTCTGGGAGCCTCTGGGTGGCACGCTGGTGTTTGTGCTTGCAGGGGCAGCCTCCTTGGCCGGTGCGGTCATAGCCTGGCTTAGTTTGTCCCCAGATGAGCAGCGACAGAGCCGCCAATAACCAAATAAAGGAACACGAAATGAAAGTGAATGTCACATTCGATATGACGCCAGAAGAATTCCGTCGTCTGCTTGGTTTACCCGACGTTCAGCAATTTCAGACAGATGTGTTTGAACAAATGATGGAAAAAATGAAGGCGGGAGAAGATGGATACGATCCAATGAGTATCTATCAGCCAATGATGGAAAAAGGCATGAGCGCAATGACCAATTTTCAGCAGAATCTGATGTCTATGATGATGGCGGGACAGTCTAAAGACTGACGGAATTGGATAAATCCGGACACAGTGACGGGCAATGTAAGCTTTGCTCATTGCGGTGCGGTTAAAGGGGTGCAATCACTGCTGTGACTGCTACTTTAATCGTACGGCTGTCACCCAAGTGTAATGTTACTTCTGCAGCATGTGGAAGTGACAGTTGTTCTTACCAACCATTGAAGGAGCAAGACCATGCAAGAGAATATTCTTAATGCATTCGCTGAACAGGCAAAAACGATGTACGCGCCTATGTCGAAGTTCAACAGTCTGTTCGTTGAAAACATGGAGAAGCTGACTGAGTATCAGATCAACGCGGTTAAGAGCTACGCTGAAATGGGACTGAGCCAGATGAAATCTGCGGCTGATGTACAGGACCTGGAATCAATGCGCACGTTCGCGTCTTCTCAGGCTGAAGTTGCATCTGGCATGAACAAGAAAATCATGGAAGACGTTAAAACACTGTCTGACATGACTATGGAGTTCAAAACCCAGATGGAAGGCATCATGGAAGAGATGCGCAACACTGCGGCTGAAACTGCCAAGACAACTGCTAAAACTGCGGCGTCAAAAGCTAAAGCGGCTTAATCTGACGGGTGCAGTGAATAAGGCCACCCATGCGGTGGCCTTTTTTGATTGGACGTCTTACTAACTGAGTTGTTTATTAATTACATGGAGATTGAACGTCGATGAGTGATGTGTCTGAGCAGCTGACGGCTGCAGTTAGCGATTATTTTGATATGGCTATACAGGCGGCGGAGCATACCGGCAAAGTTTGGGAAAAATTCATACAGCAGCCAACCTCGGCAGAAGACCCGGCAGCCTGTGTATTGAACGATTTCTCAGAAGCCCTTAAAGAACTGGGCGAAGCCATGATGGAACACCCGGATAAACTTATCGATGACCAGATGGATCTGCTTAAAAAACAACAGGCGTTATTTCAGAACACCGTACTTCGCCTGATGGGCAAAGAGGTAGAGCCAATTGTTGAGCCCGAAAAAGGCGATAAACGATTCAGGAATGCTGAATGGGAAGCGAACCCTTTCTTTGATTACCTGAAGCAGCTTTACCTTATTCAGGGAAATACCCTGAAAAAGATGATTGACGACACAGACGGCCTCAGCGATAACGCACGACGTAAAGTTGAATACCTGATCCGTCAGTATACAAATGCGATGGCACCCTCCAATTTTGCCGGCCTGAATCCTGATGTGATCAATAAAACGCTCGAAACCGGAGGAGCGAACCTCGCTCACGGTATCGAGCAACTAACTGAAGATCTGGAGGCCAGTGCGAATGGCGCATTAAATGTTGCTATGACGGATACTTCGGCCTTTCAGGTGGGTGTGAACGTAGCAACGACGCCAGGAAAGGTGGTATACCAGAATGAGCTGATGCAGCTGATTCAATATTCGCCAACAACGGAAGAAGTTTTCAAGCGCCCACTTCTGGTCATTCCGCCTTTTATCAACAAATACTACATCATGGACCTGCGTGAGAATAACTCGCTGCTTCGCTGGCTGGTAGGTCAGGGGCATACGGTGTTTGTTATCTCGTGGGTTAACCCCGGCCCGTCATTACGTGATAAAGGTTTTGATAACTACCTGCTGGAAGGCCCGGTAGAGGCGTTGAATGTGATCGAGCAGATTACTGGTGAAAAAGATGTTAACGCGATCGGTTACTGCCTCGGCGGCACTCTGTTATCGGCGACTCTGTCTTACCTGAAGAAAAAGCGCAAAGAACGTATTAAGTCGGCCACCTTTCTTGCGACACTGATCGACTTTTCGATGCCGGGAGAAATTGGCGTATTCATTAACGAAACGACCATTGCTGGGCTGGAAAAACAAATGGACATGCTCGGTTATTATGATGGCCGTCAGATGTCTTTCAGCTTTAATACATTGCGCGAGAATGATCTTTTCTGGTCTTTCTTTGTGAATAATTATCTGAAGGGCGAGCGCCCGGCTGCATTTGATTTACTGTACTGGAATACGGACAGTACGAATCTTCCTGCGCGGATGCATTCGTACTATCTGCGCAACATGTATCTGAATAATCTTCTGCGCGAGAAGAATGCATTGGACGTCGATGGCGTAAAAATCGATCTTTCTGCGGTTAAAATTCCAACATATTTCCTGTCGACGTCCCAGGATCATATTGCTCTGTGGAAAGCCTCTTACGAAGGCGCCAAAGTGCTTGGTGGAAAGCCACGTTTTGTCCTGGGTGGCTCAGGTCATATTGCAGGTGTTATTAATCCTCCAGCCGCCGACAAATACAACTACTGGACCAACGACTCCTTGCCTGAAGACAGTGATGAATGGTTCCAGGGCGCCGAGAGCCATCGTGGCTCATGGTGGCCGGACTGGGAGGCCTGGATTCAGGAGCAGGGTGGTGCGGAGCGTGTGCCGGCTCGTGAGCCCGGGGACGGTCCACTTGCAGCGATCGAAGATGCGCCCGGAAGCTATGTGCGTATGCGAATTCAGGACGTGGTCGGCCGTTGAGTGGTCTTTATAATGTTTCCATTCAGGGGGGCTCTGGCAGTTTCTGTTGGAGCAACTTTTGGGTATGATCAAAGCCTTAGTCAGCATTGAGAGAAGCTCGTGTCTCAGTTTGATCAGGAATCGATCGTTTACGGCGTGATACGCCACATTCCTTCCACAGAAGACCTCGCAGCCCGCCGCGAGCGCCGCACCAACTGGGGTGCGATACAGTCCTTGCCTGTCGGTCTGGATGATGACTTCTCTCTGCTTAAGCGCGAGATGTTCTCAATCTCTGGAGATGACATTTTCAGTGGCGCCTATCAGACGCAGATTATTCACTTCGCTGCCTCTTACCGTGCTGTAGAGTATGAGTGGGAAAGCTGGTTGCGCCAGTTCGAAAGTCTGCTGAAAGCGATGCACTGGGTTTCCGCCACGGTTCACCTGGAAACCGAACTCTCTGGTAAGCACACATTCAATTGGCAAGCAGAGCATGGACATCAGCCCTCAGATGCTGAATTGCGTATGAGTTGTGAGTGGGAGCGGGAGGGTGCTTTTGCCATCTGACTTTCACTCTGGCGATGGACAGGCGCCAGAAGAGGGTGTCATCCGCGTTCCCTACGACCGTCTTTCGGCCGACGCCCTGGACGGTATTATCGAAGAGTTTGTCAGCCGTGAAGGCACCGATTACGGCGACTATAACTACTCTTTTGACGACAAAAAAGAACAGGTTCGTGAGCAGATACGCCGCGGACAGGTTGTCATCCTGTTTGACCCGGTTGGGGAAACCTGCCAACTGGCGCTTCTCGATCAGTTACCCCCGGGGCTTTGACCATCGGCTTTTATAATTTATTGCGGATTAAATCCCGCAATAAAAACCGGTTTGGTGCCAAAGCATCGATCACGGTTTGACTGGTACTGACGGCATCACCAGCCATCTGTTCGGCGATCAGTTCTGCGCATAAAGAAGAGGACGCCAGTCCTCGCGAGCCGTGGCCAATATTCAACCAGACTCCGCTCATCCAGGGCATAGGCTCACGAGGGATGCGCTTCGCGTTTTTGGTCATCGGGCGAAAGCGCTTTACGAATTCATCTTTAACAACCAGTGGTCCCGCCATCGGCAGGTAGTCCGGTGTTGTACAGCGAAAGCCCACACGGCCACCAATAATTTCAGCGGAGTTCGCAGCAGTTTCCCATTCAGCACCAAAATCACAGAGATGGCTCAGGTTGGTTTGATGATCCGAGTCCCGAAGCTCTGCTTCTTCATCTTTTAAGTTATAGGTAGCACCGAGTACGAGGCGCCCGTTGAGTGGCGGTGCCATGTAGCTGCGCGCGCAGAGTACGGTATCTGCCGTTGGTAATGCATCAGCATTAAGATAAGTAAGCTGCCCACGAATTTTTTTGGTTGGCAGGTAGCTATGCTCACCAGCAAGTTCATTCGCTTGGTGGGCTGTTGCTATTACGATAGCAGAGGCATCAAGATCACCAGAGTCTGTAGTGATGGTCAGTGCATTCTGCTTGCCAGTGATATTCGTTATTGTCGTGGCGATAAACTGAATATTGGTATGATTTACGAGGGCCTTGCAAAAATCAGCCGGAGACACCCAGCCGGCCGCTGGGAAGATCAGCCCTTTCTTTTCGCTATCAGACGCTACGAATTCAGCGGGTGGTTTATGCCGCTCTATGAAGCGTTGCTGACGCACTTCTTCTTTAGCGCTGTAGGCGAGTTGGAGTACGCCACAGGCATCCCAGGTTTTATTGTTCTCTGCTGGAGCTCCCAGCATACGCTCCACTTCTTTGAGAGCGAGCAGGTAGGCCTGGCGATAAAAATCAGAATGGGTTGCCTGATCGTCTGCGGCCAGCTTTATGTAAAGTCCGCCTTGTGGATTCCCTGAGGCCCCATTGGCGATACCTTCAGGGTCGCACAGCGTGACCCGGAAACCACGCTCTGCCAGTGCTCGCGCTGTGGTGCAGCCAGCGAGACCAGCACCTGCAACGACGACTTTGCTGGCGTCTTTAAGTGGTGTTGGAAACAGCTGCCATGGTAAATGGTTATGCAACCGACTTTGCTCTGGGCCTGTGGTTGCCGCATACCTGCCTGCGAGCATTTCTCGCTTGCGGCCGAAACCCGGTACTTTCGCGATGTTAAAACCGGCGCCTTTTAAACCCCGCCTGACCACGCCTGCTGCGGTAAAGGTCGCCACCGTTGGTACTCGATTTGAGCGAGGGTTTCTGCTAATACGTCGAATCTCAGAAAACAGTGCGTCAGACCACATCGCAGGGTTTTTCGCTGGGGCAAAGCCATCAAGAAACCAGGCGTCAACCGGGCCATTCAGTTGGGGGAGGGCAGCATGAACATCATCAAAAATCAGCGTCAAGGAAACTCGCTCATCCGGCCATTTGAGAGTATGGAATCCTTTTAATGCCGGAGGGTAAGCTTCAATAAGCTTTTCTGATAATTCACTAAGCTCCGGCCATAGGGCCAGTGCTTTCTGCAGTTGTTCACGGCTTAACGGGAATTTTTCGATGCTGGTAAAGTGCAGCCAGTTATTCTTGCCACGAGTGGATAGGAATGCCTGCCAGGTAGCAAGAAAATTGAGCCCAGTGCCAAAGCCGGTCTCAATAATGCGGAAGGGCGCCTGGTGCGACTGCCAGCGCTGCGGGAGGCCATTCTGTTTCAGAAAAACGTAGCGGGTTTCCTCTAAGCCGTTCTCAACTGAAAAGTATGGGTCGTCGAAGTCATCAGCCACGGGGAGCCCTTGCTCGTTCCAGGTGAGGTCTGGATGCCTCAGGACCGTATCGGTATCACCCGTGGTTGTTTCTTTGATGCTCAAATTTCTCACCCGTCCGGTTTCTCGGTGCGTATTGTAATAAAGCTGACGAAGGAGCGGTATACTCCCGGTCATGATGATTGAAATAGCAACCGTACTCTTTCCTGTCGTGCTCTGTGCTTTGCTGGGCGCAATATGGGCACATACCCGCACTGGCTACGACAGTGATTTTGTTTCCCGTCTGGTGCTGAATATAGGCGCGCCTTGCCTGATGTTATCGGTATTGGGCCAAGTCGATATTGACCCTCAGGTCTTCGGTCAGACAGCTCTGGCATGCGTACTGGTAACGGTCTTGATGACACTCCCGGGCATCATAGTCCCGCGTATGTTGGGGGACAGTGTCCGTACGTATTTGCCGTCATTTCTTTTTCCTAACGTTGGAAATATGGGGCTTCCTGTTTGTATGCTGGCATTTGGCGAGCAGGGGCTGGCTCTGGCACTGGCGTTTTTTATGATGTTGTCTGTCGCGCATTTCCCCGTAGGTATTCTGCTTGCAGGAGGAAAAGACGCCGGAGGACTAAGTAGTGTTGCGCGCATGCCTATTATGTATGCAATTCTGCTTTCTGTGATTCTTGTTATCAGCGGCGCGCGTTTGCCTGAATTTCTGAATAACGCGGTGGCCCTGATCGGCGGTATGACCATTCCCCTTATGTTGATTACCCTTGGTGTATCGCTCTATGGCCTGCAGGTGAGCGGGTGGGGGAAGGCATTTTTATACAGCCTGATACGGATACTCGGCGGTCTCGCAGCCGGGTTGGTTGTGTGCTGGTTTATGGAGCTCGAGGGCGTCGCTCGGGGCGTGGTGCTCATCCAGAGTTCGATGCCTGTGGCGGTATTCAATTACCTTTTTGCCGTCCGCTATAACAAAGAACCCGGCGCAGTGGCCGGGTTAGTGGTCGTGTCGACCTTTCTGTCGTTCGCATTCCTGCCGGTTCTTCTGGCAGTGTTACTTTGACAGACACGCGGCTGACGACTGTGTGTCGATCATCCGCTTAGGGCTTCAGTTTTCAATCAGAGGGGCGGGGGCTTCTTCGCTCTCTTTTGCAACGACGACAGCGCTGTTGATAATAATATCTTCTGCTGGCTGATCGCGGCGGCCGACGCGTGTTTCCGCAATCTTATTGACCACATCCATACCTTTAACAACTTCGCCGAATACTGCATAGCCGTAATCACGTACGCCATGGTCCAGGAAGGTATTGTCTTTTACGTTAATGAAGAACTGGCTGGTGGCACTGTCTACGCTTGCAGTACGAGCCATTGCAACCGAACCGCGCTTATTTTTAAGACCATTTTTAGCTTCGTTTTTTATCGCCGCACGGGTTGGTTTACGGTTCATTGAGGCATCGAAACCACCACCCTGGATCATGAAATTTTTAATTACACGGTGGAAGATGGTGCCATCGTAATGACCTTCTTCAACATAGGTAACGAAGTTTTCAACAGAAATTGGTGCTTTCTCTTTATCGAGTGCCAGCTCAATATAACCTTCGCTGGTGTTCAGACCGACGTAGACGGTCTCTTCCGCACTCGCGCTGAAGACAGGAATTGCCAGGAGTGCCAGCATTAAAAACTTACGCATGAAATTTTCCTTATTTATTAAATGTATCTGTTTTATGCCCAGCCGCTGTTACTACGACGACCGCGGAGACCCGGTAGAATAAGGCCACCGATAATACCTACGACAACCAGACCACCGCCGTAGATCAGATAAGAGAGACTTCTGTCGCCACGAAGTTCCTGATTTTCCGCTGACAGTGTACTCACCTGAAGTTCCAGCTCCTGTGTTTTTCGGGTCAGCTTTCGTGCTTTTTCGTCAAGCGCGACGGCATTCTCTGAAATAGTACGGATGCGTTCGAGTTCGCGCTCTAACTCAGTGCTGGAGCGACTGGCATCTGCGCGTTCAGACTTGGCCGTTTCGAGTTCTTGCGTAAGTTCTTCTACCTGGTTCCGGGCGGTTGTGAGTTCAGCTTTGATATTATCGAGTTCACGATTTGCCAGAATCAGATTTTCTTTGGCTACGGGTTCGTTAACCAGGTATTGAGTACGTACGTAACCTTCCACGCCTTTCGTTGTTTTCACGTGTGTGAAGTCACCTTCTTCGCCAAGGTAGATAAGGTGCTCGCCACTCTGAACGACTTTCAGAATCCGATACTCATTAGATGGGCCAGAGCGTAGCTGGATATACAGTTTGTCGGTTACATAACGCTTTTCGACAGCTTGTGCTGCCTGGCTGGCAAGCATGAGTCCGAGTAGCAGGCTGATCATGTACTTCATTGAGTCCTCCGTCACTGATCTTGTTGGTCTTCTTGGCTTCAGTGGGTACTGTTTAAGGTAATACTTTTTTGAACGGTTTGACGACGACGTTTGCGTACACGCCCGCTGCAACGTATGGGTCGGCATCTGCCCATGCCTGTGCTGCTTCAAGTGATTCAAACTCAGCGACGACCAGGCTGCCGGTGAAGCCTGCTTCACCTGGGTCTTCACTATCAATGGCAGGGTGTGGACCCGCAATCAGGAGCCGACCTTCGTTTTTCAGCGCTTCAAGTCGTTCAAGGTGGGCGGGGCGGGCTTCTTTCCGCAGTGGCAAGCTGTTTTCGATGTCCTGACTGATAATGGCGTACCACATATTACGGTTTCCTCGTTGTATCACTTATTCTGTTGTTCGGAAGGTATGGACAGGTTTTCTCGCTCACAAGAGAAAATATGGCTCAAAATCGCTTATTCGCTATGTGGCGGCTGTGCATTTACAATGGTCGGCATTATGTCGTAAGCCACCCAGAGCGTCCAATCGTGAACTCCGTGATAGACCTTCACTGCCATACTACTGCTTCCGATGGCAGCCTGAGCCCAGCCGAGCTGGTGGAGCGGGCGTCAGAACGTGGCATTCAAACGTTGGCCATCACAGACCATGACACTCTCGAAGGGTTCCGTCAGGGACGTGATATGGCCGAAAAAAAGAATCTGCGTCTGATACCGGGGATCGAGCTGTCCTGCGTGTGGGGCGGTGCGACGATACATATCGTGGGCCTGAACATGGATGTAGACTCTGCGGCAATGAAGGAAGCCGAGGCGTTTCAGTTGAATGCGCGCAATGAGCGTTGTGAGTTAATTGCCCAGCGAGTCGGCAAAAAGCTGAAGCAGGATATCTGTATGGACTCAGTGCGGGAGTATGCAGGCAGTGATATTGTGGGACGTCCCCATTTTGCCCGCTACCTGGTCGATCAGGGTTGGGTGCCTTCGATGCAGGCGGCTTTCACTAAATACCTGGGTTCGGGCAAAGTCGGTGATGTGAAAACCAGCTGGCCTGAACTTGAGCAGGTGGTGCGATGGATCGTTGATGCTGGCGGCGTGGCTGTTATGGCGCACGCGCATCTGTATAAGATGACGCGAACTAAGCTCCGTGCCTGCATGTCTGATTTTATTGAGGCAGGGGGCTCCGCCGTCGAAGTCGCTTATGGACAGATGGACAACAATCAACGCGGTCAGATGACGACCCTGGCAAAAGATATGGGCCTGATGGGCTCATGTGGTAGTGATTTCCATGGGCCGAACCGTTTTGGGCTTGATCTGGGCGTTATGCCAGCGTTCCCTAAAGATGTCACGCCAGTATGGTCTTTGTGGCAATAAGCAAAGAGCCATCTAATTGAACTATTGAAGGATTTATTTTGAGCCAGTTTTTTCAGATCCACCCAGAAAACCCTCAGGCACGTCTTGTTAAGCAGGCGGCGGACATAATCCGTGAGGGCGGGCTGGCAGTTATTCCGACAGACTGCGCTTATGCGCTGGCCTGTCGCCTGGGCGATAAAGCCGCGACGGAGCGTGTTACGCGGCTACGCCAGTTAGGATCTAAGCATAACTTCACTCTGTTGTGTCGTGATCTCTCTGAATTGTCGACCTTCGCAAAGGTTGATAATACCGAATACCGGCTGCTCAAATCGCACACGCCAGGGGCATTTACCTTTATCCTTCCAGCAACCCGTGATGTGCCTCGCCTGTTGATGCATCCTAAAAAGCGGACGATTGGTATCCGTGTTCCTGATAACGCGATCGCGATGGCGCTGCTTGAAGAAATCGGCGAACCTCTGATGACGAGTTCGCTGATCATGCCCGGAGATGAACTACCTCTTTCTGACCCGTATGACATCCGCGCCACGCTGGAGCATCAGCTGGATGTGGTCATTGATGGTGGTTTCTGCGGTTTTGAAGCGACGACCGTCGTCGATATGACCGGAGACGTTCCTGAGATCGCACGTCAGGGCGTGGGCGATGCCAGCGCCTTTGCCGAGTAAATTAAGTAAGTAACCCGCAGGTTACCGGCCCTGTGACTCACCGGTTAAAACCGCTATCATTGCGCCCTTTACGATTGAACGGATGTAACGGGTTCTTCCAATGAGCAAACAGCGTGTTTTAACCGGTATCACGACCACCGGGACTCCCCACCTGGGTAATTATGTCGGTGCTATTCGTCCGGCGATTGAAGCCAGCCGCGATACCAATAATGAGTCCTTCTACTTCCTTGCTGATTTCCATGCGCTGATCAAGTGCCAGGACCCTGCAGCTGTCCATCAGTCGACTAAAGAGATTGCCGCCACCTGGCTGGCTCTCGGACTCGACACAGATAACGCCGTATTCTATCGCCAGTCTGACATCCCAGAGATTCCGGAACTGACCTGGGTGCTTAACTGCGTGTGCGCGAAAGGGCTTATGAACCGTGCTCACGCTTATAAAGCTGCTGTTGATGCCAATGTTGAAGAAGGTGAGGACGCGGATAAGGCCATTACCATGGGGCTGTTCAGTTACCCTGTTCTGATGGCGGCGGACATCCTGATGTTCGGTTCAAACAAGGTGCCTGTCGGTAAAGATCAGATTCAGCACGTTGAAATGGCCCGTGATATGGCGCAGCGCTTCAACCATATCTACTGCAAGAAAGAGCCATTGCTCACTTTGCCGGATTATCAGGTAGACGAAGACAGTGCCATTCTGCAGGGGTTGGATGGTCGTAAGATGAGTAAAAGTTACGGCAATACCATTCCTCTTTTTCTGCCAGAGAAGAAGCTGCAGAAGCATATCAATAAGATTAAAACCAACTTGCTTGAGCCGGGTGAGCCAAAAGATCCGGATACATCAGCCGTGTTCCAGATCTGGAAAGCGTTTGCGACGCAGGAGCAGACCGCTGAAATGCGTCGTGCTTTCGAAGAAGGTATTGGTTGGGGCGATGCCAAGAAGAAACTCTTTGCTCTGATCAATGAAGAAATCGCCGAGGCCCGCGAGCGCTATGAAGACCTTCTTGCGCGTCCAGCCGACATTGAGGCTGAGCTTCAAAAGGGAGCTGAGAAAGCGCGTGCCGTCAGCAAGCCTATGCTGGCGCAGGTACGTGAAGCCATCGGCATTTCCGGTCTCAAGTAATTTTGAGCGGTAGCGGTGGTTACCAGAGCGTGACATCGCTGCCGAGTCAGCGTAAAAACGAATACATACGAAGCAAAGAGAGGAAGCAGGCTTGAGTACAGTGGATCCGCAGAGGCGGGTGGTTTCCGGAATGCGCCCGACTGGCCCGGTACACCTGGGGCACTATCATGGTGTTCTGAAAAACTGGGTTAAGTTGCAACACGAGTACGATTGCTTTTTCTTTGTTGCCGACTGGCACGCCCTTACTACCGGTTACGCCTCCCCGGAAGACATCGCTTCAAGCACCTGGGAAATGGTGGTTGATTGGTTAGCCGCCGGCGTGAATCCTGGTGCTAGCCATATGTTTATTCAGAGTCGTGTGCCAGAGCAGGCGGAGTTGCACCTTCTTCTGTCTATGATCACGCCTCTCGCCTGGCTAGAAAGGGCGCCAGCCTATAAAGAGTTCATTGAATCTAACCGGGAGCAGGATAAGGCCAGTTACGGCGTTCTGGGTTATCCATTACTGCAAAGTGCCGATGTGCTTGCGTATCGTGCTGGACTGGTGCCGGTGGGTGCGGACCAGACGCCTCATGTCGAACTGGCCCGCGAAATCGCCCGTCGGTTTAATCATCTTTACGGCTCAGAAGAAGATTTTGCTGCCAATGCAGAGGCGGCAATCAGGAAACTGGGCAAGAAGACCGGAAAGCTTTATACCGAGCTGCGTCTTGCACACACACGCCACGGCGATACAGACGCTTTGGCAACGGCTCAGGCGTTGATTCGTGAGCAGAATAAGCTGACGCTGTCAGATAAAGAGCGACTGCTCGGGTATCTTGAAGGAGACAGTGTCGCCATCCTTCCGGAACCTCAGCATGTGCTGGCAGAACAGGCGGCGAAAATGCCGGGGCTGGACGGACGTAAGATGTCCAACACCCACGATAATATTATTCCGCTGAGAGCGGAGCCGGAAACGGTTGAGAAGGCACTCCGTAATATGCCGACAGACCCTAACCGGGTGCGGCTCGCAGACCCTGGTACGCCAGAGGCCTGTGCTGTATGGCAGTTCCATAAGGTTTACACCGAAGGGGCTGAACTCATCGAAGTGCACGATAAGTGCAGCAGTGCTGGCTGGGGCTGTATTGAATGTAAACAATGCGTTGCTGACAAGATCATTGCTCAACAAGCACCGATCAGACAACGGGGCCGGGACTTCGAAGAGAACATTGACCTGGTGCACAGCATCATCGCTGAAGGTACAGAGCGTGCTCGGGATGCTGCCCGGGCAACGTTAGAAGAAGTACGTGATGCGATGGGCTTAGCCTATCGCTGAGATCACTATGGAAGAAAACAGATCAGAGAAAACCAGTAAAGCCCGTCAGAGCGAAATGCCGTTTGCACTCGTGCAGGGGCAGCCAATGACGCAACTGCCACTCGATCTGTATATTCCGCCAGACGCTCTGGAAATTATCCTCGAACAGTTTGAAGGGCCGCTCGACCTGCTGCTCTATCTGATCCGTAAACAGAATCTCGATATCCTTGAAGTGCATGTCGCGGATATTGTTGAGCAGTACATGCAATACATCAGTATGATGCAGGCCCTCCAGCTCGAACTTGCCGCCGAATACATGGTAATGGCGGCCATGTTGGCCGAAATTAAGAGCCGGATGTTACTGCCGAGGCAAAAAGTCGAGGGAGAGGATGGCGAGGAAGAAGACCCGAGAGCTGAACTGATTCGCCGCCTACAGGAATATGAGCGTTTCCGTACTGCAGCGGAGCAGATTGATGAGCTGCCCCGGCTTGAGCGCGATATCTTTGTCGCTGATGTTGATGCTCCGGACAGAATTCAGGAGCGTATTCACCCAGAGGTCGATATGCGCGAAATCATGCTGGCTATGGCAGCGGTTATGCGTCGGGCAGAGCGCTTTGAACATCATGAGATTGAGCGCGAACAACTCTCAACCCGCGAGCGAATGGCTGATATTCTCGAAAAACTGAAAGGCGGACATTTTGTTCCTTTCAGTCAGCTGTTTGCGCCGGAGGAGGGTAAGCTGGGCGTTGTGGTCAGTTTTCTGGCGATACTGGAGCTGATCAAAGAGCGCTTACTCGACCTTGTGCAGCATGAAGTGCTCGGCGTGATACATGTAAAGTTGAGGGGTACGGATGAGCACGCCACCGCTTAAGAATATACTGGAAGCCGCCATGATGGCCGCAGGCGCGCCATTGTCTGTTGAGCGGATGAAAACCCTGTTTGCGGAAGGTATGGAGCCGACGTCGTCTGAGCTTCTTGATGCGATAGTTGAACTGCGCAAAGACCTTCTCGGACGTGGAATTGAGGTGTCAGAGGTGGCTTCTGGCTTCCGTTTGCAGGTCCGTACAGAGACAGCACCGTTTGTTGCCCGTCTCTGGGAAGAGAAACCTCAGCGTTATTCTCGGGCTTTGCTTGAGACACTGGCCCTGATCGCGTACCGTCAGCCGGTTACTCGTGGGGACATTGAAGATGTCCGTGGTGTCGTGGTCAGCAGTTCTACGATCCGCACACTGCTGGAGCGGGACTGGGTTCGTGTTGTCGGGCATCGTGATGTGCCGGGCCGCCCGGCCATGTATGCGACTACGAAAGAGTTTTTAGACTATTTTGGCCTTCAGTCGCTGGAGGATCTGCCATCTTTAATGGAGATTCGCGAACTGGAAGACACCAGTCGCCGGCTTGAGCTGGGCGATGATGCCGAAGCACGCCGGCCAACGCCTGACCGGTATGACTTTACCAGTGATGAAGAACGAGAAGAACGCGGCGCCGAAGTACTCAGTCAGACTGAGGATGACCTGGCGGCGGCCTCGGCACTGGTCGATAAAGTAGAAGATAACGTATTCGAACCGGTAGAAGGCAAACCCGGTAAAGGAGAGCCGCGCAAGGTCCGCGATCTCGGGCAGATCTTGCAGCGACTCGAAGAACAGCATTCTTCCGCGGAGGAGACCACGGAAGAGAATGACGAAACACAACGCAGTGACGAACATGATGATGTCACTGCTCAGGAAAAAGAATCTGACAATGAATGAGCGTATTCAGAAATTACTGTCGCTGACAGGTGTCGCCTCCCGTCGTGAAGCTGAACGCTGGATAGCAGACGGTCGTGTAACGGTGAATGGTGAGCGGGCCAAGCTCGGAGACCGAGCGGGGCGCAACGATGATATCCGCGTTGATGGCCGTGCGGTATCTGTTGAAGAAGCAGGGGTTAATACCCGTGTGATCGCCTACAACAAACCCGTTGGTGAAGTCTGTACCCGTGATGACCCTGAAGGTCGACCGACCGTTTTTGATCATCTGCCGAAAACAAAGAATGAGCGCTGGATCAATGTCGGCCGCCTGGACATCAATACCAGCGGTCTGTTGCTTTTTACTACCGACGGAGAGCTTGCGAATAAGCTGATGCACCCTTCGAGTGGTGTCGACCGCGAATACGCCGTACGAGTACGTGGTGACGTTGATCAGGATATGATCAATCGCCTGAAAGAGGGCGTGTTGCTCGAAGACGGCATGGCCAGCTTTACCGACGTTCGTTATTTTGATGGCGAAGGTCAGAATAAGTGGTATCACGTTGTTCTTATGGAAGGCCGTAACCGGGAAGTGCGTCGACTCTGGGAAAGCCAGGAAATTACGGTCAGCCGCCTGAAGCGTGTTCGTTATGGTTGTATCTTTATGCCAGCGAATGTCCCGGTCGGTACTTGGGTCGAGCTTGGGCAAAAAGAAGTGAACGATCTGTATGATCTGGTGGATCTGCGTCGTCGTACAGTGAAGAAGTTTGTTGGTAAAGAGAAAGAGCAGTATCTGCGCCAGATGCGTCGTCAGAAAGTTCGCCAGACTGCGAGTCGCAGGAAGCGCTAATCGTACCTCAGGTCTGCGCCAGCCAGAAAAAAGCCGTGCAATGCACGGCTTTTTTAATCGGCTTATTCAGTGCCCATTAGCCTCCTGGCCTGGCTCCTCACTGACATCGCCCTGTTGGGTGTACTCGATATCAAGATCACTGATAACCCGGTTACGACCGCTGTTCTTGGCAACATACAGCGCTGTATCGGCACGCGATACGAGCTCTTCTGTATCATCGCTTGGCTGCAGTGTTGCACAACCAATACTGGCGGTGACTTGCAACTTGTCCTTTTTACCTGCAAAGGACAGCTGGCCAATGCCCATGCGAACGCGCTCGGCAATGCGTAAAGCGCCTGATTGATCTGCATTGCTGAGCATGATCAGAAACTCTTCACCGCCATAGCGAAAACACATGTCGGTCTGGCGAATGCAGCCGGTCATGGCTTTAACGGCTTCTTTCAGTACTTTATCACCCATGCTGTGGCCAAACTCGTCGTTCACTTGCTTGAAGTGATCAAGGTCGAGCATCAGCACTGAGAGAGGTTGGTCGTGACGTTTGGACAGTTCGACTTCGCGACTCAATGTTTTATCGAGCGCTACCCGGTTGCCTGCACCAGTGAGAGGGTCCCGGAAGGCGGCAGCCAATGCTTCGTGGTATCGAAGCGCATTGCGCAATGGATAGACCAGTGTAGTCATTAAGCCTTCGATATTAGCGAGTTCATGTTCTCGGAAGCGAGTAGAGCGATGGAACGTCATATCACCCATGTAATCCTGTTGTGTCTGAAGTCGGTAGTTGGCGGTGTGCAGGCTGTTGCGCCCAACCGCTAATGTCGTATTGGTGGGCTCATGATGAAACGTCAGGCCGTCGACCAGAACCGCTTGCTGAATTTCTTCGAGAAAGATCTCGAGTAACTGACCTAATTCGAGCGTGGTCTGCAACTTACCAGACAGGCGTAACAGCACCTCAGGGCGGATATCCGGCCGGGGTGCCAGATCCCCGAAAGGTGTAATGACCTTGTCGTCTCGCAGTTCCGCTCTGCCATTCATTGGGCTGACCATGAGCTACCTCATACATTGGTGATATCAATGTGAGGGAATAAGCGATTTCTGTGCCATAGTTTTAAAATCTTAAAAGTTGTTTTAAAACAATAGGTTATGAGGTTTTTGGGAGCAGGATGAAATTTAACGCCAGTTCATTGACGAAAAAAGCGGCAAAGCTGAGCCAAATTGATGACTAAGTCTGCCGCCCGGAATGATGTCATTTATTTTGGCTGAGCATCCAGGCTCTGTCCGTGCGTTCCTATTGAAGCTGGGCTCATCAGGTGCAGGTAGAGATCCATGATTTCTGAGGCTGGTTTGACCGTCGCAGGGTTCTCAGCAGGATACGCTGCCGCCCGCATGCCGGTGCGCGTGGCGCCCGGATTGATGCAGTTGACGCGAATATTACTGGTATTCTCAAGCTCTTGTGCAGCGACCTGCATCAGGCCTTCTGTTGCAAACTTGGAGACGGAATACGCACCCCAATAGGCTCTGCCTTCACGCCCTACGCTGCTGGTGGTGTAGATCAGCGACGCGTCTGCGGGGGCTTCCCGGAGAAGAGGAATCAGGTGCTTAGTCAACAGGAACTGGCCGTTGACGTTGATGTTCATTACTTTCTGCCAGGTGTCCCAATGATAATTGTCGAGCATGGTGCGTTGCCCGAGAACAGATGCATTGAGTAACGCGCCGTCGAGATGCCCGAAGTGCGAGCCAATAAGCTGAGCCAGCTCGATAAAGAGGCTCTCGTCCTCTGATGCAAGGTCGAAGGGCAGTACGGCAGCCTGAGGCAGGCCTTCGGCCTCTATCAGGTCGTAGGTGTCATTCAGAGCCTCTTCCGTACGACCGAGCAACAGAACCGTCGCGCCAGCTCTGGCGTATGTCAGGGCGGCTTCGCGTCCGATACCGTAACCACCGCCTGTCACTAATATGACGCGATTCTTCAATGTTTGCTCTTTATCTGCGGTCATTTTCTGATTTCCGTTTGATTCTTTGATAACTCGTAAGGGTTCTGGGCGGCAAGAGTGGCAACTGCCGGTCAGGCTTTGCCGCTCAGAAGGGCCGTAATTTCATATGGGTCGTTGACGTAATGGTCGGCTTGCCATGCTTGAGGATCTTCTGATTCTTCTATATAGCCAAATAGAGCGGCGATGCTGGTCATGCCCGCTGCTCTGGCGGCTTCGATATCGCGGATATGATCGCCAACATACCAGCAGGAAGATGGCTGAACCTCCATCATAGATGCACACAGCAACAAGCTGTCCGGGGCTGGCTTGGTTCTATGAACATCTTCAGGGCACACGACGAACTTACAGGCCAGTGGCATCCTCTCCAGAAGCAGGTCGGTGTAGAGCCGTGGTTTATTCGTGACGATACCCCAAGGAACAGAACCTTGTTCCAGTTTATTGAGTAGCTCAGAGAAGCCTTTAAACAGCTGTGCTTTGTCGCCTACGGTGTTCTCGTAGCGATCCAGCAAGCGTTGACGGTAGTTCTGAATATCCGGGTGGCTCCGGTCTATCTCCCAGGTAAGGCAGGCCAGTGCAACTCCACCATTGCTTACCTGCTCGCGGATCTTGGAATCAGCGAGCGCGGGCAGGCCTTCTTCCTCACGTAGAGAGTTCACGACACTGAAGAAATCTAAGGCCGTATCGACGAGGGTACCGTCAAGATCAAACAGAACAGCTTCGAGTGTCATGCGTCTTCCCGGCGGGTCGCAACGAGATAGTTCACGTCCACGTCCTGATCCTTGAGGCTGTATTCCTGCGTCAGCGGGTTATAGATCATGCCTGTCATATCAAGCACCGAGAGATCTGCCGCACGGCACCAACGCGTCAGTTCGCTGGGTTTGATGAATTTATCGTAATCGTGCGTTCCAGCAGGAAGCATGCGCATGATGTACTCAGCGCCAATAATGGCCATTGCGTAGGCTTTCGGATTTCGATTAATAGTCGAGAAGAACACCATGCCTCCTGGTTTTACCAGTTTGTAGCAGGCCTGAATAATCGATGCTGGATCAGGCACGTGCTCAAGCATTTCAAGGCAGGTAACTATGTCGAACGAGGCGGGCATTTCTTCGGCGAGTTGCTCAACGGGTATTTGTTGATACTTCACACTGACTCCACTCTCAAGCGCATGCAGCTTAGCGATATTCAGAGGCGCTTCACCCATATCTATTCCGGTTACGTCTGCGCCGCGTTGCGCCATGGCTTCACTGAGGATGCCGCCGCCACAGCCGACATCCAGTACCTTTTTACCTGCGAGAGACGCGTGACGGTCAATGTAGTTGGTGCGCAGCGGGTTGATGTCGTGCAGTGGTTTGAATTCACTTTCACGATCCCACCAACGGGAGGCGAGGGCTTCAAACTTAGCAACTTCTGCACGATCTACATTCAGTTTTTTTAGTTCAGTCATAATATGTCCGCTGTTCTGTTACGCGTTAAGACCCGGTTCTGATATGCCCTTCGGTGGCATGTCTCAGGGTTGAATCTTGCTTTGCCATTGGCGTGTTTTTTCGAGAATCTGACTGGCGTCGATGGATGTCAGTTCACCCCGGCTCAATAGTGCTTTGCCGGCTACCCAGACGTATTCTGTGTAGCGACTGCTGTCTGTGTATACAAGCTGTGATGCCGGATCGTAGAGCGGGCTCTGGGTCAGTTCGCTCATGCGCACTGCCTGCAGGTCTGCATACTTTCCAGCCTCTATTGAACCGGTTAGTTCATCAATACCCAGCGCTTTGGCGCTGCCAGAGGTTGCCATTCTCAGTGCGGCCATAGCCGGGACGGCGGCCGCATCGTTAGCGACGGCCTTGGCCAGCATGGCAGCCGACTTCATTTCCCCCTGAATGTTCAGGTCGTTGTTGCTGGCCGCGCCGTCTGTGCCTAAACCCAAATTAACGCCTTCGCTCAGGAGTGAGGCTACCGGACAAAAACCGCTGGCTAGCTTTAAGTTGGATTCCGGGCAGTGAACAACACTCGCACCGGTCTGTTTGAGGATATCGATATCGATGTCGTTTATCTGAGTCATGTGAACACAGCTGACACTTTCGTTGAGAAATCCCAGTTCTGCCAGTCTCTGGGTAGGACGCATTCCGCGCTCTTCAAGACTTTGGCTCACTTCGAATGCGGTTTCGTGAAGGTGAATCTGCACAGGCATCTGAAGCTGGCTGGCAGTGGTTGTTATCTCTTTCAGTGGTTCGTCTGACACTGTGTAGGGAGCGTGTGGACCAATGCCTACATGAGCCAGAGGCTGGTGGCGGTATTTGCTGTGAACGTCCAGAGTTTTGCGAATGTACTCGTCTGCGTTCTGGGCAAAGTTCGTTGGGAAGTCCAGCACTGGCGTAAAGCTGACGGTCCTCATGCCCGCATCAAGCGCTGCCTCGATGCTGTCGCCTGAATAGAAGTACATATCGGCAAAGGTCGTGGTGCCGCAACGCAGCATCTCCGTGATGGCAAGCTGAGTGCCCTGATACACAAAGTCACCACTGACCCACTGCGCCTCTGCAGGCCAGATATGATCCTGTAGCCAGGTCATCAGGGGCAGGTCGTCGGCCAGGCCGCGGAAAAGAGACATGGCAGCATGTCCGTGCGCGTTGATATAGCCGGGCAGCAGAACATGGTCTTCCAGATTTATATGCTCTTTTGCTTCGGGGCCTTGCTCAGTTTGGGGCTTCAGTCCGACAATCCGGCCGTTGGTCACGTATACCGAGTGGTTTTCCAATACTTCGCTGCTCTCGCCAAGGGGCAGTACCCAGCGAGCATCAATACGCAGATCAGCCTGCATGGTGCTTCCTCATTCGCTTTGCTCGCGATTATAGCGAATGCAGAGGGCAGGGTGCGAACTGTTCCGCAAGGCTGACTGTTAATTGAACAGTAGGGAACGTCCGTTCAGAGACGAAAACGCCTCAGAGAGCCATTCAGGAGCTCTCATTAGGTATCAGCACGATTTGTGGTATGATCGCAGCCCTTGTTTGTCGCTCTGTGAGCGGCAACTCCATTCAAAGGAAATCCGCCGCCGGCGGGAGAGAGTACAGGCCCGAGTTTATATGAGTGACTTAGCCAAAGAAGTTCTGCCAATTAATATTGAAGACGAGCTGCAGCAGTCGTACCTGGATTATGCGATGAGCGTAATTGTCGGGCGGGCTCTGCCTGATGTCAGGGATGGTCTTAAGCCTGTACACCGCCGCGTGTTGCACGCTATGAACATTCTCGGCAATGACTGGAATAAGCCTTACAAAAAGTCTGCGCGTGTTGTTGGTGATGTGATCGGTAAATACCACCCGCACGGTGACTCTGCGGTGTATGACACCATTGTTCGGATGGCTCAGGACTTCTCTATGCGCTACACCCTGGTCGATGGTCAGGGTAACTTCGGTTCGGTGGATGGTGACTCTGCTGCGGCGATGCGTTACACGGAAATCCGGATGGAGAAGATCAGCCATGAGATGCTGGCTGATATTGATAAAGAAACCGTTGACTGGGTGCCTAACTACGACGGTACTGAACAGATCCCAGAAGTGCTTCCCACCCGCATCCCTAACCTGCTGGTGAATGGCTCGTCTGGTATCGCTGTTGGTATGGCGACGAATATCCCACCTCATAACCTGACAGAAGTTCTGAATGGCTGTCTGGCCTTGATCGATGATCCGAATCTGACTGTCGATGATCTGATGGAATATATTCCAGGCCCGGACTTCCCAACAGCCGCATTTATTAATGGTCGTGACGGGATTGTTGAGGCGTATCGCACTGGCCGTGGCCGCATTTATCTGCGTGCACGTCATCAGTTCGAAGAAGACGAGAAAAACGGCAAAGTGTCCATCGTCTTCACCGAAATCCCATACATGGTCAACAAAGCCCGCCTGATCGAGAAGATCGCCGAGCTGGTTAAAGACAAGAAAATCGAAGGCATTACCGAACTGCGCGACGAGTCGGATAAAGATGGTATGCGTATCGTCGTTGAACTGCGTCGCGGTGAAATGCCAGAAGTCGTACTGAATAACCTGTTCGCTCAGACTCAGTTGCAGGGTGTGTTCGGTATTAACACCGTCGCTCTCGTCGATGGGCAGCCTAAGACTCTGAACCTGAAGCAGTTGCTTGATGCGTTTGTTAAGCACCGTCGTGAAGTTGTAACCCGACGCACAATTTATGATCTGCGCAAGGCGCGTGAACGTGGTCATATTCTCGAAGGTCTTGCTCTGGCGCTGGCGAATATTGATCCAGTGATTGAGCTGATTAAAAAGTCGCCTACCGCGGCGGAAGCGAAAGAGAGCCTGATTGCGGCGGCATGGGCACCAGGCGATGTACTGGATATGCTGGAACGGGCAGGTGAAGATGCCTGTCGTCCGGATGACCTGCCAGAGGAGTACGGTTTCCGTGATGGTAAATACCATCTGTCACCGGTTCAGGCTCAGGCGATTCTTGATCTGCGCCTGCAGAAGTTGACCGGCCTCGAACATGAAAAGCTTATTGCTGAATATCAGCAGAAGCTTGAAGAAATTGCAGAATATCTCGAGATCCTGGGCAGTGCTGAGCGCCTGATGGAAGTGATTCGCGAAGAACTTGAGTTGATTCGTGAAGAATATGGTGATGAACGTCGTACAGAGATTATTGCGCAGAAGCGTGACCTCACTATGGCCGATCTCATTCCGGAGGAAACTCTGGTTCTCACGCTATCCCACACCGGCTATGCGAAGACTCAGCCGATGGATGCTTATCAGGCACAGAAGCGCGGCGGTAAAGGTAAGTCGGCGACGTCGATGAAGGATGAAGACTTCATCGAGCATCTTTTGGTTGTTAACAGTCATGATACCGTTCTCTGCTTTACCGATGCCGGTAAAGTGTATTGGTTGACGGTCTACGATATCCCTCAGGCTAGCCGCAACTCTCGCGGTCGTCCTATTGTGAATGTGCTCAATCTGTCTTCTGAAGGCGAGCGCATCACTGCAATTCTGCCGGTGGAAGAATACCGTGATGACCTGTACGTCTTTATGGCAACGGCCCGGGGTACGGTTAAGAAAACCACGCTGGATCAATTCAGTCGGCCACGCTCATCGGGCCTGATTGCCTGTGAGCTGGACGAAAATGACTGGCTGGTCGGTGTCGCTATTACTGACGGCCAGCAGGACATCCTGATGCTCAGCGATGCGGGTAAAGCAGTCCGCTTTAAAGAATCGGATGTTCGTGCCATGGGCCGGACCGCTCGCGGTGTGCGCGGTATCAAACTGGCGGAAGATCAGCGCGTTATCTCACTGATCGTCCCTGAGGAGAACGGTACGATTCTGACAGCATCTCAGCGCGGCTTTGGTAAACGGACCAACGTCGAAGAGTTTCCGACGAAAGGGCGTGGTACGCAGGGCGTTATCGCTATGGTGACCAGCGAGCGCAATGGCGCTCTCGTTGGCGCTGTTCAGGTATTTAATGGTGATGAGGTCATGCTCGTCAGTGATCGCGGAACATTGGTAAGAACGCGTGTCGACGAAGTATCAGTACTGGGTCGAAATACGCAGGGGGTAACCCTGATTAAAGTCGCAGATAAAGAAAAATTGGTTGGTGTTGAGCGCATCTGTGATGAAGATGAAGCTGATCTACTTGAAGGAGAGCAAGCGGACTCTGCGAACGACGTTGATTCTGATGGGGAAACAGCTGAATGACTGAAAATATAAATCATCAGTCACATGATGACGAGATCGACCTGTTTGATCTCGTCGACGATATTCGTGATAAATGGTACTGGCTGGTGGGTAGCTTGCTTGCAGGTATCGCACTTGCCCTATCATACGTAATGACGGCGACGCCAGAATACCAGACCGAGGCGACCATTACTGAAGCAGCCCCGTCGGAGTTACTGCCTTTTAGTCAGGCAGCACTGCGAAATAGACTTACCCTTAGTGCTTCGGTTAAAGACGTACAAAATAATGGCGTCGGAGATGAGCCTGTTAGTTTGACGGATGAGGCTGTTTTTGAATTGGATGCTGAGGCTGCTTTTTCCAGTGCGCGTTCTGTACTTCGTTCTGCATCAACTCGTAAGGCTTTCTATAATTTTTTGCTGAGTCAGCCTGATGAAGAGTTATTGCCACTGATTTCCTCGCAAGCGCTGACGGAAGAACAGAATCTCGCTAATTTTCTTACGCGGTTCTCATTCAGCGATCCGGGGAAGGGAGATTCAGACACCTACCTGACTATAAAATTTAAGTTGGGCAGTAATGCCGAGCTAGCGCGTGATGTTCTGAATGACTACATCGCCTACGCGCTCATTCTGCATGAGAAGCGCGTCAGGGATGAGTTTGAGCGTAAGGTTCATGCTGAACTTGAGCTATACCAGACCTGGGTTGATAACTTTCGTAGGGTCTACGAGTCGGAGAAAGCGCGCCAGATCGCCCGATTGGAAGAAGCTGCTCAGATTGCTGCGAGCATCGGCCAGAAAAAACCGTTTTACAATACAAACGATGTGGTTGTGAGTAGCGAACCTCCTCTTTATATGATGGGAGAGCAAGCGCTTCGTCAGGAAGCTGAATTACTGCGCAAACGTTCAGACTCTCCATCTGAAGATATTTTTGTATCCGGCCTTTCTGTTGTTAAGAATTCGATAGCGACTCTTGAAGGTATCGTCGTTGATTGGAACGAAGTCGAGTTGGTCGATGTGGATCAGCCTGCACTCTTGCCTCTGAAGCCAGCTAAGCCCAAAAAACTTCTTGTCGTAGCATTGGGCGCCGTGGGTGGCGCAATGTTCGGTTTGCTGGCGGCTTTGATTGCTGCGGCCTCAGCTCGCCATTTGAGACGTAATGAACGTAACCCTTTGCATTTTTAAGCGTGTAGAAAAATTATGAATCGTATTTTTAATTTCTGTGCAGGACCGGCTGCGCTGCCTACAGCAGTGCTGGAGCGTGCTGGTGCTGAGCTGGTGGACTGGCACGGCAAAGGCATGTCCATCATGGAAATGAGCCACCGCAGCAAAGAGTTTGTTGGTGTGGCCGAGAAGGCTGAGCAGGATCTCCGGGATTTAATGTTTATTCCGGATAACTACAAAGTTCTTTTTATGCAGGGTGGTGCTAGCAGCCAGTTCGCCATGGTGCCTATGAACCTGTTGCGCGCTAAGAGCACCGCTGACTACATTAATACCGGGCAGTGGTCGACTAAGGCGATCAAAGAAGCGAAAAACTTCTGTACGGTAAATATAGTGGCCTCGACGGAAGGAAATAATTTTACTTCTGCGCCTTCTCAGGCGGAGCTGAAACTCAACCCTGATGCGGCTTATGTTCATTACACTCCGAACGAAACCATTGGTGGCGTCGAGTTTGACTACATTCCTGACACTGGCGATGTGCCTTTGGTGGCGGATTATTCCTCGTCCATTCTTTCTGAAAAAATCGATGTGTCGAAGTTCGGATTAATTTACGCCGGAGCTCAGAAAAACATTGGCCCTGCTGGTTTGTGCGTCGTAATTGTTCGTGAAGACTTATTGGGTGATGTTATTGCTGGCACGCCAACGATGTTCGACTATAAGGTGGCTGCTGATAACGCATCTATGTACAACACTCCTCCAACCTACAGTTGGTACCTGGCCGGTCTTGTATTCGCCTGGCTGAAGGAACAGGGTGGTGTTGAGGCCATGGCGGAGATAAACCGTCGTAAAGCCGAGAAACTGTACCGCTTTATCGATACCAATGATTTTTACGCCAACCCGGTGGCGTTGAACAATCGCTCCCGTATGAACGTTCCATTTACCCTTGCTGATGATGCGTTAGATAAGGTGTTTCTTGAAGAGAGCGAACAGGCAGGTCTTATGAATCTGGCTGGACATCGCAGTGTTGGCGGAATGCGTGCCAGCATATACAACGCAGTGCCAGAAGAAGGCGTAGATGCATTGATCGCGTTTATGGCTGACTTCGCTAAACGTCACGGGTAACAGGTTGAATCATGAGTGAAGCACAGGAACTGGATAAGCTGCGTCAGCAGATAGATTCGCTGGATAAGCAGATTCAGGAACTGATTAACCAGCGCGCACAATGTGCCCAGGATGTCGCTGAAGTTAAGCAAAAATACGCATCTCCGGGGGAGAAGGTTGTATTTTACCGCCCAGAGAGAGAAGCTCAGGTTCTGCGAAAAGTAATGGACCGTAACCGAGGTCCTCTCGGGGATGAGTCAATGGCCCGGCTTTTCCGTGAGATCATGTCTCAGTGTCTGGCCTTAGAAGAACCGCTGCAGGTAGCCTACCTTGGCCCTGAAGGAACCTTCACGCAACAGGCGGCGGTAAAACACTTTGGGCATGCAGTGAACTGTGAAGGGCAAGTGTCTATTGCAGATGTCTTTCGTGAAGTGGCCAGTGGTGCCGCTAATTATGGTGTCGTTCCAGTAGAGAATTCCACTGAAGGTGTCGTCACCCACACGCTCGACAGCTTCTACGATTCCAATCTCCATATTTGCGGAGAAGTTACTTTACGTATTCATCACCATTTATTGGTGAAGAGCGAAGATCAGCAGATCACACGCGTTTATTCTCATGCTCAGTCTCTGGGTCAGTGCCGGCGTTGGCTTGATCAGAATTTTCCTGCAAGCGTAGAGCGCATCGCGGTGAATTCGAATGCTGAAGCGGCGAGACGTGCGGCTGCAGAAGAAGGCGCAGCCGCGATTGCAGGTGAAGCGGCGGCGGAGTTGTATGAGCTCGTAACGCTCCATGCGAATATCGAAGACCGTCCGGATAATACGACCCGTTTTCTTATTATCGGTCGACAGGAAACGGGCCCTAGTGGCGATGATAAAACATCGATCATGGTTTCCAGCAGAAATCAGCCGGGCGCTTTATATCAGGTGCTTGCTCCGTTTCACGAGGCTGACGTTAGCTTAACGCGCATAGAAACTCGTCCAGACCCTTCAGGTACCTGGAATTATCTCTTCTTTATTGATTTTGAAGGCCATTGCGACGACGAGGTGATATCCCCCTTGTTGCAACGGCTGCGTGATGTAGCGACAGATTATAAATGGCTCGGCTCATACCCTAAGGCCGTGCTTTGAGGTGAATAATGGCAATTAATTTCTCTGAACTCGCAGTTGAAGGGGTTCGCTCCCTTAAGCCCTACCAGCCAGGTAAGCCTATTGATGAGCTTGCCCGGGAACTCGGTCTGAACGAGTCAGATATTGTTAAACTCGCGAGTAATGAAAATCCGATGGGCCCGAGCCCTGCGGCTCTGGAAGCAATTCGTCGCGAAACAGCTGAATTGCATCGTTACCCTGATGGCGCAGGTTTTGTCCTGAAGAAAACCCTGAGCGACAAACTGAATGTTCGCTCCGAGCAAATTACTCTGGGTAATGGCTCAAGTGATATTCTCGATTTTATTGTCCGGGTGTTTGTGAATGACGGTGACAACGTTGTCGTATCGCAGCATGCGTTCGCTATATACGGCCTGGTTGCGCGGACGGTAGGTGCCGATTGTATCGCCGTACCTGCAAAAGACTTTGGTCATGATCTTGAAGCAATGCTGGATGCAATTAATGAGCGCACCCGTATTGTGTTTGTGACGAACCCTAATAACCCGACAGGCACCTGGAATCATCGCGACGAGTTGATTGGGTTTCTGAATAAGGTGCCAGAGAACGTCATCGTTTTGCTGGACGAGGCGTATTTTGAGTACGTCCATGAAGCCGATTACCCTAATGGTATTGAGCTTCTGGATCAGTATCCGAATCTTGTGGTAACCCGCACTTTCTCAAAAGCATACGGTCTGGCGTCCCTTCGAGTAGGTTATGGGGTTTCCAGCCCTGAACTGGCAGACTTAATGAATAGGGTGCGCCCTCCGTTCAACGTTGATTCTTTTGCTCTCGCTGCAGCCAACGCGGCGATGCTGGATGAGGAATACGTGCGGGAAAGTATTGCGCTTAACGATCGCGGCATGAGTTATCTGATATCCTCTTTTGATGACCTGGGCCTTTCTTATATTCCATCTGTCGGTAACTTTATTAGTTTTCGCGTGCCGGATGGTGTGGATGCGATGGAAGTATATTCCGGCTTACTCAAGCAGGGAGTTATCGTTCGTCCTGTTGCGAACTACGAGATGCCAGAGTACCTCCGGGTATCAATCGGTACCGAATCGGAAAATGAGACATTCATACGTGCGTTACAGAAGGTGCTGGCTTGAGCGGCAAACTTCTGATTTCTCGTGTTGCCGTCATTGGATTAGGGCTGATTGGCTGCTCCTGGATTAAGGGGCTTCGGGTTCGTGGTTGCCTGGAAGAGGTTCGTGGGTATGACCGCAATCTCGATTCTATGCAGCTGGCATTGTCCGAGGGCCTGATTGACGCTTACAGTGAAAATATCGCTGATGTTGTCAGAGATGCTGACCTTATCATCATCTCTGTGCCTATCATGGCAGTTAAGAGTGTGCTTGAAGCGGTGCGGGATCATATTTCCGAGACTGCAGTATTAACGGACGTTGGCTCTGTAAAGGGGGCCGTTGCTTCAGATGTTGCAGCGATACTTGGCGCGAATTTCTCCCGCTTTGTATTAGGACATCCGATCGCAGGCTCAGAGAAGAGCGGTGTAATGGCTGCAAATGAGCATCTTTATGTTCATCATAAGGTCATTATTACCCCGCAGGATCATACAGATAAAGACGCACTGGCGTTGGTTCGCAGCGCCTGGCAGGCCGTCGGTGCCGACCTTGAGCATATGTCGGTAGATCATCACGATGAAGTACTGGCTGCGACTAGTCATCTGCCGCATCTTCTGGCTTATTCACTGGTTGATACTCTGGCGAACAGCCACGAGAATAAAGAGATTTTTAATTACGCTGCGGGCGGCTTTCGCGATTTTACCCGAATTGCTGCCAGTAGCCCGGTCATGTGGCGCGATATTTTTGCTGCCAACAAAGACCACTTGCTGAAGACGCTGGACCTCTTCAGTCACGACCTTTCTTCTTTACGAGCTGCGGTTGAGCAGGGCGATGCCACCACCTTGATGGGTGTGCTGACCCGGGCGAAAGCAGCTCGAGACCATTTTTCTAAAATACTTGCCCGTCGGGCCTATGTTGAACCTATGAAAACAGCTTCTATTTCTTACATCGCTAACCCAGGCAAAGCTCTGTCGGGTAGCTTCCGGGTGCCGGGAGACAAGTCCATTTCACACCGTTCAATCATGCTGGGTTCACTGGCGAATGGTACGACTGAAGTGACGGGCTTCCTTGAAGGTGAAGACAGCCTGGCAACGCTGCAGGCGTTCCGCGATATGGGCGTAGTGATCGAAGGACCACATCGCGGTCGAGTGACAATTCACGGTGTCGGGCTACACGGTCTCCAATCTCCGCCTAACGCGCTCTATCTGGGCAACTCAGGGACGTCAATGCGCCTGCTCGCAGGTCTCATGGCCGGGCAATCTTTCGATGTTGAGATGAGCGGTGATGAGTCTCTTTCTAAACGCCCTATGGGGCGGGTTGCTGATCCTTTGGCCCTGATGGGGGCTATTGTTGATACTGCTGAAGGTGGTCGACCGCCCTTGAAAGTTAAAGGTGGCAGCGACCTGAAGGGCATTCACTATGATTTGCCGATGGCCAGTGCTCAGGTAAAAAGTTGTGTATTGCTTGCGGGACTGTACGCCGAGGGTGAAACCTCAGTTACTGAGCCTGCACCGACTCGTGACCATACCGAGCGTATGTTGCGTGGCTTTGGTTATGACGTTATTACTGAAGGTAACAAAGTGACGCTGCGTTCAGGCGGCGAGCTCACGGCAACCGAAATTGACGTGCCTTCTGATATCTCCTCGGCGGCCTTCTTTATGGTAGGTGCCAGTATCATGCCGGGTTCTGATATTACGCTGGAGCACGTGGGTATTAATCCAACGCGCGTCGGTGTGATCAATATCCTGCGCGCCATGGGCGGTAATATTGATGTTCTGAATGAACGTGAAGTCGGCGGCGAGCCCGTTGCTGATATCCGTATCCGTTCAGCTCAACTGAAAGGCATTCATATCCCTGAAGATCAGGTCCCTCTGGCGATTGATGAATTCCCAGCGATCTTTATTGCCGCAGCGTGTGCTGAGGGCGAGACGGTTCTGACAGGAGCTGAGGAATTACGCGTTAAAGAGAGCGATCGTATCCAGGCGATGGTTGATGGTCTGGTAACACTGGGCGTAAATGCAGTCGGTACAGAGGATGGGGCTGTGATTCAGGGCTTTGGCCCTGAAGGTAGTTTCGGTGGTGGCGAGATTGATAGTCAGCATGACCATCGAATTGCTATGAGCTTCGCCATGGCGTCCCTACGCGGATCGGCACCTATTGTTATTCGCGACTGTGCTAATGTTGCTACGTCATTCCCGGGTTTTGTCGAATTATCTGCCAGCGCTGGTCTTGAATTAGTTGTTGAAGGTGGTGATGGTGAGTAACGAAGTACAACCAATCGTGATCACGGTTGACGGTCCATCAGGCGCTGGGAAAGGCACGGTCTGTGCCATTCTTGCTGAAGCCCTGGGTTGGCACCTCCTTGATAGTGGTGCTCTGTACCGTATTACCGGGCTGGCTTCAGATCGCAGAGGCATCGCTCTGGATAGCGAAGAGCTGGTTGCTGATGTAGCCGCCAATCTTGATGTGCGATTCATCCCAACTGGGTCCGGTGTGCAGGTCATTCTCGAAGGAGATGATGTCACCACGACGATCCGGACTGAGGAGGTGGGTAGTCTTGCTTCGCAAGTTGCTGCGTTGCCAAAAGTCCGTGAAGCACTCCTGCAGCGTCAGCGTGACTTTCGCCAGGCGCCGGGGCTGATCGCGGACGGTCGTGACATGGGTACTGTCGTCTTTACTGATGCCCAGATTAAAGTCTTCCTTACGGCGTCTGCCGAAGAACGTGGTCAGCGTCGCTACAAACAGTTGACTGAGAAGGGCATTGATGCTAGTTTGCCCGCCCTTATCGAAGACATCCGGGTCCGTGATGAGCGCGACAGCAACAGAGCCGTCGCCCCGTTACGCCCAGCGAGTGACGCGACAGTGATCGACAGTACCTCTCTTTCTATTGAAGAAGTACGTGAAGAAATCCTGTCGTTGGTCCGCAAGGCAGGACTGATCTGAGATTAAAACCTCTGTATCTGCCAGCTTCCCGAAGGAAGTCGGTACGGAGCGTTTTATTATTAACTAACCCCAGATGCTGGCAGTCTGGTCAGCGCTTACTGTTTATCCGATGGCGGATAGCAGCGCGTTTTATGAGACAGGTGTATATACATGAGCGAAAGCTTTGCTGATCTATTTGAAGAATCCCTTAAAGAACTGGACATGCAGCCAGGTTCAATCGTTGCTGGTACCGTTGTTGATATCGACAGCGACTGGGTAACGGTTAACTCAGGCCTGAAGTCGGAAGCTGTTATTCCGCGCAGCCAGTTCCTGAACGAAAAAGGCGAACTGGAAGTTGCTGTTGGCGACGAAACCTTCGTCTCACTGGAAGCTGTAGAAGATGGCTTCGGTGAAACCAAACTGTCTCGTGAAAAAGCTAAGCGCGCTGAGAGCTGGAAAGAGCTGGAAAAAGCCTTCGAAGCTGATGAAATGGTTACTGGTGTTATCAACGGTAAGGTCAAAGGTGGCTTCACTGTTGAACTGAAGAACATTCGTGCGTTCCTGCCAGGTTCTCTGGTTGACGTTCGTCCAGTACGCGATACTGCGCACCTGGAAGGCAAAGAACTCGAATTCAAAGTGATCAAGCTCGACGCCAAGCGTAACAACGTTGTTGTTTCACGTCGCGCCGTTCTGGAAGCTGCTAACAGCCAGGAACGTGAAGAGCTGCTGGCTAACCTGCAGGAAGGTCAGTCTGTTAAAGGTATCGTTAAGAATCTGACCGACTACGGCGCGTTCGTAGATCTGGGCGGTGTTGATGGCCTGCTGCACATCACTGATATGGCGTGGAAGCGCATCAAGCACCCAAGCGAAATCGTTGCTGTTGGTGACGAGATCGACGTTAAAGTACTGAAATTCGACCGTGAGCGTAACCGCGTATCTCTGGGTCTGAAGCAGCTGGGTGATGATCCATGGGTTAACATCAACGACCGTTACCCAGAAAACGCCCGTGTTAAAGCACGCGTTACTAACCTGACTGACTACGGCTGCTTCGCTGAGCTGGAAGAAGGTGTTGAAGGTCTGGTTCACGTTTCTGAAATGGACTGGACTAACAAGAATATTCACCCAAGCAAAGTCGTTCAGGTTGGCGACGAAGTTGAAGTGATGATTCTGGACATCGATGAAGAGCGTCGTCGTATTTCTCTGGGTATCAAGCAGTGCACCATGAACCCATGGGAAGAGTTTGGTACTAAGTTCAACAAAGGCGATAAGATTTCTGGCAAGATCAAATCAATCACTGACTTCGGTATCTTCATTGGCCTGGACGGTGGTATTGATGGTCTGGTTCACCTGTCTGATATCTCTTGGAACGATACTGGCGAAGATGCAGTTCGTAACTACAAGAAAGGCGATGAGCTGGAAACCGTTATCCTGTCTATCGATCCAGAGCGTGAGCGTATCTCTCTGGGTGTGAAGCAGCTTGAAAGCGATCCATTCTCTGAGTTCGTAGCTGAAAACGACAAGGGCACCATCGTTACTGGTAAAGTGATCGCGGTTGACGCTAAAGCTGCAACTGTTGAAATTGCTGAAGGTGTCGAAGCAACTCTGCGTGCTTCAGAAATCAGCCAGGACAAAGTTGAAGACGCGCGTAATGCACTGAACGAAGGCGACAGCGTTGAAGCTGCAATCACCTCCGTTGATCGCAAGAACCGCACTATCAGCCTGTCTGTTAAAGCGAAAGATTCAGTAGCTGATAAAGAAGCTCTGAAAGAGCAGCGTGCTAAAGCAGAAGCTGAAATGACTGGTCCTACCACCATTGGTGACCTGCTGAAAGAGCAGCTTCGCGGTAAGGAGTAATCCTTCAGCCCGTGCTAAAGAAACCCGCTCCGGCGGGTTTTTTTGTGCCTGAATACCTTGGATTGCTCACAATTGACCGTTTCTTGAGCTTGCGACTTGCAAATTTCATAAGCTAACTGCATGATTTAACTGGAATTATCTAAAAGCTTCGTTCTCAAGGAGGGAATGCAGTGACGAAATCCGAGTTAATAGAGAGAATCGTTAGTCGTCAGCCGCAGTTGTCGGCGAAAGATGTTGAGCTGGCGGTCAAGACGTTGTTGGATCATATGTCCCAGACCTTGTCTTCCGGAGACCGTATTGAAATACGGGGCTTTGGCAGTTTCTCGCTTCACTATCGAGCACCACGGGTTGGTCGCAATCCTAAGACTGGTGAGACTGTCGAGCTGCAAGGGAAGTTTGTTCCGCATTTCAAACCTGGAAAGGAGCTTAGGGATCAGGTGAATGATAGTATGGCTGTGTGACTTCTCCGCCTGCTGGACTTAACCAGCTATCGCTGGTCCAAACTCTGAATCTATACGAAGTACACACCAATCATGCTGTCTGCTGAACTGTTCGACACGGCACTCCTTTATATTCTTCTACTCGCAGCAGTGGCGCTGGGTTGGACGCTTGGTTATCGCTATGCGCAACAAGGTAAGAAAGTAAATTATCCGGATTGGATTCCTTCCGTCGATTACTTACTTGCCGAGAGCAACGATGCCGCTCTCGAAAAGCTTATAAAAATAGACCAGATGGACGACGAGTCTATTGATTTGCTTCTGAAGCTTGGTAAGAGCCTTCGTGATAAAGGCGAGCTCGACCGGGCCATGCACCTCCACCAGAAACTTTTTGCCCGCGCGGATCTGGAGCGCAGCGCCCTCTATGCGATTCAGTTTGAATTGGCCTGTGATTACTCGGCAGCAGGGTTGCTTGATCGTGCAGAGCGCATATTGCGTGAGCTACTTGCTGCAAAAGGGCGCAATTCAGATCGAGCTGCGACTCTGTTGATAGAACTCCTTGAAGAAGAGGGCGAGTGGAGCAATATTCTCGAACTCTACAAGGATAAAAAACTCCCTGCTACTGCTCGTCTGAATCGTCGAGTGTCTCACGCTGTTTGTGAGCTGGCAGAGAGAGCACTCAAAAAGTCCGATTTCCTTGAAGTTCAGCAGCTCTGTAAGCAAGCACTTAAAATCGACTCTGCCTGTGCTCGTGCTTACGTCGTTCAGGGTGATCTTGCGTTTGGCCAGAACGAGTATCGGGAGGCTGTGCGCTGCTATCTGAAGGCGGCAGAAATCGACGAAAGCAGCGTTGTCAGTGTTGTTGAGAGAATGACAGAAGCTTTCAGTATCAGTGGTGATAAAGAAGGTCTGAAAACGCATCTTCATGATCAGTGGGCCAGGACCGGGTACGTGCCCGCCCTCATGGCGTCCATGGGGGTTGTTGTTACACAGGGAACCCCGGAAGAAGCGGTAAGTAAAATTCTTGATGAGCTTAGGTTGCGCCCCTCAAACCAAGGGTTTCTGGCACTTGCAGAGCTCGTTGTTACGCAACGTCAGCAGCTCGACAAGTCGCAGTTGTTACAGCTCTATGATATTCTCCGCGGCATCGTTGCAGTCGAACCAAAATTCGTCTGTTCTAATTGCGGATTTAAGGCGAAGGAGCCGCATTGGCGCTGCCCAAGTTGTAAGGACTGGGCAAGCATTAAGCCATTCGTACCGTCGCCTGCTCAGAAAAAGCCAGATATATGACTACAACCTCACCTATTGTTGTCGCGCTCGACTTCCCCGATATGAAACAGGCATTGTCGATGGCAGATCAGCTCGATCCGTCTCTGTGCCGCGTCAAAGTAGGTAAGGAGCTTTATACCGCCACCGGTCCTGCCATCCTGGAAGAGCTTCATAAGCGAAATTACGAAGTATTTCTCGACCTTAAGTTTCACGACATCCCGAATACTTGCGCCAAAGCCGTTGGGGTTGCTGCCGACCTGGGTGTCTGGATGGTCAATGTTCATGCCTCTGGTGGCCAACGAATGATGGAAGCCGCCCGCAACGAACTAGAAAAGAAATCGCACAAGCCACTACTGATCGGTGTGACCGTCCTTACCTCAATGGAACAAAGTGATCTTGCAGGAATAGGTTTGGATGTTGAACCGATGAAGCAAGTTGAGCGATTAGCGAAGCTTACTCAATCATCTGGGCTGGATGGTGTGGTCTGTTCGGCTCGTGAGGTTGCTCTCATCCGGGATGTATGCGGTCCAGAATTCCTTACTGTTACGCCGGGAATACGACCAGAAGGTTCTGATGTAGGCGATCAGAAACGCGTTATGACGCCGAAGCAGGCGGTTGACGCTGGCGTGGATTATATGGTGATTGGCAGGCCCATTACTGAAGCTGCACATAGTGGGTGTGCACTTGAAACGATAGCAGGCGAAGTGGCCTAAAAGAATTTAGTTGTGGAAAGAAAAATGACGGATAAAAAAGTTGCACTCATCACCGGCGTTACCGGTCAGGATGGTTCTTACCTAGCAGAGTTCCTGCTTGAAAAAGGCTACGAAGTCCACGGTATCAAGCGTCGTGCCTCACTGTTTAATACTGAGCGTGTGGATCACATCTATCAGGATCCGCACGAAGAAAACGTGAATTTTCACCTGCATTACGGTGATCTGACAGACTCTTCTAACCTGACGCGTATCCTCAAAGAAGTACAGCCGGACGAAGTATACAACCTGGGCGCACAGTCTCACGTTGCTGTTTCCTTCGAGTCACCGGAATACACGGCTGATGTCGATGCAATGGGAACGTTGCGTCTGCTTGAGGCGATTCGTTTCTTAGGGCTTGAGAAGAAAACGCGCTTCTATCAGGCTTCTACCTCTGAGCTGTATGGTCTGGTGCAGGAAATCCCTCAGAAGGAGACCACACCTTTCTATCCCCGCTCTCCATACGCCGTTGCAAAAATGTACGCGTACTGGATTACGGTAAATTATCGTGAGTCATACGGTATGTACGCCTGTAATGGCATTCTGTTTAACCACGAATCTCCACGTCGTGGCGAAACCTTCGTTACCCGTAAGATTACCCGCGCTCTGGCTAACATCTCTCAAGGTCTCGAGAAGTGTCTGTATCTTGGCAACATGGATGCACTCCGTGACTGGGGCCATGCTAAAGACTACGTACGTATGCAATGGATGATGTTGCAGCAGGACACCGCAGAAGATTTTGTAATCGCTACGGGTAAGCAGATCTCGGTTCGTGAATTTGTTCGCCTGTCCGCTAAAGAGCTAGGTATTACACTGCGCTTCGAAGGTGAAGGTGTTGAGGAAGTTGCCATCGTTGAAGCGATTGAAGGCGACAATGCCAAAGCTCTTAACGTTGGTGACACCATCGTGCGCGTTGATCCTAAATACTTCCGCCCTGCAGAAGTAGAAACCCTGCTGGGTGATCCGGCAAACGCCAAGAATAAGCTGGGATGGACGCCTGAAATCACCGTTGAAGAAATGTGCGCCGAGATGGTTCAGTCGGATCTGCAGAAAGCGAAGCAGCATGCACTCCTGAAAGAGCATGGTTTTGATGTCGCTGTTGCGATTGAAAGCTAAGCCTCAGGCAAGGAGAGAGGTAGAGCTATGAAGCGCATATTCGTTGCTGGACACAAGGGAATGGTGGGATCAGCCATCGTTCGTCAGCTGTCAGAGCAAACAGACGTTGAGCTGATTGTGCGAGACCGCACTCAGCTCAACCTTCTGAATCAGGCAGAGGTCCAGGCATTCTTTGAAGAAGAGAATATTGACCAGGTGTATCTGGCTGCGGCTAAGGTAGGTGGCATTATTGCCAACAATACCTATCCAGCGGAGTTCATCTACGAGAACCTCATGATCGAATGCAATATAATTCACTCCGCGCACCTGGCGGGAGTGAATGATCTGTTGTTCCTGGGTTCATCCTGTATCTATCCTAAGCTGGCCGAGCAGCCAATGTCCGAGAGCGCTTTGCTTACTGGGACTCTTGAACCGACCAACGAACCGTACGCAATCGCTAAGATTGCTGGTATTAAACTCTGCGAAAGTTACAACCGTCAGTATGGTCGTAACTACCGTAGCGTGATGCCAACGAACCTGTACGGCGAAAACGATAACTTCCATCCTGATAACTCCCACGTTATTCCTGCGTTAATGCGTCGCTTTCATGAAGCCAAGCTCAATGATGTGCCAGAAGTGGTGGTATGGGGCACGGGCAAACCAATGCGAGAGTTTTTGCACGTGGACGATATGGCCGCGGCCAGTATTTTTGTGGCGAATGTGAGTGATGAAATCTATCAGTCATGCACTGAGCCTATGCTGTCGCATATTAATGTGGGTACGGGTGTGGACTGCACTATCTCAGAGATGGCACACACCATGGCCGAAGTGGTCGGGTATAAAGGCAAAATTACCTTTGATACGACCAAGCCAGATGGTGCACCGCGCAAGCTCATGAATGTGGATACGCTTAAGAAACTAGGTTGGACGTACAACATCGAGCTGAAAGAAGGTCTGGCCAGTACGTATGCGTGGTTTTTAGAACACCAGGACGATTTTCGCGAATAGTTCAACGCAAGCCCTGTCATGTTTTTGAATATTCTATTTTGAACAATTTTTGTCGGGTTGCGGGCATCGGAGCAGCTTGGAATTCTTCGATGTATTGCGTGGCTTTAACCAAACGCTAGTTTCGACTGCTAAAGTCTGATGAAGGGTGGCATAACCATAGCTCAGCGTACCTTTTATCAATGATTGCACAAGGCTAAGATATGGATACTGTAGACAGGATATTTTTAGGCTTACGAAAGATAGTTGCGAATACTGTGAACAGTGTTGTAAATATATTTCGTAAGGACGTGCTAGTAGAATCCTCTGAAGTACATCGTAGCGTTGTTATTGGTAAGGGATCACAAGTTAAGGTTGGTACCGCAATTGACCCGGCGAGTACTATAGGTTCATACGTATACATCGGGAAATATTGTAACGTGACCAGAGCTAACATCGGTTCCTATGTCTCAATTGCTAATGGTGTATCAATTGGTCAGGGTGAGCATGATATTACAAGAATAAGCACAAATTCGTTATTCTATGAGAGTGCTTATGATGAGCTGACAAAGGAAGACCTCATCATCGAGGAGGATGTATGGATTGGGGCTGATTCTATTGTATTGAGAGGTGTTGTTATTGGGCGAGGAGCTGTAATCGGTGCTAATAGTGTTGTAACTAAAAGTGTTCCTCGTTATGCCGTCGTTGTAGGGGCTCCTGCTAGGGTAATTAAATACCGGTTCTCAAATGATCGTATCGCTAGTATTGAAAAATCTGAATGGTGGACCTATAGCCCAACGGACGCTAGATTAATATTTAAAAGAATTACTGAAAATGTATAAAAAGGCTAGTTTGGTAGTTGATTACCATCTGAATAATAAAATATTTGACATTGATGACTGTGCGGTCAATAGGGATAACTATGGCTATTCCATATGGCTCTTAAAAGAGAGATTAAAAGCGAAAGGATATGAGCTTTCAACTTGTGATATTAATCGGCCTTCAGATTCTGAACTTGTTATATATTTTGACTACCCTGTTAACGGCATTGAAAACACCTCTGCCATAAAAATTCTATGTCTCTTTGAAAACGAAATTATAAAACCAGAGAATGCACCGTCATCGGAATTTGATGCTTTTGATTATATACTCTCATGGAATGACAATTATCTATCTATCCCTAATTTTAGAAAGTTTAACTATACTCATAAACTTAATCGCCCATATGACTTCATAAATGCCCCTTCATTCGGGGAAAGAAAACTGTGTGCTTTAATTTCAGCAAATAAAATGGTTAACCATCCTCTGGAGCTATACTCCGAAAGGCAGCGAGCAATATCATGGTTTGAAAATAATGCCCCTGAGGATTTTGATTTGTATGGAATAGGCTGGGATGAGTTTACTAATGATGGTAGTTTCAAAAATAGATTGTTGAATAAACTTACTCCATTTTCGAACTTCGCTAAGAAAACGTATCCATCGTATAGTGGAAGGGTAACATCTAAAAATGATACCCTTAGAAACTATAGATATAGTATTTGCTTTGAAAACGCTTCAGGATTTCCTGGCTATATATCAGAAAAAATATTTGACTCACTAATGGCAGGCTGTATTCCTGTCTATCTTGGAGCCCCAAATATATCAGATTACATCCCCTCAGGGTGCTACATAGATTTTGGAGTATTCAGTTCATATGATGAGTTACATAATTACCTTGTTGGAGTTTCAGAAGATGAATTCAATAGTCGCCAGCGTGAGATTGAAAGGTTCTTGAACTCAAAAGAATCTAATCAGTTCGAAGCTAATCGTTTTCCTGATTTGATACTTCAGTGTTTGGAGGATAGTTTATGATTACGGTAAAACTAAACGGGGGCTTAGGAAACCAATTATTTCAGTACGCGACAGGTAGGGCTCTTTCACTCAAGTGGGGCGTTCCCTTACGTCTGGATACTTCAAATTATCTCTATTATAATGTTCACCCCCTGCGTATTCAGAATATGAATCATAACTGTGAAATTTATTCTCACGCTGGGAGAGTATATAAAGCGATTAACAGCGTTAAGTTCCAACGTTTATTGTCGATGTTTGGGCTGAGGAGCGATTTATATATAGAGGATTCGATAGAATTTGATCCCGCAGTACTTAGCTTAGGGCCGGGAGCGACAATTTATGGGTATTTCCAGTCCGAAAAATACTTCTCTAGTATTAGAGAGAGGTTACTAGAAGAAATTTCAGTTAAAGACGCTAGCTTACTACCCATAAGGCAGCAGATTCACGACATAAAGAGCTGTAATAATAGTATTTCTGTGCACGTCAGAAGAGGCGATTATGTGACAAATGCTTCTGCTAATGATGTTCATGGTCTTTGTAAGTTAAATTATTTTTCAAGTGCAGTTGAGTTCGTATTGAAGTCATCGAAAGAGAAAAGTGCAAAGATATATGTTTTTTCGGATGATATCGAATGGTGCAAGAGTAACTTAAAACTGGATTACGAATGCATATATATAAGTGGTCAAGAGAATGCTCCTGAGTTGGATATGCATTTGATGAGTCTATGTAAACACAATATTATTTCTAATAGTACGTTTAGTTGGTGGGCAGCGTGGTTAAATAGAAACGAAGAAAAGGTTGTTGTTGCGCCAGATAAGTGGTTTCAGAGCAAAACGCTAAGCTCTGAGGATCTAGTTCCTGGTAATTGGGCCAGGCTTTAATGATCAAGTTAGGTGGTATCAAAACAGGAGTATTAGCACTCGTAGTTGGAAAAATTTTACAGGTATCGATTGCACTCATATCCGTCAGGTTGATGACCAGTTATTTGTCTGAAGTTGAGGTAGGTAAGTACTATCTGGTTCTTGCTGTGATGACCTTACTAAATTTTGGTCTATTGAATGCACCAGGACAATATTTTAACAGGAAAGTTATAGATTATAGTTTAAACGGAGTTCTAGTATCCGCTTCTCTAATATTACTGTTTTATAGGTTGTTGTTAATTTTACTTGGCCTGGCTGTAACTGGCGTCGCGTACTACGCTCTTAGCCTTAGCCAAAATTTTGAAATTGAACCATTTTATCTTGTTATAGCCTTAGCTTTACTCGGCGGTACAACATTAGTTATATCGAACTCTATTAATATACTAGGTCATCGTTTAGCATTTGTTATTATAAATACAGCGTATCTTTCACTTGGTTTACTGTTTTCTGTGGTGTTGATATCTTTCTATCAGAAAAGCGCTTTAGCATGGTACGCAGGACTTGCTATTGGACAACTACTTCTTCTTATCCCATCTCTATATATAGTTTTTTCTTTGGATAAATCAAGAGTAGGTCTTCAGATATACAATGGAGATGAATTTAAGCGTATAGTTCTATTCTGCGCGCCTTTGGTGGTTACTCTATTACTGCAGTGGGCTAATAATAGCGGTTATAGATTTGTGATTAATTATATATACAGTGTCGAGGTTTTAGCGAAGGTTTCTGTAGCTATTGCTGTTGCTGCTGCAATCTTCGGAGCGATTGAAAGCCTTGTGAACCAATATTATCTCCCGCTTTTCTATAAAGATATAACTCATGCTAATAAAGAAGAAAGGGTAGCTATATTTGAAGACTATTTCTCGAGAATAATTAAGATATATTTATGTATCCTGATGTTTATATTTGTCTTTTCGAAGAGCATATTAGTGATTCTTGTCGACCCCAAGTTTCACGGTGTTTGGCTTCTCTTATCGATTGCGGTGATTATAGAGTTTTCAAGAGCAGCAACAAATGTACTTTATTGGATATCTCAATCTGAATTAAGGACAGGGGGCACTGCTTGGCCATATGCAGGAGGGTTATCTTTATGGCTGATTATTCTTTACAGCGTCGATTTCACCGGCTATGAGTGGGGTATTCCGCTCACTATAGGTGTGGGTGGGGCAGTTACCTTTAGTCTGATGTTTATCTCTATGCGAAAGTTACTGCCAGTAGGGATGTCAATCTCTAAGCGCTATGTAGCTAGCTTGCTAGTAGTCGCAACGTTCTATTTTGCAATATCATTCTTATTTTCGTCAACATCGTTGTTATTTAGTATAGCTCTCGTTGGTTTGTGTGGGTTGCCCTTACTTTATTTTATTTATTGCATAGATCAGAATAAGATGTGAGGTGAACTTTGTTAGTTTATATTCTATTTCAAGTTTTAATTGCATGGTTACTTCTCACAAAGTTTAAATATAGACTAGAGCTGTCGTTCTTGTTCCTTTTCGTTTTTTCTGCTATTCGCTTTGATGTTGGTTATGACTTTTTGTCTTATTACACAGCGATAGCAGATTACGGTGGCGACACTGAGACTTTCAGACGTTTCGGTTTTTTTCACGGTATCCTCATTAAGCTGTCAAGCTACCTAGAGTTTTTTCAGCTATATTTTATACTAACATCATTTTTCTTTTATTATTTTTTCTATCTTGTCATTAGGGATTTTAGCGACTTCCCGGTTGTTTCTTTGATGGTGTTTATCGCAATTCCTTTTTTCTTCTTAATGTCTTTTAATTTTATAAGACAGTTTTCAGCCCTAATATTAGTTTACTATGGGTTTCGATATATCTTCGAAAGGAGAGTGGTTAGCTATTTTCTGATTGTGCTCCTCGCAAGCTCGATTCATTATACGTCTATAATAGCGCTTCCTTTATACTACCTATATTCCCGACGATTCCACTGGATGGTGTACGTACTGGTCTTGATATCTTCTTTTTTTGCATTTCCTCTGGCTAAATATATGGTTTCTGTTTTAGTTCCTGGTTACTCTCACTATCTTGACAGTCCTAATAAGGGGGGAGCGGTATTTCAATTCTTTATTTTTATTTTGTCATCGTTATTTTTAGCATTGGGACAGTATCGAGGAGATGTATATCGTCGGTTCTATTTTGATGTCTTTATTTTGGGGGTCGTTTTGTATAATACATTTCAACCGATAGGTTTTGCTGGGACTAGGGTCAGTTATTACTATCTTTTTTCCTTGGTATTATTGGTACCGAAACTATTTATTAGTGTAAGGCCGCGGCAATTTCTTGCGATATTTTTCTTATTGATTTCTATATTGTTCTTAATTAGCTTGGTATTGCATTCGAAAGTTGGTACGCGAAGTCCATCTATTCCATACTCTATATTTTTCGGCAAAACTATAGAGGACATTAGGCCTTATGATTGGGTTAAGGAGTAATATAGTAAATGTCTAATAGATACATATCAGTTATCCTTCCAGTATATAATGCTGAAAGTTATATTGAACGCGCAGTTCAGAGTATTTTATCGCAGACTTTCCGTGATTTTGAACTGATTTGTATTGATGATGGCTCGTCTGATTCGTCACTTGATATTCTCAAACAATTTGATGATCCCAGAATAAGGCTTTACACTCGTGAAAATAGGGGCCTTATAGCGACGTTAAATGAAGGACTTTCGCATGCCAGGTACAGATATATCGCCAGAATGGATGCCGACGATATTTCATTACCAGAACGGTTCGAGAAGCAACTTCAATTAATGGATAGGTATCGGCTGGGGGTAGTGGGCTGTAGCTATGAATATATAGACAAAGCTGATCAACCTGTTGGGGTGAGAAAGCTGTCAAGTGTACCTTTCCTAAATTCATGGCTGTTGGAGTTTGGATCTTCTTTCTGTCATCCATCGGTAATATTTGATCGTGATATTTTAGGCCCAAACCTGAGGTATGCCATCGAATGTCGCTCCTATGAAGACTACGAATTATGGCTTCGTCTAAGATCAGCTGGTATTCGAATGGCGAATACACCAGAGATCTTGTTCAAGTACCGTATACTTGATTCTAGTGTTTCTCGTACGATGGCTGATCTGCAATCTTCTGGTAGCGCTACTGTCTTAAGTAAATATTCGAAGTTTCTAACTAGTATTGACGATTGTCACTACATGTTGTTTGGTAGGAAGTCAGGCAGTAGTACAAGGTGGGCTTTATATAAAAATCTACGTTTGTCGTTTCTGGCGTTTAGGCACTGTGGCTTATTCAGAGCCCTATTTGTATTTGTATATCTTCTAAGGTGAAATTGGGAAAAATTATGGCTTGTTTAGATCTGCTCTTTTCAACGTATGAGGATCGGATATATGACTTGATATCTACTCTACCTAAATATAAAGAGGGCCAGAAGATTATAATAGTTCATCAAACTATGAGATCTGAAGGATTCGATAGAGTTAATAAGTTTTTCCAGCAGAGGAGTGACGTCACTTATGTTAAACAATTTTCATATGGGGTTACGAAGAGTCGTAATTTAGCTATAACTCTAGCAACTTCTGATTATATTTTATTTTGCGATGATGACGTTGTCTATACCGATAACCTGTATGATATAGTGGTCGGTGCATTGCAGAATTCAGTGGCATGTACTTTTCGAGTTGCTTCTACGGAAGGTGGCTTTACGAAAGAATTCTCAGAATTCTCAAAGAGGCACACACGTCTTTCTATTTTATCTGTAGGTACGATAGAAATAGCGTGCCAAAGAGAGTTTTTGATCGAGCATTCTATTAAATTTCCTGAAGATCTTGGAGCCGGTGCTCGCTATCCTTGTTGTGATGAGCCGGTATTTCTTTCTAGAATTATTGATAAAGGTGCTAGTGTCACTTATGTGCCGATTACAATATGCGCGCATCCAGCGATTAGCAGCGGAATGTCATTAAATTCCGGTGTCGGAATTATGTCTCGACTGATTGCTTTTAAATATATATTTGGTAGATTTTTTTATATTCCACTATTTATATTATTCTGCCTGAAGAATATTAATAAAATTGGGTTTAAAGCATTGCTTTCACTTATTAAGATTTTGATAGAGAGGAGGTTATAGAAGTTTCTTTTGTAATCCTTTTATTGAGTAAATAATCATTTTAGTAACTGATTCAAGGAACGAAAGTCCTACTACATTCCGATAAAAATGCCACTGTGCTTTCACAACAGATACTTTTCGGCGTGTCATTCCAGTATCTGTTCGGTACTTTGCTAAGTTTTTGGGAAGGCAGAATGCTTTCTCCGTAGTTTTGAGTAGTTCAAGCCAGAGTGCCATATCTTGGCGTTTTCGGATCTTAGGCATGTACCTCTTGCCCAGCTTTAGTTGGTCGTACACTACAGTTAAACAGCCAATACAGTTTGAATATAATAGCTTATTGTAGGTGATATGCGCTGGAGCTTTGACAATTGATCCAGGTACTCCACTCGTCAACTTTTGGTAGTATGTGTAGGTGAAATAGTAGTTATTTCGTTGCATGAATAGTATCTGATCACTTAACTTGTTCGGGTCCCAAAGGTCATCTGAATCAAGAAAAGCTATATAGCGACCGGCAGCATTTCGAATAGAGTTGTTTCTCGCGACCCCAGCTCCACTATTCTCGTTTAGCCTGAATAGTTTAATACGTGAGTCATTAAATGATGCCACTGCTTCGATGGTTCCATCACTTGAGTGATCATCTGTAATTAATAGTTCCCAATTAGGGTAGGTCTGTTCCAATACCGATTGTATCGACTCTTTGACAGTACGCTCCGAGTTGTAGGTCGGCATGATAATAGATACTAGTTCAGAACATAGATCACTGCTCATTTATCTAGCCCCGAACCCTGTCAACATCGTCTTTATCGTCTTAAAGACGATGTCTAGGTCCAGCCAAATGCTCAGATTTTTTACATAGTAAAAATCGTGAGCAAGTTTTTCTCGCGTCTCATCTTCATCAGCAGCGTAGCCGTGAGTTACTTGTGCCCAGCCAGTAATGCCTGGCCTCACGATGTGCCGGAAGCTATACAAGGGAATGACTTTTTCAAACTCTTGAACGAAAGCTGCTTGCTCGGGGCGTGGGCCTATAAGAGCCATATCACCCTTCAGGATATTCAAAAACTGCGGAAGCTCATCAATCCGCATTTTCCGTATAAATTTACCTATGCGTGTAATTCGTGGGTCATCTTCGCCCGCGAATTGAGCACCGTTCGCTTCAGAATCAGTACGCATACTACGGATTTTGTACATGCTGAACTCACGACCACCTTTGCCTACCCGACGCTGTACAAAGAAGGCTGGTCCCTTTGATTCTAACTTTACCGCTATGGCTACTATGATGATGAAAGGCACGGTAACAGGTGAAGTGGCTAGTATGAGAGACGACTCAAGCAAACGCTTCGCAGTCAGGTAAGCTTGCGAGGGCAGGAGCTCATGTCCTGCAAGCTCACCGTAGTGGTCGAGAGGACTTTTTCCTGAAATTGATTCGTAGGCAGCTACTGAATCCATTACTGGAGTGTCTTTTGAGAGCTCTTCTGCAATGAATTGTTGCCATTCTGCAGGGAGCTGCTCATTGCTATCCACTATGATGCCGATCGTGTCAGGGGCGGTAAACGATGGCTTTTCAAGTGCATAGAACTTGGATGGATTCAGCCTGATTAATTCCTGGTAGAACCCAAATGGAATAACTGCGTAGCGCCCAGTTTGCAAGTGCTGCCTGAGCCTGAATTCGGCGTAGGTCACAGCGGGGACTACACATAGGGATAGAAGTAAAACCGAGCGCGAATAATCGATACGCGTGAATATGATAACTGCAGTAATAGATAGCAGAGAAACCGTAAGCACCGGGATCATGTAAGACAGTGGTCTATTCCCGGGGAATCTGCCCAGGTTATGGAGAGTAACGCTCGAAATAAGATAGCCGATCAGTGATCCGCACAGCACGTTCAGAAACTGAGGTGCTTTTAGATTTAATCCGGTAAAGAGGACTGAGCCCAATGTGATAAGCGAAGCACAAATAAATAGCCCGAGAAGGACGGTAGTGCTGTGTATCAGGAAAGATTTTCGAGAGAGTGACGCTGGCTGCAGGGAGCTGTCAATCGCGTGTCCTTGTACCATGCCGCCGACCTTGGAAAAAGAAGTGGCTCCCCGAGCTGGACTTGAACCAGCGACCAATAGATTAACAGTCTACTGCTCTACCGACTGAGCTATCGGGGAACATCAAGCAAGTGGTGCGCATTATGTCAGGATCTTTTTTTCTGTCAATACAATAATGCGCAAAATTATGATTTTTATAGAGTTTTTATGACTCAGAGTATCCGTTAGGGTTAGAGCTTTGCCACTGCCAGGTGTCTTTAACCATAGCGGCGATGTCGAGTTCAGTTTCCCATTGAAGTATCTGCTTCGCCTTGGTCGCGTTTGCATAGCATGCTGCGACGTCTCCTGGGCGACGTGGGGCTATTTCGTACGGTACGGGCGTGTCGTTGATTTCAGAGAATGTGTTCACAAGTTGCAGCACGCTGGTGCCATTGCCTGTGCCCAGATTAATGGCTTCTACGCCAGTTACAGCTTCACTGCTGAGTAAGTTATCAACGGCCTTCACGTGACCTTTTGCAAGATCCACGACGTGAATGTAATCACGTACTCCTGTCCCGTCGATGGTGTCGTAGTCGTCGCCAAACACCGAGAGTTTTTCTCTTCTGCCGACCGCTACCTGCGAAATGTAAGGCATCAGATTATTGGGAATATCTTTCGGGTCTTCGCCAATTAACCCTGATTTATGTGCTCCGACAGGGTTGAAGTATCTGAGCAGGATAACGGCCCATGGTTGTTCAGCATTACTGAGACGGTCGGCTTCAGGCAGGTCGCGGAGCATCTCTTCGATGATGAGCTTTGAGCGTCCATAGGGGTTGGTCGCCGACAAGGGCATGTCTTCCGTTAATGGAAGCTTCTCTGGATCGCCATACACTGTTGCTGAGGAGCTGAAGACTAGGTTTTTTACACCGGCTTTCTCCATTTCCTGGCATAGAGTGATAGTGCTACCAAGGTTGTTGTCATAGTATGCCAATGGCATCTGGCAGCTTTCCCCAACGGCCTTCAGGCCAGCGAAGTGAATGACTGCCGCAATGCTGTGTTGGCTGAAGATACTTGCTAACAAAGCCGGATCACGAACATCACCTTCAATGAAAACAGGCGTTGTTCCGGTGATTTTTTCTACACGGTTGAGGGCTTCAGGTGAGCTATTGCTCAGGTTGTCGATAACGACCACATTGTAGCCGGCTTCGATCAGTTCAACGCAGGTGTGACTTCCAATATAGCCAGCACCACCGGTGACCAGAATTGTTTTACTCATATCAATCCTTCGCTATTCGTGAAAACACCGCACCTTTCTGGCCGCGATATTTTGCATTCTCTCGTTTGTTGTAAGGTCGTTCAGCCGGACTGCTCAAGGTCTCGAAGGACATAGCACAGATCACCATTTCTGGTCTGAGGGCGAGCGGGAGCTTGCCGTTGTTATAAAATTCGAGAACGATCTGTCCCTCCCAGCCTGGATCAATCCGGCCAGCGGTTACGTGGACCATCAGGCCGAGGCGTGCGAGTGAAGAGCGGCCATCGAGCCAGCCAACGAGGTTGTCCGGAATACTGACCGACTCCATAGTGGCGCCCAGAATCAGCTCGCCAGGATGGATATAGAGAGCTTCATCCTTCGGAATTTCGATCTCTTTACTCATGATACGATCTATATCGCGATTGAGCTGATCGCGGTCTCCGGACAGGTCCAGGTGGGTGACCGAGTTGTTATTAAAAACTCGAAAACGGTGATCCAGGCGCAGGTCGACACTGATTCCAGCAATTGCATCATGCCCGGGTGGTGGGTCGATGATGATATCGCCAGAGGCAATTTTCTGTTCGATGTCTACATCGCTGAGTCTCATTGTTTGGCCTCGTTATTGCGCACTGTCGTCTGAAAGTTCAGCCTGGTGCTGCGGGTAATGTACTTTAGTCGCTTGAATCTGGTAGCGGAGCTTACCGTCTTTTTTATCACGCAAGCGGATCAGTGGGTAGCCAGGGGAATCGGCCAGCCAGGCATACACTTCACGTTTTTTACTGTCGCGAACCTGCTCAATCTTAATCGCGTCGAATGTTCCCGCTTTGATTTTAATTTCTTCTTTTCCAACTACGCGGAAGCGGAAGGGCTTCGTTTTTGATTTTTCAAAAACGGGTAAGGTGAAGTCTGTATTACCTTTCGCTACCTCTATGCTAGCTTGCAGCATGTAAGTCAGGTTGTCCTGAATGCCTTCCTGCCAGTGATCATCACGTTTCCGGTCTTTCTCCAGGTCTTCAATGCTTTCGGCATCTGCAACAAAGTGCAGGGTGCGGTCGGGTTCGTCGATCATCCCCGAGGCACGATAGCTGTAGTTGACGGGTATAATCTGATTGTCTTTGTAGATGAAATCACTGGTCTCCCGCAGTGATGCAATGCTTGCCTCTGCATCAAAGTCTACCCGCCAAAGGTTATCTGAGCGTTGTTCCAGTGTACGTGTTGCGTCGATATCGAAGCTGAACCACCCAATACGGTATTCACTTGTGTACTCAACAGAATAGGGCGTTAGTGTTTGGGGAGTCTGAGCTTCGGATTCATCTGATACTGCAGAATTAGGTGTGATGGTGGCACATACGGCGACCAGAATGCTGGTCAGCTGCTTGCGGAGTAGGCCTTGAATCATGGTGCCGTCCTGTCGTTGAAAGGTCTCTTATGAGACCTCGGATTATCCTTCCAGTTTCACACCTGTGTCTGGCATTGGTTTGCCATCGAAGGTAGCGAGGCCTGACACCATCTCCAGTCGGCCTTCGACAAACCATTTTACAGCGATGGGATAGATAATATGCTCTTGCAGCTGGACGCGTTTCCGAAGAGTTTCTTCGGTATCGCCGTCCATTACCGGCACGACCGCCTGAATAACGTTGGGGCCGTCATCCAGTACTTCAGTCACAAAGTGCACCGTTACGCCATGCAGGTCATCGCCAGCTTCGAGTGCCCGGCGGTGGGTGTGCAATCCCTGATATTTAGGCAGCAGAGAAGGGTGAATATTGAGCATTCGGCCCTCATAGCGGCGCACAAGATCGGGAGTGAGGATTCTCATAAAGCCCGCGAGAACGACCAGGTCAGGTTGGTAGTCGTCGATGGTGCGCATCAGAGCGACGTCAAACTCTTCTCTGGAGGTGAAGCCACGGTGATCGATGACACTCACGTCCAGGTCGCGGTCGCGGGCTTTCTGCACACCCGCGGCCTCAGGTTCGTTACAAATCACGCCAGCGATTTCTGCATCGATTGCGCCACTCAACACCTGATCGGCAATGGTCAGCATATTGCTGCCACTGCCTGAAATCAGAATAACGATGCGTGGCTTTTCTACTTCTCCAGTAGGATAGCGTGACGTTACGTCGTTCATGCACGGTTTCCTGTGAACTGAACAGCGTCTTCATCGCCATTGAGTTCCTGGATTTCACCGATGATCCACGACTGTTCACCTTCAGCGTTGAGAAGAGCGATGGCTGCGTCTGCTTTCTCTTCTGGCAGCGCGATGATCATGCCGACACCACAGTTAAAGGTTCGGAACATCTCGCGGGTTTCCACGTTGCCGTTACTCTGCAACCAGGTGAAAACTTCAGGCCATTGCCAGCTATTGGTATCAATGACAGCCTTGGTACCTTCTGGCAGAACGCGCGGAATGTTTTCCTGGAAACCACCGCCGGTGATATGGGACAGAGCGTGGACGTCTGAAGCATTGATCAGCTTGAGAAGAGATTTAACGTAAATCTTTGTTGGCGCCATCAGAGCATCAGCAACAGGCTGGCCGTCGAGGTCAGCTGCCAGATCGGCACCTGATACTTCAATGATCTTACGGATCAGAGAATAACCGTTTGAGTGAGGGCCACTGGATGCAAGGGCGATCAGCTTATCGCCTGCCTGCACCTTGGTGCCGTCAATCAGATCGTCTTTTTCGGCGATACCGACGCAGAAGCCAGCAAGATCGTAGTCTTCGCCTTCATACATGCCTGGCATCTCAGCAGTCTCGCCGCCTACCAGAGACGCTCCAGCCTGGGCGCAGCCCTCACCAATGCCTTCGACCACAGCAGCGGCGACGTCGACGTTCAGTTTGCCGGTTGCATAGTAGTCGAGGAAGAACAGAGGCTCTGCACCTGCGACAACGAGGTCGTTAACACACATGGCAACCAGATCGATACCGATGGTGTCATGCTTGTTAAGGTCCATGGCAAGGCGCAGTTTCGTGCCCACGCCATCGGTTCCGGAGACCAGCACAGGCTGACGATAGCCCTGTGGTAGCTCGAAGAGGGCACCGAAGCCGCCAAGGCCAGCCATGACCTCCGGTCTGCGAGTGCGTTTGGCGACGCCTTTGATGCGGTCAACCAGTGCGTTACCAGCGTCGATATCGACGCCTGCGTCTTTGTAGCTCAGGGATTTTTGATCACTCATGCCGTCTGTCACAGGTAGTGGCTTATGAAAGGCGCGTATTCTAACGATTTGTCTGCCATCCTGCATCCCGCAAATAAAAACAAACTGCAGACTGTTTATCGGCGGGCTTCGTGGCACAATAGCCGCGGACACGAAAGACTGAGGAATAGTAGTGCGTCTTCTGACATTCCTAACAATATTTTGCATAAGCGTTTCAGCTTCCGCCGCGACAGTTAATAACCTCTATGATGTTGCGGTTCCTGTTGCAGATCAGACAGAAGAAAGCCGCAGTGATGCGATCGGCGGTGCTTTTCAGCGCATGTTAGTGCGCCTTTCGGGGACTGAACAGGTGCTCGAGAACCCGGTTTTAATGGGCGAACAGGGCAATGCACAGAGTTATATGAGTAGCCTGCGTTATGAGCGTGGCAGTGAAGAGCAGCTGTTGCTCAGCGTCACATTCATGGCCGGGCCGATGCAGAAGTTACTCGAGCGGGCGGCAGCGCCTGTGTGGGGTAGCTCACGCCCACGCACCCAGATATGGCTGGCGGTGAACTCAGATGATGGGCGTACGGTCGTTGGGCCAGAAGAAAGTCAGTGGAAGTCAGCATTCGATGATGCCATGCGTAGCCGCGGCTTGCCCTGGATGTTCCCGGCCTGGGATCTCGAAGATCAGATGGCTCTGCCTGTTGCCAGCCTCTGGGGGCTTTTTGAAGAAGACATCAATTCCGCAGCCGCGCGTTACTCCAGTGATGGCTATGTCGCAGGGCGTATCATGGCCCTCGGTAGTTCGTTCAGTTTCACTGGCTATATCAATCATGCAGATATTCGTCATTCCCTGTCAGTACAGGCCGACACTCCTGAATTGCTGGCATCAGGCGTTGCAGGTGAGATCGCTGAAAAGCTGTCAGAGCGCTACGCGGTCATTCCTCTCACCGGAATAGATAACAGTGAATTGATTCGCGTCACTGGTGTGACGACCTTTGCTGATTACCGGGCGTTGCTCGAGTACCTGAGCGCGAATGTCGCCGTCAGGGATGTTGTGGTCGTGGCGTCTGACCGGGATGAGGTCACTCTTGCGCTTGACCTGACCTCTAGCTGGTCACAGGTGCTTGATAGTATGGCACTTGATAAGAAGATTACGGCAAACGAGGAGGGCGTCGCCTATGTCTGGCAGCGCTGAAGTCCGTAACAACGAGCCATCTCAGCTGACGTTACAGGTCGCACTCAGAGATGACGCCCGGTTCGCGAATTTTTACCCCGGAGTGAACCAACAGGTCCGGGATGCACTGCAGGGGCAGTGGACGACCGCCGGTGAGCCGTTTATTTATCTGTGGGGCGCTACCGGCTCTGGAGTCAGTCACCTTCTACAGGCAGCGTGCCATTACGCAGAAGGGATCGGACATCAAAGCATGTACCTTCCTCTTACAGAGCTTAAAGACATAGGTCCGGGAATGCTCGAAGGTGTCGACCAGCTGCCTCTGGTCGCCATTGACGACCTGCAGGAAGTCATGGGGGATGCGGAGTGGGAAGAAGCGCTTTTTCACCTCTACAACCGCATACGCGACCGCCAGAGCCACCTGCTGATTGGCGCGAGTGCTCCACCGTCGCAAGCAGGCGGTAAACTACCGGATCTCGTATCCCGACTTAGCTGGGGGATCACCTATCAGGTTGAGACCCTATCGGACGAAGAGAAGGTACAGGCTCTGATTCTACGGGCTCGTCAGCGTGGTTTTGATCTTCTTGATGATGTTGCAGTGTTTATTATGAACCGCGGTCCGCGAGATATGGCAGGGCTGTGTCAGATACTTGATCAACTGGATCAGGCATCGTTGAAAGAGAAGCGAAAACTGACGATTCCTTTTGTGAAGTCTGAGCTCGGCTGGTAATTGCTGATAGCAGGTTGAGGTTATTACGAGAGATACAAAAACGGCGACCTGAGGTCGCCGTTTTTATTGATTGCCTGAGTGACTTAACGCAGAGCAGTCATCCCAGGGGATGACATGCGCATGTAATCGAGCAGGATATTGCCAGTCTCAATCAGCATAGCGTCAGGCTCTTCATCGTCCTTGTCGTCCGACTTAGCTTTTTCTTCACCTTCTTCAGACTTTTCGTCTTCTTCTGGATCATCGAGTGAAGCCAGCTCGGGCATGCCCTTCGCTTTGCGGCGTTTGTTCTCAAGTGCCAGGCGTCGGCGGTCGTTCTCTTCCCGCTCTGCTTTGCGTTCTTCTTCGTTAAGAGAAACCTGGGTTTTATCCCGCATTTCAGAGACTAAGGCTTTTTGCTCGCGGACGAAGATAAAGTCCGGGTTGTCGCTAATACGTTCCTCATGCAGTTCTTTCAGGCGTGAGAGTTTGCTGCGCACTGGGTTGCTCTTGGTCTCGCGTGCGGGCTTGATGGTATCCCAAGGGAGTGCCTTCTCAAGCGCACTCTCACCGATTTTGTCTTTATCAAAGAGCGAAGGGAACATAATGTCCGGTATCACGCCCTGGTTCTGGGTGCTGTCGCCTGACACACGGTAAAATTTCGCCTGGGTGATCTTCAGCTGGCCCTCGGTGAGTGGGCGCAGTGATTGAACCGTCCCCTTACCAAAGGTCTGCCCACCGATGACCAGGCCTCTGCCGTAATCCTGAATAGCACCGGCAAAAATCTCAGAGGCAGATGCGCTTAAACGATTGACCAGTACCGTCATTGGGCCGGCATAAAGAACTTCGGGGTCGCGGTCACGCAGAACATCGACATCACCGCGTGCTCCGCGTACCTGAACCACTGGGCCGGTCGGAATAAACAGACCTGTCAGGTTAATTGCTTCTTCCAGTGAACCACCACCATTACTGCGAAGGTCGATGATCAGACCATCGATTTTTTCGTCCAGAAGCTCATTGACCAGACGGCGTACGTCGCGGGTCGTGCTGCGGTAATCAGGCAGGTTATTCATCCGGCCTTCGAAGTCGATGTAGAAGGTCGGAATATCGATAACACCGATGCGGCGGGTTTCTTTTCCGTCCTGGATCTCGATCACTTCTTTCTGCGCAGACTGTTCTTCCAGTTTTACCTCGTCACGGACGATCGAAATCGTTTTCGGCTCTGCAGTGGCGACGGCACCGCTGAGGATCTCAAGGCGGACTGTCGAGCTTTTTGGCCCGCGGATCAGGTCCACGACTTCATCAAGGCGCCAGCCGATCACATCGACCATGTCCTCATCGCCCTGAGCAACGCCGATGATCTTGTCTTCCGGTTCAAGGTTGCCTGCTTTGGAGGCTGGGCCACCCGGTACCAGGCGAACCACTTTGGTGTGCTCGTCTTCTGTCTGCAGAACTGCGCCTATGCCCTGCAGCGACAGACTCATATTGATGTTGAAGTTCTCAGAGTTACGTGGCGAGAAATACTGGGTGTGTGGATCAAAGGTACGGGTAACCGCGTTCATGAAGGTCTGATACGCGTCAACCGGACGGCTTTGATGCACTCGGTTGAGCTGATTCTGATAGCGCTTGGTGAGCAGCTCGAGGATATCTTCATCCTCTTTGCCTGCCAGGCGCAGGTTCAGCATTGAGTTCTTCAGGCGCTTACGCCAGAGCTGGTTGAGTTCTGCTTTGGTAGATGCCCACGGAGTCTCTTCACGATCCAACTCCAGAACTTCTTTACCGTTAAAATCATAATCTTTCGCTTTCTTCTCCAGCTCATTTAGCATGAAGGACAGGCGCTCACTGACGCGTTGCTGGAAGCGATTGTAGATGTAGAACGCAGGCTTCATATCTCCACGGCTGAGAGCTTCATCCAGGTGATTACGGAATTGCTCAAACTCTTCGATATCAGACGCCAGGAAATAGCTGTGGGTGCCATCGAGGTCATCCAGCAGGGTGTTCAGGACTTCCGACGAAAGATCGTTATTCAGGCGCTTACGCTCGTAATGCCCGCGCAGCAGGTTGCTCATGATCTGCTGTGTTGTGATCGCTTCTTCCCGCGTTGGCTCCAGTGGAGTAAACGGGGTGCCGGGTTTTATCTCAGGAATCGTCGCATTCGCACTGATGCCCGCGAGGGTGAGTACGACAGCGATGGCTGAGAGAAGAAGGCGTTTGCCGGTATGCATCATAGCTTTACCTGATCCTTTGTTTCCTGCGATTGTCTTTATGAGTCAGCGCCGCTACCATGTGCGCCGTTCGTCCAGTCAGGCCCGGACATGCGTTAATACTTAATAGTAGACCCTAACAGAGAGCCTGATACCAACGTAAATCCCCGTTGTTTTGTGAAGAAGCGTCGGGTTCACGCCGAATTTGTAACTCATATAAGACAACAGGAGCCATCAGTGGCACGCGTTAATCTTGAATTGCCCGACGTTTTTACCTTTTCTACACACCTTACGGTTCGGGTATCGGACATCAATTACGGTAATCACCTGGGAAATGACCGAATGATATCGCTGCTCCACGAAGCGCGCCTGCGGTATCTGCATAACTACGATTTCAGTGAGTTCAATATCGGCGGTGTTGGCCTGATGGTGACTGACATCGTTGTGAGCTTCGTTTCTGAATCATTTGTGGCGGATCGCCTGACTTTCAAGGTCGGGATCACTGATTTCAACAAATACGGCTGTGATTTCGTTTACCTTGTCGTCAATGAGAGTCAGAACAAAGTCGTGGCCAAGGCAAAGACGGGTATCGTTTTCTTTGACTTTGATGAGCGTCGCATCAGCCGGGTTCCCCCGGTATTTTATGAGCGCTGTGCTCCTGACGTCACTCCCGTCACTGAATAGTATTACCCGTTGTTAAAGTAGGCCGTGAGGAAGTCCAGGAAAGCGCGGCTTTTGTTCGCCAGATAGCGATTCTGGGGGAACACTACCTTGATAGTGCGCACCGGGATTTCCATGTCGCTGAACAGGCGGACTAATTCACCATTGCGGATATGACGCTCTGCCACGTAGGTCGGTAGGGCAGTAATCCCCATACCAGCCAGGCAAGCCTCGTAGATCAGGTCAATGTCGTTCACTGTGAGTTTGCGTTCGATATTGGCCAGGGTGAAGTTGTTTTCTTTCTCGAACTGGCGTAGCCAGTTGATCCGCGCGTACTCGGCGTTCGCCACCACCAGAATACGATGACTTATCACTTCTTCTAGCGTGGTCGGCGTGCCCCACCTTTCGAGGTAAGCCGGAGAGGCGCAGATAACGATGCGTTGCTCAGCCACTGGCTTAGCGATCAGGCGGGAATCTTCCAGTGAGCCGATGCGCAGCGCAAAATCATACCCTTCTTTCACGATATCCAGTGGTCGGTCCGATATGTGAAGGTCAAAGCTCACATCCGGGTACTTATCAGAAAAATCGCTGAATATACGAGCCAGCTCCTTGCGCCCGAAGTTCGACATCGCGGTAATGCGTAGCCGGCCTTTGGGCGTATCGTCGAAGTCCGTTACCAGCTTTTCGGCTTCGGTGATGGAATCGAGAATGTTCTCGCAATGCTGGTAGAACATCTGGCCGGCCTCCGTCGGGCTGACCGAGCGGGTAGTCCGGTTTAGCAGGCGGACGCCAAGGCGTTCTTCCAGAGCGCTGATCTGCTTACTGACGGCCGAAGGGGTTACGCCAAGAGATTCTGCCGCACTAGAAAAGTTTCGGGATCTGACCACCGAGACAAAGGTTTGTAACGGATCGACGCGCGACATGGGCTGTCCTTTCTGGTTGTCTGGCTGAACTCTTTCCCCAATGAAAAGCGGTCTGGCTTTTCCTTAAAGTAGGGAATGATTGAAATAATCCACTTATAGTTAAACAAAAGGAAATAATAAAAGCCAGATTCTGCCAACTGAAGATCAGGCTTTCTTGGATGGCTTATAGAGATTGATGAAGCCCGCGGCAATGATTAACGAGGCGCCCAGCCAGGTCGTCCACATCGGGATCTCATCCCAGATAAGCCAGCCCATCAACGCGCCATAGAGAACAGCGCTGTAGGCATAAACCCCCACCTTACCTGTGGGCGCCGTGCGGTAGGCTCGGGTCAGGGCCAATTGGCCGAGCGTGGCCACAAGGCCGAGAAGAAGTATCCAGCCCCATAGGTCCGCTGACACAGGTTGCCAGGTCACGGCTGCCCCGGGGGCACTGACTAGGGCCGCAATGACGCCAAAGTAGAACACGATCGTCTGACTGGATTCAGTTTCAGACATGCGTCGAATCGTGACTTTGGCCAGGGCAGCGAGAAAAGCACCGAGCAGGGCGACCAGTGCAATAAAAGTAAATGCGCTGTCGTCGGGTCTGAGAATACAGGCAACACCTGCAAAGCCGACAAATACAGCGGCTATGCTGTACTTACCTGCGCGCTCGCCAAGCCACAATAAGCCGATGAGTGGCATAAAGAAGGGGCTGGAGAGTTTCACCAGAAATGCCTCAGTCAGGGGCATGTGTCCGAGCGCCCAGAAATAACAGTACATGGCGCTGACGCCGACCAGCCCGCGCATCAGGTGCCAGTGCCAGACTGAGGTCTTCAGCAACGTGGTGCCTTGCCGCAGAATCAAAGGCATCAGAATGATCAGGCCAGCCGCGTTGCGGAAGAACACGATCTGTTCTGTCGACAGGCTTTCTGAGAGGTACTTAATCAACGCACCCATGATGGCCAGCAGAGCCTCTCCGCCGATCAGAAATAAAGCCGCTTGTCGCAAGTTTGAGGTCATAACATCCAGAACAGTAAGCCGTGCCCTTGAGCTAAGCCCGACTGACACTATATAGAGAGTGATAGACGCTACAGCGCGCCGTCAGAGGCGTCGGATTATACGCATGAATCGAGCTGTCTGATGAATTGAATGGTCTTCGGAGTAAGCTTGCGCTGTATCAATGAATTAAAAATGAATTTTACTAAAGTTATATTTGTAGTTGTTGAAATTTATTAATTTATCGCCATATAGACTGCAGACCAGACACTTAAACAGGCAGCGACATAGATAGCCAAATAGCCAAATAGCTGAATAGATAGTTGCCCAGAGATTTAAATCGAAATTGAAACTCGGTTAGCTCGCCAGCCCTCACCGGGAGCGCGCTAACCATGAGCAGGAGAACGAAACGATGCGTATGGACCGTTTAACAACAAGCCTTCAGAACGCCCTGGCTGAGAGTCAGAGTATCGCGCTTGGTCAGGATCATAATCAGATTGACACAGTGCACGTGCTCCTGGCGTTGTTCGAGCAGACCGACAGTTCGGTAAAAGACGTTTTGCGTCGTTGTGGAGCAAACGTCAGTAACCTCGAAGGGCGCTTACGTGCCATTCTCAGTGATCAGCCCAAAGTCAGCTCGCCGGATGGCAATGTGCAGCTGGCCCCCGAGCTGGGCCGCTTACTGAATCTCGCCGATAAAGAAGCCCAGAAGGGCGGCGATCAGTTTGTCTCCAGCGAGATTTTTCTACTGGTGGCACTGGATGAGCGTGGCCCTTCAGGTCAGGCCTTAAAAGAAGCGGGCGTTACCCGCGAAAACGCTGAGAAAGCAATCAAAGATATGCGTGGTGGAGAAAAAGTGACCGACGCTAACGCAGAAGACAGCCGACAGGCGCTGAGCAAGTATTGTGTCGACCTGACCGAGCGTGCAGAAGCTGGCAAGCTCGATCCTGTGATTGGCCGTGACGAAGAGATCCGTCGCACTATTCAGGTGTTGCAGCGTCGTACTAAAAACAATCCGGTGCTGATTGGCCCTCCAGGTGTGGGTAAAACCGCCGTGGTCGAGGGGCTGGCGCAGCGCATCATCAATGGTGAAGTGCCAGAAAACCTGAAGAATAAGCGTATTCTGTCGCTGGACATGGGCGCCTTGCTCGCCGGTGCAAAATACCGTGGCGAATTTGAAGAACGTCTCAAAGCCGTTCTGAAAGACGTCTCGAAAGAAGAAGGGCAGATCATTCTCTTCATCGACGAGCTACATACTATGGTCGGCGCTGGCAAAAGCGACGGTGCGATGGACGCGGGCAACATGCTCAAGCCGGCACTGGCACGCGGTGAGTTGCACTGTGTCGGTGCGACCACGCTTGACGAGTATCGCGAGTTTATTGAAAAAGATGCTGCGCTCGAGCGTCGTTTCCAGAAAGTGCTGGTGGATGAGCCCAGCGTTGAGGATTCGATTGCCATTCTGCGTGGCCTTAAAGAGCGCTATGAAGTTCACCACGGTGTCGAAATTACCGACAGTGCCATCGTCTCGGCGGCTAAACTGTCGCAGCGTTATATCGCTGACCGACGTCTGCCGGATAAGGCGATTGATCTGGTGGACGAAGCTGCGTCGGTCATCCGCATGGAGATCGACTCCAAGCCTCAGGAAATGGATCGTCTTGAACGTCGTCTGATTCAACTGAAAATCGAGCGTGAAGCCCTGCGCAAAGAAAAAGACGATGCCGCTCGTAAGCGACTCAGCGACCTGAACGAAGAAATCAACAAAGCCGGTCAGGCGTACGTTGAACTCGAAGAAGTCTGGAAGAAAGAGAAAGCTCTGCTCGAAGGTGCCAGTAAGGCAAAAGAAGAACTCGAGCAGGCCAAACTGGAGTTGGATGCCGCGCGTCGTTCAGGTGATCTGCAGAAAATGTCAGAGCTTCAGTATGGACGTATTCCAGAGCTGGAAAAACAGGTGGCCTCGGCTAATGAAGCCGAAACCACAGGTACGCAGGAGTTTACGCTACTGCGTAACAAAGTGACGGAAGATGAAATCGCCGAAGTGGTCTCTAAGTGGACCGGCGTGCCCGTGACCAAAATGCTGGAAGGCGAGCGCGAGAAGCTGTTGCGCATGGAAGACGTGCTGCACGATTCTGTGGTTGGTCAGGATCAGGCGATCTCGGCGGTCTCGAATGCGGTGCGGCGCTCTCGTGCGGGGCTTTCTGACCCGAATCGTCCGAACGGCTCATTCCTGTTTCTTGGGCCAACCGGGGTCGGTAAAACCGAGCTGTGTAAAGCGCTGGCCGGTTTTCTGTTCGACAGTCGTGACGCCATGATCCGTATTGATATGTCGGAATACATGGAGAAGCACTCGGTAGCCCGCTTAATCGGCGCGCCTCCGGGCTATGTTGGCTACGAAGAAGGCGGTTACCTGACCGAAGCCGTGCGTCGCAAACCCTACTCGGTCATCCTGCTGGACGAAGTCGAGAAGGCGCACCCGGACGTCTTCAATATCCTGCTTCAGGTACTGGACGATGGACAGCTGACTGACGGTCAGGGCAGACGTGTCGACTTCAAAAACACCGTACTGGTGATGACGTCGAACCTGGGCTCGGATCTGATTCAGACCATGGCCTCAGAGAGCAGCAGCGATTATGAAACGATGCGCGATGCGGTGATGGAAGTCGTGGGCAGCCACTTCCGTCCGGAATTCATCAACCGCATTGATGAAGCTGTGGTTTTCCATCCGCTGGAGAAAGATCAGATCCGCGGCATTGCGGACATTCAGCTGCACATGCTGCATGAGCGCTTACGCGAGCGCGATCTGTCTCTGGAGCTGACGGATGCTGCTACCAGTAAGTTGGTGGATGTGGGCTACGATCCGGTATTTGGTGCGCGTCCTCTGAAACGTGCGATCCAGCGCTGGATAGAGAACCCATTAGCACAGGATATTCTGTCGGGGCGCTTTATGCCGGGCAGCACCATTGTCGCGGATGTAGAGAATGATGAATTTATATTCTCCGCACGAGAAGGCTGATCGCTGAGGTCGTAAAAGCCTGACAAGTCCTGACGCTAACCAGCACCGCGGTGCTTTGTGTCCCCTGACAGGCCAGGGAGCGGCCTGTATACTTGCCGATATCTATTCTGGGTATCGGCTTTTTTATAGGGATTCATGATGTTGAGCGTACGTTTATTTTCCTCTTTGTTGGTGGCTGCGTCTGCAGCCGTACTGTCAGCCTGTGCCGGTACGACTTCGCAACTCGACCTGGCTGCAAGTACAGACCTGCATTGTGGATCAATTCCAAGTGTCACCGTGGTGGATGACGTACTCACCATTGGGGCTGGTGAAAAACCGACTCCGGGCTATGCCGTTCAATTGAATGAGCAAAGCCGGAAAGGCGACAGCATTCGTATTGCTTATCAGGTCTCCGGCCCAAAAGAGGGCGCAATACTGGCGCAGATGATCACAAGCCCATGCACCCGTGTGACCCTACCCGAAGACTGGCAGCGTCTGACCGTCGAGAATAAAGATTCTGGTCAGCAATGGGTGTTTGAGAACGCAGCGAACTGATCCTTACTAGTGATTATTCTCGGTATTGACCCTGGTTCGCGTATTACAGGCTTTGGTCTGATTAATTCGGTTGGCGGTCGTAAAATCGAATACATTGCCAGCGGCTGCATTCGCGCAGGCACCGGCGAGCTGCCTGAGCGGCTCGAAACCATATACAAGAGCGTCTCCGAGCTGATCCAGCAATATTGCCCTCAGGAATTTGCCATTGAGCAGGTATTCATGGGGAAAAATGCTGACTCAGCGCTCAAGCTCGGCCAGGCTCGCGGCGTTGCGATTCTGGCTGCTCAGCTGGCGTCCTTGCCTGTGCACGAATATGCTCCTCGCACTATTAAACAGGCGGTGGTCGGAACCGGTGGCGCAGGAAAAGAGCAGGTTCAGCACATGGTCCAGCGTCTGCTTAAGCTGCCGGGGCTACCACAGGCGGATGCCGCCGACGCACTTGCCATTGCGCTTTGTCATGCGCACACCAACGCCAGCCTGATCAGCCGTGCTGGCTTAAAAACCTATCGTCGTGGCCGCGCTTCCTGATTGAGCAGCACTGTATTTTGCTGGTAGTCTATGCCGGTTAATTTATACAGCACACAAGCGAAATTCATACATGATTGGTCGACTGCAAGGCTTCATCCTCGAAAAGCAGGCCCCGGAATTACTTATTGATGTTCAGGGCGTCGGATACGAGGTGCAGGCACCTTTGTCCACATTCGCGGTCCTTGGCTCCATTGGAGAGCCCATTACTCTCTATACCCACCTCGCCATTCGCGAAGATGCGCATCAGCTCTACGGTTTCAGTGATAAAGGGCAGCGTACTTTATTCCGTACGCTGATTAAGGTCAGTGGTGTTGGGCCCAAGCTGGCGCTGGCCATTCTGTCTGGTATGGATGTGAATGCCTTCGCTAACTGTGTTCACAATGAAGATGTTAAATCCCTGACGCGTTTACCCGGCGTGGGTAAAAAGACTGCCGAACGCCTGATTGTAGAAATGCGTGACCGTCTGAAAGAATGGCAGGCCCCAGCACCTCTCTGGGCTGCTGCCGATCAGGCGGAGAAAAATACTCAGGAGCAAGCGTTCGCTGAAGCGGAAGGTGCGTTGGTTGCCCTCGGCTACAAGCCGCAGGAAGCGTCAAAAATGTTGATGAAAGTGGCGGATCAGTGCAGCACCCCCGAAGAAATGATCCGTATTGCTCTGCGTAACACCATGGGTGGCAAATGATAGAAACAGATCGCTTTATTGCACCGACACCGCAGCTTGGTGAAGAAAAGCAGGATCGCGCTATCCGGCCTCGTATGCTGGATGACTACATTGGTCAGCCGCACGTGCGGGAGCAGATGGAGATATTTATCGGGGCGGCCAAAGGTCGTGGTGAAGCACTGGATCATACTCTGGTGTTTGGGCCGCCGGGGCTGGGTAAAACGACCCTCGCTAACATTATCGCCGAAGAGATGGGTGTTCAGATCAAGTCGACATCCGGTCCGGTACTTGAGCGAGCAGGCGATCTGGCGGCGATTCTGACCAGCCTCGAAGAGGGCGACGTGCTGTTTATCGATGAAATTCATCGCATGAGTCCGGCGGTCGAAGAAGTGCTCTATCCCGCTATGGAAGATTATCAGCTTGATATCATGGTGGGTGAGGGCCCGGCTGCACGATCAATGAAGATTGAATTGCCTCCGTTCACCCTAGTCGGGGCGACTACAAGAGCAGGTTTGCTGACCTCACCATTGAGAGATCGTTTCGGTATTGTGCAGCGCCTGGAGTTTTATAACATTCATGACCTGTCGAGCATCGTCAGCCGCTCCGGGCGTCTGATGGAGCTGGAGGTCGAAGAAGAAGGCGCGCAGGAAGTCGCCCGCCGGGCGCGTGGCACCCCCCGTATTGCGAACCGTTTGCTGCGTCGTGTGCGTGACTACGCTCAGGTCAAAGCGGACGGACGTGTGACCAAAGAAGTCGCAGACCTCGCCCTGAACATGCTGAACGTTGATGCGCAGGGTTTCGATCACATGGATCGCCGTCTGCTGCTGACGCTAATGGAAAAATACGACGGTGGTCCGGCAGGGGTAGAAAGCCTTGCAGCGTCTATTGGTGAAGAGCGGGATACCATCGAAGATGTGCTTGAGCCATACCTGATGCAGCAGGGCTACATCACCCGTACGCCTCGTGGGCGAACGGCGACAAAGCTCGCTTATCTCCATTTCGGGATTGATCTGCCAGCACGTTTCGGAACGGATAACGATGGCGTTTGAATGGCCGCTTAGAGTCTATATCGAAGATACGGACGCCGGTGGTATCGTGTTTTACGCCAACTACCTGCGCTATATGGAGCGTGCCCGAAGTGAATGGCTGCGCTCATTCGGTTTCGAGCAGCAAGCTCTGATGCAGGCGGGAGTCCGTTTTGTTGTTCGGGATCTCAACATCCGATATCGCAAAGCAGCCGTATTAGATGACCAGATAGTCGCGACAACAGACTTAGCTGAAATAACGAAAGCCGGGATGACGTTGAACCAGACGGTGATCCGGCGGTCTGAATCAGCGGAAAAAACGGAAGAGCGAACCGAAGAACTTTTAGTCGATGCGCAGGTGCGTGTCGCGTGTATTAACAACGAAGGGCGGCCTGCAGCAATACCTGCTGATATCGTTGCCCTGATGAAAACCTAACGGAGCCAAAGTGAACGAGTCGGTTTCAATTACGCATCTGATTTTAAATGCGAGTTTTGTAGTACAGCTGGTGATGCTGATGCTGGTGGCAGCGTCAGTATTAAGTTGGGTCATTATTATTCAACGCGGTCGCTTGATCTCTGCCACTGAGCAATCTATGCGTCAGTTTGAAGAGCGTTTCTGGTCAGGTATTGACCTCAATGACCTCTATCGTGAGTGCCAGCAGCAGCCAGAAAATTCTTCCGCTGAAAAAGTCTTTATGGCCGGCCTGAAAGAATTCGGAAAAATGCGTCAGCAGAGCCCGGGGGACCCTGAGGCCATGATGGCGGGTGTTCAGCGTGCTATGCGCATCGCGATTACCCGGGAAACCGAAGAGCTGGAAAATCACCTGCCAATGTTGGCAACCATTGGCTCGACCAGCCCGTACGTTGGTCTGTTCGGTACGGTATGGGGCATTATGCACTCCTTCCAGGGCTTAGCCAGTGTGAAGCAAGCAACGATTGCAACGGTAGCACCGGGTATTTCTGAAGCTCTGGTCGCTACGGCTATGGGTCTGCTGGCGGCGATTCCTGCGGTAATTTTCTATAACCGTTACGTCGTTAAAACCGAGAAGTTCCAGACGGCTCTCGTCACTTTTGCCGATGAATTCAGTGCACTGCTGTATCGCCAGGCACACAAGGTAAGTCAGAGTCAGCGTGCTGGAGCGGAGGCTCTCTGATGGAACCGCTTCAGCAGCAAATGACGAAACGCCGCCCGATGGCGGAGATCAACGTTGTTCCTTACATCGACGTGATGCTGGTTCTTCTCATTATTTTTATGGTGACTGCGCCCATGCTGGTGCAATCTGTGCCAGTAAACCTGCCTGATGTTGACTCTACGCCGACCGAAATTGATCCGGACGACACGACGCTAATGATCTCGGTCAGTTCAGATGGTCTTTATTACGTCGAGCGTGGGGAAGAAGAGCCAGAACCAATGTCTCTGACTGGTGTGACGGATTACGCAGGAAAGTTACTGAAAGCTCAGCCGGACACTCGCTACATGATTCGCGGTGATGAGTCTGTGCCTTACGGTAAGGTAGTGCTGCTGATGGGGAACCTTCAGGGGGCAGGAATTACCAACGTCGGCCTTGTCACCGAAGCGCCAGACCCGGAGGCTCGCCCCTGATATGAATTGGCGCGAGCCCGGCAGTTATACCCTGCCAGTTGTAGGTGCCGTAGTCATTCACCTGGTCGCCGTTATCCTGCTGGTGAGCGAGTGGCAACGTGATAAGCCGGTGATGTCTGAGCCTGTTCCACCGCACATGATTGCGAAAGTTGTTCAGGAAGAGAACAAGGCGGCAAAAGAGCGAGATCTGCAGCGCCAGCGTGAAGCTGAACGTCTGCGGCAGCAAAAACTCGCGCGCGAGAAAGCAGCGCGAGAGAAGGCTGCCCGCGAAAAAGCAGCGAAAGAAAAAGCCGCTCGGGATAAAGCTACGGCTGACAAGGCTGCAAAAGAGAAAGCTGAAGCCGAACGAAGAGCGCGCCAGAAAGCTGCTGAAGAGAAGGCAGCTAAAGAAAAAGCTGCAGCGGAAAAGTTAGCGAAAGAAAAAGCGGCCAAAGAGAAGGCTGCGAAAGAAAAAGCAGCACGCGAAAAGGCGGCCGCAGAAAAAGCCGCTGCTGAGAAGGCTGCTGCCGAAAAAGCGGCGCGGGAGCAGGCTGCAGCTGAACAAGCATTGATGGAACAAATGGCACTTGAGCAGGCAGAGGCGGAAATACGCCGACAGGAAGAGGCTGCGCGCGCTGCCGAAGCGGCAGAAAAAGCGGCCCAGATGACGGCGGAGTATCAGGATCTTATTCGCGCACAAGTAGCGTCCGTCTGGAACTATCCACCGAATGTCAGTGCCGAACTGGAAGTTGAAGTACGTCTTGTTATGGTGCCAACCGGTGAAGTTATTTCCGCCAACGTAACGCGTAGCAGTGGTAATGATGCACTGGACCGTTCGGTAGAGCAGGCGATTCTGAAAGCGTCGCCGCTTCCTGTGCCTGACGATATTCGGGTGTTTGAGCAAAACTTCCGACGCTTAACCATGAAATTCAGACCGGAGAATGCCTCTTGGTAACACGAGTATTATTTGTACTGGCGCTGGTATTGGGCCAGGTCGCACACGCAGAATTAGTGATTGAAGTAACGCAGGGCAGACAAAGCGCTTTGCCGATTTCTGTTGTGCCTTTTGAATGGAACGGAGCACTGGAACTGCCAGAAGACATCAGCGGTATAGTGAATAGTGACCTCGGAAGCTCGGGGTATTTCCGCACGCTGGATCGCTCTCTTATGCTGGCGACGCCTCATACTCCGCAGGACGTAAATTACGTCGACTGGCAGCGGCTGAAACAGGATTATCTGGTGGTTGGCCAGATAAGTTCTGCAGAAGGTGGGTACGCTGTCGAATTTCAGGTGCTGGACGTTCATCAGCAGCGAACTCTGATTCATCACCGTGTTAAAGGGAAGGCGACTCAGCTTCGGGATCTTGCGCATTACATCAGCGATCATATTTTCGGGCAGCTGACTGGTATCCCGGGAGTATTTTCGACCAAGATGGTTTACGTCACCACTAACCGGGAGCGTTCACGTTTTAACCTGAACTTTGCCGACGCAGACGGTGCCCGGGAGCAGCTTATCTTCCGTTCAGACGAACCTATCCTGTCGCCGACCTGGTCTCCTGACGGCAAAAAAGTAGCGTACGTTTCATTTGAAAATGGACAGAGCGAAATCTTCTTCCAGGAGCTGGCAACCGGGAAACGCGAAAAGGTCGTAGCATGGGATGGATCAAATAGTGCGCCATCTTTCTCATCCGATGGAACCAAATTGGCCTTTGTACACTCAAGGTTGGGTAACCCGGATATTTACGTGATGGATCTGAACACCCGTAAGGCGGAAAGAATTACCAAACACTATGGCATTGATACTGAACCACAGTGGATGACGGATAATCGCCATATTCTGTTTACCTCCAGCCGGGCGGGTGGGCCGCAGATTTACAAACTGGACACTGTCGATGGCTCGGTAGAGCGGGTCACCTTCGAAGGTCGGTACAATGCCAGAGCGAGAATGACCGCAGATGGCCGCAAAATGGTCTATGTACACGGTAACGGAGACCAGTTTCATATCGCTTCGCAGGACATGGAAAGTGGCCGGGTAAGAATACTGACCCGGGACACGAATTTGGACGAATCGCCTAGTGTTGCCCCCAACGGAAGTATGGTAATTTATGCGGCAACTGAGAAAGAACGAAGTATTCTGGCGGCAGTATCGGTGGATGGGGAAGTAAAATTCCGGCTGCCATCCAGATTCGGAGACGTACGCGAACCGGCCTGGTCTCCGATACTGAATTAATCTGAACTACTAACCACAATTGGGAAGAAGCAACTATGCAAAAAACAGCACTGTACAAAGCACTGGGTATCGCCTTCGGCGCACTTCTGGTAACTGCATGTGCCAACAATGGTGACCTGGAAGAGGGTGCAGGCGCTGCAACGACTGCTACCGAACAGCAGGCAAACGAAGCAGCTGATAGCGCTACTACTGGTGTTGAGTCTGCGTCACTGCAGGGTGAACAAATGATGTCAGACGCTGAGAAAGCGGCTCAGCAGGCTCTGCTGGACATCACTGTTTTCTACTTTGACTTTGACCAGTCAAGCATCAAAGAGTCTGGTAAAGCCGCTCTGAGTGCACACGCTGCATACCTGGCGTCTAACTCAAGCGCTCGTATTGTTCTGGAAGGCCACGCTGATGAGCGCGGTACTCCTGAATACAACCTGGCTCTGGGTGAGCGTCGTGCAATCGCTGTTCGTCAGTTCCTGATGGCGAAAGGTGCTTCTTCAAGCCAGATCAAAGTTGTTAGCTTTGGTGAAGAGAAGCCAGCAGTTACTGGTAGCACCAGCTCTGCATACGCTAAGAACCGTCGCGTAGAAGTTAAATACCAGAGCCGTTAATGAAGCGGCTTGTCGTTACTCTGGCGCTGGCAGCCTCGTCTGTCAGCGCGCTTTCAGATGACGGCTGGGTATCGGTCGGGTCAACCCAAGTGGTTGCCCCGGCCAGTTCTGAACCCGTCGTTACTCCCGATCAATCTCCGATCCTTGCCCCATCCGCCAACCCTGGTGGAGACCTTCTTACCGAACTGATGCTCCAGGTGGAGCAGATGAAGACGGAAATTGCCTCCTTGCGCGGCCAGCTCGAAGAGCAGCAGGCCAAAGTAAGGCGAATGGAAGCGTCGCAGCAAGATCGCTACCTTGACCTTGATAGTCGAATCTCTGCATTAACTCTGGCTCCGCCAGCGGTTAATAGCCAGGAAGTGTCTCAGACAGAAGCTGATAACAATGATGGCGAGGCTCTCCCTCCTGCAGGAGAGGCCTATAAGTCCGCGATGCAGCTTGTGCGGGATAAAAAGTTTGCAGAAGCACGTGCGGCCTTCGATAGCTTTGCTGAAAACTACGCCGGCGATGCACTCGCAGTAAATGCAATTTACTGGGCAGGCGAAGTCAGCATGGTTGAGGGTAAGCTCGACGTTGCGGAGGCGCGCTTCCGAACCGTGAAAGAGGATCACAGTGATCACTCGAAAGCCGCGGATGCTTCATACAAGCTCGCTGTGGTGCTTGATAAATCAGGTAAGAAGGCAGAGAGCAAGGCGCTGTTGCAGGAAGTCATCAGTAAGTACTCTGGCAAGAGCGACAGTACTGTCTCTCTGGCGCAGGCCTACCTGAAGAAAATGCAAGGCACCTCTGAATAATGCGGTCACTGCATCCATTCAAAGGGATCCAGGTTCAGTAACGCGGGCTTTCAGGGTCTAAGTTACTGAATCTGAAACTTTTTTCAGAAAAAGGGTTGCCAGCCGCGAAAATATCAGTAATATACGCGGCTCCTTCGGGTCGTTAGCTCAGTTGGTAGAGCAGTTGGCTTTTAACCAATTGGTCGCTGGTTCGAATCCAGCACGACCCACCACCTCCACACGTCAGGTGGGTTGAAGGAGTTAAGTTGCTGAAATTGTTGACATTTTCAAAGCGTTCTGTAGAATGCAGCAGCAACTGGGGGTCGTTAGCTCAGTTGGTAGAGCAGTTGGCTTTTAACCAATTGGTCGCTGGTTCGAATCCAGCACGACCCACCACCTTTTCTTTCTCGTTCGAGAAATCTGATTTCCAAATTCTAAGAAACCTTCGTATCAATACTGATATTGAGCCGTTTTATTCGTGGTGAGCGTATGAAACTGCGCACTCAGTGCACAGTTTCTGTCAGTCTGGCCGCACGAATCGCGTAATCGTTATCCTCCTGAGCCAGGGCGTTCAATACTTCTACCGACTCTTCCGTGAAACCTTCCCTTCGTAACAAAAGGCCATGGTAATAACGGCATCGTGGGCTTTGTTTTGATGCCTCCGTCAGCCTGTTGAGTAAATCACGAGCTTCTGAATCAAGGTATTCGGAGATATACAGAACGGCCAGTTCGAGTATCGCACTCTGGTCATCTGGTGTTTGCCCGAGAATGATCTGGAAATGCTCGATGGCCGCTCCCTTATCGCCTTGAGTCAGTGTAGCCAGCGCCAGATGGCGCCGTGCATTGGTATCCGAGGAATTCAGTGCGAGTGCCCTCTGTAGTGCTTCTTTTGCATCACCAATATTGTTCATCATAAAGCTGGTGATGCCGGCCTGGGCCCACGCCTCTGAATTCGACGGATTCAACTCCAGCGCTTTCTGGTACTGGGAGAGAGCGTCTTTGAATCGTCTCTGAGCGGCCTGGGTAATGCCAAGGCGAACATAGAAGCTACTTTCTTCGGGTGCAATACCAATAGCTCTCTGGGCGGCGTATTCAGCGGTAGTGAAATCTGCAGCCAGCACCCGGAAGCGGGCGAGGGCATCCCAGGCAATAGCATTCTCAGGGTTCTTCTGAACAGCAGTCTCAATGTGTGTCATACCGGTATTGGTGTCGCCTGTTGCGATCAGAACCTGGCCGATATTACAGTGCGCCATGGACGAATCCGGGTCGAGTGAAAGTGCCGAACGAAGATGAATGAGTGCGGGTTGCCACTGTTGTTGCTGTGCAAGCGCAAAACCCAGATTGTTATGAGCGTTGGCATTGTCCGGGTCTATATCGACCGCGGCCCGGAAGTGGTTTTCCGCTGCAGTAACGTTACCTTGTGAAAGCGCTAAAACGCCTTGTTGTAGATGGTCAGCAAGGGTCATTAGGTAATCCTCGAAATCAGACCCTTAAGCAGGTCGTTGGTACTAATATCTGGTATCTCAAATTCGATGTCATCGGTGGATATATCGAACGGCTCGCCTTCTTTGTAATGTACTGGGAGTTTTATGCCAAAGCGATAATCAGAGCCGAATGTATAAGAGGCGAATTCAAAGCGGTCATCGTAGACGCTCCACCCGAAGACCTTCACACTGACGTAACCGCCGATATCAAAGGTAAAGCTAGGTTGAGCATAAACTTCGAGATCGGCTGTCAGGTCCAAGCCGGTAGCGGGCGTCCAGTCAATGTGCACACCTGCCGTAGCCGCGCCTGATATGCCTAACGTTCCACCGATATCTAAGCCACCCGTCGCGCTCGCACCTGTAATACCCAGGCCGATGCCAGCTCTGACCGATAAGCGTAACCCTGCATCGGCAGGTACTTTGAGGTGAGCATCGCCGGTGACTTTCGTGTCTTGTTCCCGGGCCGGGTTGTATTCGATGCCAATCTTGAGCTCGTCAATAACGCCCGGTCCGATACCGGCAATGGCGGAAAGGCCACCGCCAACTTCTGCGACAATGCCTGGAATAATAGGTACCTGAACTGCAACCTGAAAAATCGTTTTATTGATCTCTTTTCGGGCGAAAATTTCCAGCTCATCCGGAATACCAATTTCACCTGAGACGGTTACCTCACCGTTAGGGTCAAATTTTACTCCGGCGGTTCCTTGTAGCCATGGTGCAATCTGTATCGTGGCTGACCCCGAGCCGTACACCAATAGTTCGCCGCCGGGCAGTGGGTCACCGCTGGGCTTGCCGTCTTCACCGACAGCCCGGTTACTCACACCTACAGTAACGTCTCCGGAGAGCATGCCTCGCTCGAAGCCACCGCTGAACTCCGCAACAAATCCACCGTCTTCGTAGCCGACAGTCAGTTCTGAATCAATTCCCGGGATATCAGGCTGCGCCGTACCTTCGCCACTGACTTTCCAGTTTTCGTCCTGCTTACGTAGCCTCAGGTTCACTTTTCCTGATCGGATACCCGGGCTTTTTGCTATCTGAACTTCGCCAGAAATATCCAGCCCTTCTTCCTCTGAGTAATTGAGCTCTAACGTACCTTGTTCAATTGCAGGAAGGGCAGGCTTTACTTCACCTGTCGCTGAGAAGGTGCCATCGTCATAGCTGGCTTTAACATTTGCACTTTTAATACCTTTTATTTTGTCAGGCTTGTCGATTCCTATTTCACCTTCACCGCCAAGCTTGCCTTCGCGGTACCACATTTTTATTGAGGCTCTGTCGAAAAGGTCAGAATCGAAGTCGAATCCACCCTCTAAGCCCAATCCTCCAGATGACCCAATTTCTCCTTCAAGATAGCCCGCCCCAAGGGCATCGACAGTAAAGTCAAGGCGGCCGCTTGCAGCAAACCCTCTAGAGCCTGCTGAAATTGTAAGGTCACAGCTCTCCATCTCTATCGGCTTAGGTAGGTTTATTTCGCTGACATTGAAGGTTTTGGATAGGGTGAAGTCATTCCCAGAAATTTCGTAGCCAATATCCGCTTCACCAATTATAGGGAGTGTGGGAAGTATTTGGCCTTTAATAACTAAACCAGTATCGGGTATGAGATCGACGCTATCCAGTGTGAGTGGGCTAAAGCCTGTCGCCTCCAGAGAATCTGAAGACTCAGAGGGTGTTGCACCTTCCGATTTATTTTCTCTGCGGAGCTTCATTATCTGGCTCCAGCGCTCCATCGGAAGATAACCTACCTGATCAGAGCCGTTCAGGCTCATAACGTCTATGGTTTTATCTGAAGAAAACTTTTTCAGTTTGGTATTACTGTCCGGAACATTGACAGACAGTGTTGCGATTTTCGATGCATCACCTGTTTCGAAGTTTACATTGGTAATACTGAAGGGCTTGAATAATTTATTCTTCCACCCGGAAGTATTAGTCTTATGAACCTCATTTTTATAACCGCCACTGGGGCTATTAAATATCCATATATGATTTTCTTTGACGTCCATTTGATCAACAGTCAGGTACTGTATCTCGTTGGCATCGATTAACGATTGGAGGTGATCGCCACCTTTCACTTGCTCGCGGGTCCAGCGATCTTTATCGTCTATTGACAGGCTCCCTCCAGCTGTTGTTGAGTTGAATTTAACACTCAGCTTGCCGAGAAGAGAATTTGTACTCCATTTTGAGAATTCTTTATTTCGGTATTTCTCTGTATTGTTTTCTTTAAATGTATCTACCTGAGACCGGACTGCATTCTTTACTTCATGCATCTTATCCGTATTTTTACTATCAATAAGAAGTTGGAAGTTATCCAGACCATCCAGATCCTCTCTCATCTGAAATTTCTTTCCAGATTCTGACGCCGACCCAACTTGTTCCTCGACAATATGATCAACATCGTAGGAGGTAAGCCTGTCTCCTCTCTTTGGTTTAACACTCTTTCCATCTTTGTCCCAGCTAGGAACAGATAGCTCTCTCGCAACTTCATCAAGATTTCCCATCGCAAATCTTGGACTCTTTCCTTTGATTTGCTGATGAGGTGAGGGCACCTTAAATATATATTGTTGCGGAGAGGAGCTGGCGACGTTAGGGTGTGAACTCAGTACCGACTGAAGTTTGCTGATACTTCCGGTCTTTTCAATGTCATTCTTCCATGTCTGCTGTTGTTTTGTTGTTCGGTTATCTTGTGAAAAAGCACGATGCCTGATCAGAGGCACCTTGCTCTGGTAGAAAGCTGCGTGGGGTGAAGGTACAGTAATGTTATCAAAAACGATTACACCACTACCTTTTGTGTAGGTTCCAGCTCCTCCGTCTGCTTTTGCTTTACGACTAACTTTTCCGTTCTGCTGAACGACATGCGTTAACTCATGAGCGAGTAACTCCTGACCCCGTTCACTATCTGGATTAAACTCACCTGTAGCAAAGTAGATGTCATTCCCAATAGCAAACGCCCGAGCATTCAACTCTTTGCAAAGCTCGTCGGATTGCATGTCCGTATGAATGACAACCCGCGAGAAATCCTTGCCAAACTGCTGCTCCATTTTCTGACGGATCTCGTCGGGTAGGGGAGATCCGTTGCCCCGTGACTGAGCGATACGGGCTTCCACCTCATCCATTTTTTCATCGTCAGCTTTCTGTTCGTCCTGCTCTTTTCTCATTAACTTGGCTTGAACGGGTTCCTCTTCAGTCCTCTGCAGCCTGGTTTGGGCGACTTCCTCTTCTTCCTGCCGGTGCAGCTTTGCCTGAGCGAGTTCATCTATGTTCCGGAAAAGTTTTGGTTGAGCTGCTTCTTCCTCTTCTTCCCGGAAAATTTTGGTTTGAACTTCCTCTTCTTCACGATGTACTTTTGTCTGCGTTTCTTCTTCCTCTTCCCGGAATAATTTTGCCTGTACGTCGTCTTCTTCTGTTCGGCTGACGGAAGGCGTAGAGGAGCTTACGCTTCTGGCCGCAACGGCAGGCTCGTCGTTGCCTCGTTGAAGGTTCTGCTTCACATCGGCTGCAACTTTGTCAGCTTCTTTTTCCTGGCTGTCTGCCGGGTCGCTGACAGCCATTTTTTTCTGGATCTTCTTTTTAAGGTATTCGGGCTTACTGGCTTTCTTTCTCGCAGGTTTCTTATTTGCGAGTTCAGTAGCTTTGTTTCCCTTCTTGCTGAGCGACTTTGATTCCATTACATCACTCCATGACTTTGTAGTGCCGCGGGCAAGGACTTACCTAGCTTCTGGTATTCGCGGGATATCGCCTTGATGATCGCCGTTTTACTGAGTACTTCAGAATCCGGGCTGTTCGCGGCGGCACTGAGAACGGCGTTGCGAATCTGCCCACCAGACAAATCACAATGGCTGGCCAGAGCTTTCAGGAAATCGTCATCAGGGCTGCGTTGCCCCATGTGACTGCCCCACAGAGCCAGCCGCTCATTAAAGCCCGGCTGTGGAAAATCGATAATGATTTCAAGGCGGCGGTTGAACGCCGGGTCGATACGGTCCCTGTGGTTCGATGTCAGTATGACAACCCCAGGGTGAGTCTCTATGCGGGAAAGCAGGTAGTTAGTGAGATTATTGGCAAAGCGTTCATTGCTGCTGCGGGCATCAGTACGGTTGCCAAATACAGATTCAGCTTCATCGAATAGTAGTATGGTATCGGTAGCTGCGGCGTAGTCGAGCAGCCGACCTAGGTTTTTCTCACTTTCCCCAATGTATTTATTGATGACAGAACCAAGGTCTACACGAAACAGTGGGGCACCTATCTGGCTCGCAATATAACTGGCTGCCAGGGTTTTTCCCGTTCCACTGGCTCCCACAAAGAGGGCGCGCAATCCAGGGTTCTGGTTGGCGGTCAGAGTATCTCCGAGTTTCCAGTACAGAGATTCCCGTTGAAGCGCGCGGGCAATAAGATCATCCAGATGTTCATTGATCAGTGTTGGAAATATTACTGCCTCTTTCGGAATATCCTTCGTCACGGCTTGCGCAAGCTGGGTGAGCCCGGGGGCGATATTCAAAGAGCGCCACGTACGAATTTGTTGCTCCTGATTTACCCCTGATGAGCCCTCAGGTGGGGTAATTTGCTCTCCGATGTTTTTAATCATTGGGCCACTGAGCAAAGCAGAGCCTGCCAGCTTTTCGGCTAAGCGCTGGTCTTCAACATGTTTATTCCAAAGCTTTTGGCGCAGTGTCGAATCTGGCATAGGTAACGCGTAGTTGTAGCAGCTGTTTGCAATCACACAGCTGTGCATGCCCGTTATTACGATGGCAGGCGTTTGATATCCTGAACTGACAAGCTTGTAGTTTTCACCCGGTACATCAGGCAGTGTGATGACTGGAAGCCAGCCGGCGACTGCTGCTGCGAGCCGCAGCTGCGGCTCCTCTTGCCAGTTCTGGAAGGGAATCCGTATGGCGCGGTAACCCGAGAGCAGTCCCAGTTCAGCTGCCAGTATTGATCGGCCACTGTGCTCTTGTCCGCGCAGAATCAGAAACTCGCTCGAAGTAAGTTTCTTGCACAAATCAGGCAATATTTTTCGCGTTGCAGCTGGGAGTAATTCCCGCTCATGAGAGTCGAGTTCCTGGACGCCTTGCCAGCGATTGTGCTTGCTCTTGAGGATCGACCAGAGTGGAACAGAGATTGCCAATCCCTGGAGGCTGAGTGGGCCATTACCTGATACGGTGACCACGGACTCATTAAACAGAGGTGTGTTGATGAGGTCGAGAACATCCCAGTCTGTCGTATCCGGAAACAGAAACTGAACCATATCAAGCACCAGGTGTACACTCAGCCGGGCCTGTTCGGAAGGCTGTTGCAATTCATTGATGGCAAAGGCAATTCTGGGCTGCGTCTCCATCATGCCGGTAATAAACAGAACGAAGGCTTCGGCGGGAGATAAATTAAGGGTTTGGATCAGACGCGAAGTTCGCCCGTTAAGATTTTTCCACTGCGCTTCAATATCACGAGTCAGTGTCTGAAATTGAACGCCTGAAGGAAGTGGAGCAGTAGCTTCTTGGGTTAGCGATTCTGTATAGAACACCAGACCAGCCTCAGTCCATTGTTGAAGCGGATTGAAACAGTCTGCCTGAGGCTTTATTACAGCGAGATCATTCATGCTGCCCTCTCTTAACAGGCGTAGGTCGAAAGCCATGTTCGAATTGGAACTGGACGGCATATCCAAGCCATGGAAGCCAGCCAGGATTAATGTCCAGGCCGTGTAGCCGGGCATTGATATTGGCCTCAGATAGATCAGCACGTACGACAATGCGGTCCTGAGAAATACCAATGTCAGACGAAAGAGACAGCAATTCGGTATTCCATAAATGGCGTGGATACAGAGTCTCTGAAACTTGCCGTAGCTCACAGATCAGTTCTGGGCTTAAACAAGTTGTGTTGATAGGGTGTGTACCGGCCTTTGTGCGCGCTGGATGTGTGCGGTGAATTATGTAGTCATATAAAGGGTCATTCTTTAGTACTGAGTTGTTGTCGAAAGTCTCTACTGCGCCTGATAGCCAGGTCCAAACGCCAGGAACACTTCGCCAATGTTTACGGATGATTGCCTGTACTGGTTGGCGATTTAAGAAGTTAAGCAGGTAGAGTATTCCCCCGAATTGGCTACCAAAGCTCCTATCGGCATCCTGATCTTTATTGAAGCTATTAAGAAGGTCTGAAACAGGTGTGACTTCCGTGTCATCTTTTACTGAACGAACTGCCTGTCTTATTAATGACTCTCTACCTGATGATTCACTCTCAGAAGAGATATGTAGTGATATGGACTCGTCGGCGATCGTCGTGTCTTTGTCGGCGGATTTATCCGAGCCATGGTCTGTAGTCATGGTCGATTTTTCTGAATCTACTACTGGCTGTCGGTATTTATTTTCGTGCTCTCCCGAAAAGTCTGACTGCGGTTGATAGCTCTTGTTCGTATACTCCTGATTTTCAGGTCGTTCAACCGATATACCCGTATCAAAAACAGATCTATTGAGTTTTTCTGCGACCACAGATAACACCTCTTCTGTTCGATTATGTAGTGGAAGAGGTAGGTGTTCCTGAGAAATCAAAAAGGCGGCAAGCGCCAGGTGTGCTCGTGATACGGTATTGGCCAATGCCGTTTGCCAGATACGAAAGTGATGTTCGGGGATTTGATTTAATGAGTATCCCTTATCGAAGGTAAAATCATCCGAGTCTGTATCAGATATTCGATTCGGAAATGCGGATGCTGGATCATTTGATTCTTCGTCCAGCCGAGGGTTGTCTTCTTCTGGCGTGTTCCTGATAGCATGACTGCCACGCCCCGTTGCTGTAAGGCTATTTAAGTAACTTGCATTCAGAGGGTATCCCGAGTGAGAGCTCAACAGAATGAGTAGTTCGCCAGCTTCTCTTTCTGACAACGCTTCCATGATTACCGCAGCTTTGTTTTGTTTTGCCAGAAATGTCAGTGCAGAGCTTATGGTCGGAATATGCTCTGATAATATGCTCATCACAGGACTATGCGCAGAGCGAAGCACGGTTTCATTCCATTTTCGCCAATACCAGTGATGACCCAGCTCGCCTTTTGCGGCATCCATCAGTAACTGAGCAAGCATTTGATGAGTATTGGGAAAAATACGCACATTATCGCCAGGTTGCTCACGGATCTGACGAAGTGTTTCTTCACGAAGAGAATGAGCGATCTCGTCGGCTGATCCCGTAGCGGTAATCTTCCTGATGAATATGATCCTCTCATCATCCGTAGACGGCCAGTCAGCTGTGGTTACGTCCCTTTCGATCTTCGAATGCAAAGCTTCCGGGGCTTTAATAGTCAAAGCCCGTATGCGAGTCGTCTCTGCTCCCTGATAATCAAACATCATGCTCAGCGAACCCGGCCAATGACGGTGATGTTGTCTTCAAAGTCGATGTCTTCCCGCAGAACCTTGGTAATTTTTACTCGGGTACTGGATTCATCGTGCTCTTCAATGGTCAGTTCAGCCGCAACTTCCTGTTCTCTATTGAGTAATTGCAGCGTCTTACCTATGCGCACAATCTGGTTAAGGCTGACGCTGAAGCGCTCGCCGTAAGCGATACGGCGTGGTGGGCTGAAGATACTGCCTTTCACTATTTCCTGTGGGTTACCGAGTGAGGCATAGATGACTGCCGCACGAACCATGTCCCGCATGGCCTGACGACTGTCACTGTCTGCATTTTCGCCGAGTTGCTTAAACCACCACTCAATCAGTTCTGCTAATGTGCGGGTAGTGTTGAAGTCGAGTTCCTCTGCTTTTTTAAGCCCGGGCCAGCGACTGATCGCTTCAACGGGTAAGCGGTTGTCCTCTGCGAGTTGTCCCCAGCGTAGCCGGATTGACCCCGGCAGTGACCCAAGTACTTTCTGAAGGCAAAGCTGGCACTGCTCCAGCTTTTCCTGGAGCGTGCGGCTCGCTCTCCTGAGTATCCGATGACTGTGGTTATTGAGATCTTCCAGCGAAAGTACTTCAGCTACTTTATGGGCTGGAATAAAATCAGTCATCGGAAGTGGAAGTGACGCCCAACGTTGAACTCTTTTCTTGCTATTCGCTGCCAGCTCGACGAAGGCGGGGCTGTCCTCAATAGACCGCATGGCGGCATTCGCATAAGCGGTTGCGGCTTTTGCTTTCAGAACCGGCAACTCAGGGTACGCCTTAGTCATCCGTACCTGTCTTAGCTGTGCGAGATAGTCGATATTCGGTTGGGTATTAAGACGTGCAGCGAAAGGCGATATTGCGCGCCAGTGTCCTGCAGGAATTTCCAGTGTTGCCTGCCAGAAGGGAAGAAGGGCCTCAGCAAGGTCGGCATCGTCGTCAGCCGAACAGCCGGGAACAAGATCTTCAGCATTATCACGGCGTAACGGCAATGGGTCTGGTAATGGTCTGCTGATTTCAACCTGCCGTACCCGAACGTAGTAAAGTCCTTCAACCTGAGTGGTGAGGATGTGCGCGCGCTCCCTATATTCTTCGTATACGCGCTGCCAGTCTTCATTAATCAGTTGCTGAGCAACGGTGTAATCACCGAGTGCCTCATCGGCAATACTGTCGAGGTGGCGAAGAGTCTGGCGGGTACGTACAATTTCAGCCTTACGTTTTTCTTGCGTCGCAATCAGTTCTTTCTGAGTTCTTAACAGGGCCTGAAGCGCCTGTTCGCTGCCGTTATATTGATTTTCAACCACGCTGATCCAACGAGTGAGAATCTTGCCTGCGGTAAAGATTGCTTCGTATCTTCGCTGGTTGGCGATCAGATTACCGAAATGCGCTTTAGTTGGCTTACCCTCTGTCGGTAAGGCTGCATATTCTCTATCGGTTTCAGAAGTAATCTCAGTCTCCAGATCCGACGGTGATATCAGCTCCGTACTCAGGTCGGTTAACTTGGTATGTAGATCGGTTGCATCGGGTTCTTCGAAAATATCCAGAACGGTCGTCAGGAGGTCTCGCATCCCCGAGTAGATTTTTTTGTACTCGTTAATGTCCGGGCTGATGTGATCCATGACACCAAAGCTGAATTCTTTGGCGTTAAACGCAGGCTTGCTGACGGATGCTGTAGGAATCTGCAACCGGTCTATCCGGTCTTTATTCAGCGTCAGTTCGAACGCAGAATATTTATCGGGCTCTATTTTTGTATACGTAGTACCTTTAATTGCTTCCGTATATTGATAATTGCGGGTACCGAGTAGTTCGAGTTTTTTCTGCTCTTCGAGTGATAACATCTCTCTCTCAGCAACCCGATACTGAGTATCAGCTGTCTTCTTTGACTCTGTCGCTACCTTAACGGACGACGTCGAACTGGTCGCCACTGACGTCGCAATACTACTTGTTTCGGTCGGCAGCTTATCCGTATTCAGACTGGCGTAAGGTAACCAGCGAGCCACCTGCATGCCTTTACCGTCGCCTGCTACGCCACCGGCCAGCGCCGCCAGCGCGACGGTTTGAGAGTCCAATTGCTGACGTTTTAAAAGAAGAATATCCCGTGTCGCTTCCAGCTTTTTACGCTCATCACGTATTTTCTCTTCGGTGGTATCGAGATCTTTTTCCGTGATGGCGTACTGACCAATAAGACCGTGCTTATCCGGGCGCTCAGGTATCGGAGGCATACGTTCTTCATCAATCTCTGGCGCCCACTTATCGAAAAATTCAGGAATTTCGAACTCGGTTCTGTCGTATGGGTAAGGGGCGTTTTCGGAATCTACCAACGCAAAGCGATTCATAGCCGCAGCGATCAGGCGGTTGAACAATGCATCAGGGAGCAGAGGTGATTTCGCGGGCTCAGGAAGATTAAGACTTTTAACGTCTTCTGCGCTCAATTCGTTGTCGTACTTCGAATCTGATTTCGGAGCGATGTAGTACAGGCTGTAGAATACTTCTTTCCAGTCGTACCAGCGCATGTAGGCTTTCTGGCAGTAGCGGTAAAGGTCTGTCTCGAGCTGTTTGTCTAGGCCTGGAATATCCAGTAGATCCGGCTTATAGACTGAGCGCTTCATGGCTAATAAGAGGCGAATACGATCTCCCGCTGGTTGCGTCAGGTCAATCACACGACGCGGAAGGTGCCTGAAGACTAATTCATCAATACCATCTGCCGCGACGGGTATGACGTCGACGCCCAGGTAAGCAGGAAGACCATGCATTTTCGGTTTTTTGCTGGCTATGTCCTCCAGCCAGGAAAGCGGTAACTGGCCCGACGCTGGTAAATAGTCCAGCTGCAGGTGCTTATCGAGAAACTTCTTCAGAGTTAATTGATGGTTCGAGCCTTCATTGCGCAGAGTGACCAGCTGACGCAATGCTGCCTGTGTCTGATTTAATAGCGTCAGGTAACCCGAAGCACTATTTGATTCGTAACGCCCGGCCTCTTCTGACACCCAAAGTAGGGTGGTTTTATTCTGATCATTAATAGCAACGAGTGCGAGCGGAACAGAATTCGGAAACTGACGTGCAAAATCAAGGTCGACGCGATCAGCACAGATCGTATTCTGTAGCCGATGAGGGTGTTCTGTTTTTATCTTTTGACTATCGATATCTAAGCGGCGCAGCCTTAGCGACGCGAGCGTGACCAGGCGTGTATCCCGTGTCGGGTCGAAAGCTGTGCGCTGGCATGGGTCGACGTTGGGTGGGTCAATATGTAATTGACTCTGGTGTAAGGTCAGATAGAAAACACCGCTGGCATCACTCACTTGTTTGCGGTCGCGATACTCTTCGACTAAATCTTGCCAGGTACAGTAGAGAGGGGATTCCAGTGTGAGGGCTGCACCCTTGGGAGTGATAGCACTGCCTGGACTGACTGCCAGCTGGATATCATCCACTGGCCCACGCTCACCTCGGGATCGCACATGCAAGCCTGAAACTACACCCGGCAACTGCTGTTTTAATATGGGTGCAAGACGAGCTTCAGCATAGTTCTGTCGTTGGTCGAACTCGTCTTCTCCCAGATGTCGTCCCGCGAACAGATGCAGTCGTTCAAGGTCTGGGTGGCTTGCAACGGGACGGTGCAGCAGGATAGTCGTCATGATCGTCTCCTTACGCTTTTTCCAGTTTCATGGCTAACTCTTCCCACTGTTTGAGTAGAGTTTTACTGACGCCCTGACTGGCCATGAGCTTAACGAGTAATTTTGCCGTCATCACCGGGTGACCCGTTTCATTGTCGGACAGAATTTCCTGCGCTTTTTCAATCAGGTTTTTCTGAAAGAGTGCTCTGATCGTGCGCCACAGTACCGGGTCATACCAAGGGCTGATTCTTAACAACAGAAACAGTATTTGCTGTAATGCTTGCGCTTCCTGCCCCGGTTTTTCTTCTACCCAGGTGAAGGCCTTTTTCTCGACCTCAGTTCTTGGCATGCGTAGTTCACCAATGGCACGCAGGCTCAGGAAGCGTTTTATAACGTCGTCTTCATCAACAATAACGCCACCCCGATCGGTTGGTGAGTTGGCAATGGTGAGAATGTTATTATCTGACGTGCTGACCGTGGTATTGCTGCTTGTCGGTTTCTTGACTGGTGGGAAATCAAACCCGTTCGCTAAAACAATACCGCTTACCTGGGTTTCGGCAGCACGTAACGGACGTCGAACATAAAGCAGGGTGTCTTCTTCAGTCGCATCAAAAATAGAGCGCCATACGGCTTCATCGGTATCCAGCTGGTGTGGCGCTGGTCGTGGGTAAATAGTCAGACGCAATGGATCAAAGGCTCTTAGCTTGCGCTCGACGATATTGGGGTCACGCTCAAGCTGAGACGCATAGCGTCCGTAGTTCTGATTGCTGAGTGGTACCAGAATCATAATATCGACCACTTCACTTGAGGTCAGATCGACTGCGGGAAGTGGCAATGATTCCTGCAGAAGCAGATCGACCTCGGCCATTCTGACCGGGGCAATATGAATCTGATAATTATCCGGAAAGTAACTTTGAACAGCGCGTTCAGGATCAATGCAGGCTTTTGGCATCGAGCCGGCTGCGGGCATCAGGCTGAAGTAGTCAGTTGCAGAGAACTCCAATGGCAAGCCGCCAGACTCGCGGTGCTCCAGCACGTCATAGAACAGATTTTCGTGTTGCCGGTACAGGTCTTGTTTCATCGAAAAAGCGCTGTCATCGCGGCGATTCGGGTGGCGCAATAATTCAGAGTCGAGCCACAGCGGTGTGTCGTCGCGCACCGCTAAAATACCTAATGGCAAACTATCACCAGGAATCATATCTGCCACTAGCTTATTATCCTGAAGCGCTCGGATAAGACTGGCCCGGGTATGAAGTTCACTCTGTTGTGCAAGTGGTACCGGAAGCGGAACAAGTCCAAGCTGAACCGCTTCAGTCACTGAGGCATATTCGGCGCCGCGTTTACTCGCAAGATCGGTAGGGAAAACTTCCGCAAGATCCGTCGCGACTTCGACGTAATTGAGAACCACGGCGTACAGCCCGCGGTTAAAGCGGCGGTACTTGCCTTTATTCAGCTGAGATATCAGAGCGGAGTCTGTGACGTTGACGGTTAGTTGTTCATCAAGCTGAAGAATCCGCCCGTGTCGGGTCACTCCATAACCGGCTTCCAGAGTAAGCAGACCGGAGTAGCGGTCGAAGCTGAGTTCGAGGCCCGAGGCAACACCTTCACCAAGCACCTTACCGGCCTCGCGGAGACGTTCATCCAGGTATATCTGATCGCGCTCAAGATCTTCAGCCGTCAGCAGGCGTCCATCGAAGTAATGCGTTCGTGTCAGACGCGAATCTATGTCAGCAATTTTTTCCATCGGGCGACTGGCGGCCAACGGATTACCCAGTGGTTGGAAGAGTATCTCAGTCATGGTGTCTCCTTGCGCTCTGTGAGTCCGTTAGTTGTTATTCTGTGATTGGCGATTCAGCCAGGCGAGTTGGCTGGGCGTTGTTAAAAACGGACGCACAAGATTATTAATCTGGATTCGCATCGGGTTGATAATCGGGTCTCCGGGTTGGCTGGTTTCAATCCGGATCCGGGCAAGCAACAGTCTTGCGCCAGCATCTAATTCATCAGCGAGGTTCGTTGTGCTGAGTCCACTTCCATCGAGCGCATGAAGCAATCGGGCGTGCATCTTCAGCTGAGCCTCAGCTTCGGGGCTGGTGGCTGTTGCAGCCTGCAGAGTCTGCGTTTCAATACTGCTTAATGGCGGCATGGCATCACTGACGGGTTCGTGACTGGACCACGGGTGATAACGGTCATCCTCGGGTGGTAGTCTTTCGGGGATGAGTTCCAGCTGAACACTGTCGGCAGTACGAGCTGGTTGAACGGCGTCTGTACTCAGATTGAGTTTCCGGGCTAATACCGGCTGGCGGGCAATTGCGCAGTCTTTGTGACGGATGCAGACTTTAAGCCACAATACTTCTGGCCCGCCGTCATAGCCTTCGAGCAGGTGCGCTTCCGATTGAGCTTCAACCCATTGTTTCAGATCTATGCAGTAAGCTTCGTGCAGCATGACTTCGCGGCCAAGCCCATCGATGGCGACACCGGGGCTTACATGCAGACGCACACTGACGTCGTCGTTGGCATCCGGGTGAGTCTCTGGCGTCATAGTGACGTTCAGACCTGCAAGGGTACCGAAGCCCTGTAGCCAGTACTGGTGACGTGTCAGCCTACGGCGATGATAGGCCTGCTCGTCACGGGTTGCTTCAAGCCCAAGCATCATGCCTGCTTCGTAAGACACCCGACGCAGGGGCTCAGCCAGTTGGTCGTCCTGTTCTAGCGTCGGTAGATCATCCATCTCAGACATAAGGCCTCCTTTTAACTCTGCCTTTAATTTTGTGTTATCAACTCAGGCGTTGATTGATGTCGCTGGGTGAAAATGCCAATGGGTTCATCAGCAGATCGGTACGACCAATATGGGTTTTATTAATCTTCACTTGCTCATAACCCGGGCGTTGCTCAAGCCAGGTATCGATACTGAGAAGAGGTGATGTCCCTAAAATAAAGGGTTGTTCTGTTTCGATAATTCGCCATTGAAGGTGCGCGGGTAGTTGCGCTTCCAGCATGGATTCAATTTCCTGACGTTGCTTACGGGCATCGCCGTGCAACAGGATGCTTACTCTGTGCGCGTATTTCTCGAAGAACTCAGTCACGGCCTGACGCTCATCTTCTGTTGCTATTTCTGGTGCGAACAGCGCAAGGAATTCTTTGGCGCCCATTTCAGAAAGAATCAGGCTGTCACCCACAATGCTGTTCCCACTGATTCCGGTACCAAGCGTAAGCGGGTGATCTGAATCATCCATGTGTACCCCGAGAATGGTGGCCATGGTTCTGCGCAGGCGGAAATTCTCAGTCACGACCACGCTACCATTCTGAACGCCGCCATCTGTGACGATATCCAGCGCAAGATTCAATGCGGGCAGGGTGCCTTTGCGCTGTTGTATCAGGGTTGCGTTTTCCAACCAGCGGCGACGGCGTCGCTCTGGCCAGTGAGACGGAATTGCCTCTCCTACACTCTGTGCCAGCCAGTTCAGATTTCCGGTAGGCGCCGCCATCGGGTGAAGGAGCTGGTCTGCTGCCGCGACCCGGCCCTCCAGGGGGGTGAGAATACTCTCGAAGCTCGCCAGCAGACGCTCCCTGACATCGGCACCGTTAGCAGGGCCGATTGAATTTTCGGGCGTCGGGCTTTCTTCCTGACGAAACAGCTCGGGGAGGTACGCTTCCTGATAAGAAAACCGCGGAGAATAAACGCGGATGGCATGAATCTCTGGGGTCCTCCGGCCACTGCCAGTCAGATGCAACTGCAGCTGCAGATAGCGTCCTTCGAGGTTTCTGACCCGCCCCTCCGGGCGTTGCAGGAGAACTTCGAACAGTCCGCGTCGATCTTTTTCATAACCAGATAATGCCTTCTGAAAAGGATGCTCTGAAGGCAGAGGGTTCCATACTGGAACAGGCTGCATATGAATATCAGCCTGGCTACGGGCGTCCTCATCATCGAATACCCGTGCACCAATTTCTACACTGCAGCCAGCAGGGATACAGGCATCAATATATACCCTGTGCCAGACAGTACCGGGCGTGCCCGAGTCCAGAACTTCCCGGAGCAATGCTGAGGCGCTGTCTTCATAGCGTGGCTGGCGCAGTACATGCAATTCACGCGGTCTTGGTGAGAACCCCGGATAATCGTCATCTTCGGGCGCTTGATAGCGAAGCTGACCGTCTGCGCTACTGGCAAAACGAGGAACCGCGAGGTTGACCATGGGGTAGCGTTCGTAAATCAGCCGGGCAGACCCTGGCCCATCATCACCGGATGCCTCAAGGCGAACGACCGGACAGTCCCGCTGAACGAAGCCAGGATCATCACTTTGTCTCGGAGCCAGTAAAGCGAGGCGACCCTGGCCAGCCAGACCAATATCAATAGCAAACGGACAATCCCCGTCGACAGAGTAGGTATGCAAAGGAGAGGCTGGGTTATCGGTCAACGAACGAGCAAGTATTTGCTGGCTCCCAGCGCCGTTGTGCACTAACACGTAAAGGTATTGCTCGTCGCAGCATAAGCCTAATGGCGACCAGCCTACCGGTAGCTGCTGTTGCCAGTGGCACGTCAGTGGTGCAGGGTTAATTACTTCGGGTTCGAAGCGCGACGAATCAGGCGCGTAGGGTGCGGGCAAAGGTTGCCCATCGCAGAACATCAGACTGGTCGCAGACACCACCCATATACGTTCTTCGTTATCTACCTGGCTTCGTACGGGTTCTTCGGGCAGAGTGCAGCTAGTTAACCAACGCTTGCCCAGATGAAATACAGTCAGTCCATGCAGTTCATTTTTATCTGTGTAAGGCAGCGCCATGCGACCGCTGGAATTCAGCGTCATATCGGTAAACTGGCAGCCCTCGGGACATGAGAAACTTGTTCCCGTGTCGTGATCCAGTGTCTCCCAACCGCGTCCTCCGTTGCAGATCACAGTATCGCCGTCGTTGTTGAGCAGCGCGACCTGATAGTGCTGATCAACTGCCATGGGTGCAGCGTTCTGCCATTGCGTCAGAGCATCTGCCTGAGTATCCGGAAGCCGCAACGATTGTTTCTGCCGTAGCATTAACGCCTGTTGACCCGGGTGCCACTCCATTCTGCTGGAGCCTTGCCGCAGTTCATCTTCGGTACGGAGTAAAAAGTAGGGAGTATTGTTCGCGTCCATCAGCACACATCCGGAACAACAGGTATCGCAATTTCGTAGTCGCCCTGATCATCGCCAGTAAGACCGTCGCGAATTCCTTGAGGGAATGGCGGTAACAGATGGTTGGCATTACTGCCGTGTCCATTCGGCGAGCCCGGTGATCCGTCACCAGCAGAACCACTGGCGCCCACGTAAATACCAGCAAGTTCAGGAAGTTGGAAATCATCGAGCATCAGGCTCTCATTTGCCGTTAGTCTGCGCCAAGCTGGTTTTCCTTCGTCATTAGTGCCCTGCGCAAATAATGAAATTGCATTAACCGACAAAACGCCGGGAATACGTGCTGCCTGAGTCATTAATTCATTCGCGCGGACTGTCGCGCCGACAGGCCAGCCGGTACCTTTACTTCCACCCGGAGCGAGAGGCGACAGATATTGAGTGACGGTTTCGGCTACTGCATTTAATGTTTCGCGTTCGGTGGATGGGTCCCGGACTGTGACCAGAATACTGACCGCCATAGGTACAAATTGCGGGCTGAGTACGTACAGCTCGGTGCCCACCATGCAGCGGTTAATCAGATAATTAAAAACGTCTTTCAACAGTCCTCTGGTAGGGCGAGGCCAGTTATTAATGCTGACCTCTGTCGGCGGCAGTACAAATATACTGATGGCTCCGGGAACGTCGCGTTGCGCTGCGGCGAGCGTTGCGCCGGGTAAAAAGCCTTCTTTTACTTCGGCACGGGCAACCGGGCTGACTGGGTTGTTCAGGCAGAGCGCCTGAAAGTCGGTCGCGGTAACAGCGCGGTTGCGGTGAGTGAGGAACTGGGGGATACGGCTCTCGGCCTGAGCGAGTGACTCGGCATCGCGACCGCCGCTCAATGGCCACTCGTGACGCACCCGTAAACGGGAGCTGCCATCAACGATCTCTTTAATTTTCCCCGCAGGGAGATTACCTGATTCTCCTCCTCCCGAACGATAGGATGCGACGCGTACGCGAGCACCTTTGGGGGGGCGGAAACCAGAATCCAGACCATCGCCAAAATAGACAAGACCCGATGCTGCATCGAGGCGATAAACCCGGGCATCCTCACCTTGACCTGACGTGAAATCCATACCACGCCAGGTCGACCAGACACCATTTTCTTCGACCTGAAGCTCCAGAGATGCAGCATCAATATCTGTATCTGGAAGTTGAAGCACCTGCTCAGGCAATCCTGTGCCTGTGCCGATCAGTAGATCATTACGTTGCCCCTGAGCGACGACATCGACCGCATTAATGGTGAGGTAAGCAAGCTTCAGGTCGGGTTCATCAGGAGAGCGAAGGCGGACCCAGAAGGCCACTCGCTCTGCGGCCTCATCGTCCTCAGGAGCCGGGGGCAAACTGCTCGTACCGTTAAACATCGGGTCTGCATTAGCAAAACCACTGAATAAATCCGGATTCGCCGGTAACCTGAGTGTAACAACACCGGTTTTACGCCCGCCCATGGAGGAGTCACGGATAACATCCAGAGGGAGAAAACGGGTTTTTCCGTCTGGCGTTTCAGACATCAGCTCCCAGACCAGATGACGCGGATACAGGGTACTTTCACTGTCGACGATAAAGTCTTCTTCCTGAAGCGAATCTGCAGGGGCTATTCCAACATTAAGCCGCAGTCCTGAAAAAGACGAGCGCAGTGCGGTCATCTGATCTGATAAGGGTTTCGGTGCAATACAAGCCAGGTAGAAACTCTTATCCAGTGTATTACCAATACTCAGGGTTTCCTGCCCCAGCGAAAACTGGCGGGCGCGAAACGGTTTAGGCATCTCGCCTGCACGTAATCCGTACTGCTCGTGCAGGTCCTGGAGTGTCATTCCCATGGCTTCGAGGTCGCCGGGGCTGAGCAATTCTTTAATCAATACACTCAGACTCAGGCAGGTAGGCTGCACCTCGTTGGACGTCGATAACGTGACTTTCCCCGCACGTAGCTGACTCCCCGCCGGAAGATAATCCTGTAACGTCAGACTGTTAGGGCTGGCATCAATCGCTACAAAGCCAGTCGCAGGTACCGCCGGGCGAACAGGAATCTGGAGGAGGTTTAAAAAGACTTTGCGCTGGCGTTCAGGAATAAGGTTGGCGCGATAGATAATGGTTTCGGTAAGCCAGGCAAACAGATCAATAAACGCATGTACCGGATCTCCCGGTGCAATTTGGGTAAGCTCCGGCAAGTGACCGGCAAGGCGTGTTCTGGCCTCAGCAACCAGATCATCAAAGCGGCGATCGTCCAGATTTGGAACAGGTAATGGCATAGCCGTAAATCCTCCTTACACGCCCAGGTTCAGGCGTAACCCCAGCGACGCTGGGGTCTGGTTATGTCGTAGACGGTAACGAATATTGATGTGCACTTCGGCCAGGTTGTCTTTTGCTGTCGTGACATCGACGCCGTCTACCTGTACGCGTGTCTCCCACACGGACAGTGATTTTTTTACGACGCCAGCAATCAGGTTGCGGGTCGTTTCATTGTTAGGCTGATGAATAAACTTGAGCAGCCCAGCGCCAAACTCCGGACGTTGAATACGTTCGCCGGGGCGGGTTAGTAGAATATTGAGCATATTCTCGCGAATACTGTTGTCGTCTTCCGACCAGCTCAGGCTGCCATCACTGTTAATTGAACCCAGAGGCCAGCTGATTACTTTAGGTACCGGTGTACGCAGCGTCATCCATCAGATCCTTTTGGCATTTTCGGGAAGGGCAGGCAGACTTTTACCCACGGCATCCAGAAGAAAATAATATTTAGCAGCGACACCATGATCATTAACAGGATCATGGCTACGATGGTGATAACAGGCAGGCTGAAAGAGCATATCCATTGAATGCCTGCTCCGAGATCAAAATTGCCACTGACTGTGTCTTCGCTGATGCCTTTTTTGAATTTAAGCGAGTTGACCAGAGAGAAGGTGTCTCCCGGTGTCAGGATGCTTGCGCCTTTGGCCAGACCACGTTTTAAATCGCGCATTGAGGGCATTGGAATCAATGAAGGGCGACTCGCCTCCGGGTCAAACGTGGCAGCGACACGGAAGGTCGTTGACTGAGAGTTCTGGTCAGCCCAGGTAATCTGCTCGTGCCGCTCGTCATTGACGGATCTGACGAAGGGAATAATCCGGAATAAATCGTCAGGTCCCTGAGCAAATTTCGGCAGTGGAATTTCGAGTGAGGTTGCCAGAGTCAGATCACGCAGGCGTTGACCGAGTGAAGAACGCATTGATTCCGCCTGACTCTCGGTAAATGCCAATGAATCGCTAAGGCTTCCCTGGCCGTTATGAAGTGGCAATTTAGGAATATTGCCAAGGCGATTCATGCCACCCACTGCATCAGCCATATCGCTGACCTGAGCGGCCCAGCGTACCAGGGGATTATTTTCTTTATCGGCAAAGCACAGGCGCAGGTAGTCAATCAGGCTGGTGGTGCGGTAAACGGGAATAAACTCTGCGTGAGAGAAGTCGAATGGGTTATGAATACCTGTGCGCATTTTCTGCATTTTCGGTAGGTAAATCGGAATACGTCTCCAGGCATCAGGATCATAGAAATAGATTTGATCACACAGGGTTTCGAGTTGTTGGTTATCCGCTCTGTCTTCCTCTCCGAGGTGATAGCGATGGATCAACTGCATTAAGAGTTCTGCAAAGGCCGCGGTTGGCCGACCACGGTCAAGGTGAATGCGGTCCTGTTCAGGATTCCATGTCTGGTTCGCCCCATTTGAATAGCCAAATGGCCAGGGCAGATTTGCAACAGCAAGGTTATTAATTTCCTGAACATCACTGGTATCAAACTGAACGTTTCTTTCGTAATAGAAGCCACCCAGCGGTACATATCCAAAGAGCAGGGTGCGGCACTTTCCCTTGCTGTCTTTGACTTTAACAGGATGAAGTGGGTGTACTTCTTCACCACTGAACACAGGTGATGAAGTCCGTTTTTGCAGTAGGCCGTTAGGGCATAGCCGGCGGTTGATATCCGGGTCAGCTATGGGGCGTTGGCGGCTTTGCCATCCCACGGCTTCCCCTTCTTCTATGATCCAGGCCTGCTGTCCCGTTGGTTTTTCTTTGCGGATTACAAAGCCCGCCGAGCTGATTTTCTGTGGGTCCAGTGCTGGCATTCCTGGTCGGTGACAGACAACCTCGCAGCAGACAATATGAAAGGCACGGTGGGTCGGTAGTCTGAGCACGGGGTGTCTATCGTGGTGACTGTGGCGTTCTTCCTCTAACCAGCGGCCGAACTGAACGGCATTAAACCGCTGTTGCTGAATATCCTGCTGAAAACGATTAATAAAATCAGGGTCAAGGTAGCGTAATAATGTCGCTTGCTGGCCATCCTCGAAGAAGGCGGGCTGGAGTTTTACATCGTGCAGAGAGTGTCGTTTATTCATCATTATCTATGCCCCTTTACCAGATATTTCCGGCACCCGGCGTGTAGGTCGTCCCTACTACGGAGGTGGCAATGATGGTGTCGCACTGCACGACGCCACTGAATTTAGACATACCAGCGTCGACCTGAACCATGGACGCACTGACGTTTACGGTAGCGGCGTTGATATTCACCGGCCCTGAGCTGTCGATATCGATACTCGATGTGCTCAACGTTACGGTTTGTGTGCCTCTTTCGATACGAATTTCGCCACCACTGCTTTCATCAATGGTGATGTTGTATCCTGAGCGAGTTGTCAGGGATGCTTTAGGCTCTTCATCGCTGAATTCAAATACCGTTCCTGATGGTGTTTTAACTGCGTATTTTTCTTCGACGGGAGTGGCTTCTTCGGGCTGACTTTCTGCGCCTTGCCAGACACTCCCGAGCACCATGGGCACGTCGTGGCTGATGAAACTGACGACCACGATTTCATCGAGACGCGGTAAGAAGCTGGTACCGTAATCCTGACCTGCTGAAGGCACGACAACACTGGCCCAGAGTTCGAGCGAGCTGGCCTGCATTCTGACTTTGACGCGCCCGCGTCTGTCCGGGTCCTGGTTATCAATGACCTGTGCTATCTGTAATGCCTGTAATTGTCCGGTGGAGTGCGTATTCATTGCGTACTCCAGTCGGCTTTATTTACTTTCAGATGTGTTTCAAATCCAGAACGTCTATCAAACCTGTGCGTGCAGTGAATAACCTGATATTTACCAAGCAGCCTTGAGGACACACCGCTCAGCTCGATCTCGCGGCCTGAGGTCAGTTCTGGAATGCCCTGACATGCAATATCACCGGATATAAACCGCTTTGCCTGACGTTGAAAATGAGCTTTAGCGTAAGCTTCTGCTTCGGCCTGAGACCGGGCAAATGGGTGAGGCAGAATCTCTTCGCCATCCCAGGATAATTGGTTGAGGCTTTCAGCAGCCGAGGTCTCGCCCGGGGCTGGTGTCATACTGTCGCCGTCGAAATTTACTTCCTCAGCCGTGGCGAGGTTGTAACCCTGAGTACGCGATTGAGTAATCTGATGATTAAGGTCGGCCAGCAGGCGCAGTTGTAAAATATTGTCCTGAACATCTAACGCAACAGGCGAGTTGTCTTCCGCTTCAGGCCGGGCCCGCAAACTTGATCCGTCCAGGCGCGGAGAGATATCGAAGCGCTGACAGAGTCGCAGGACAAAGGCGAGATCACTCTCATTGATCTGATGCCAGGTATCGGTAATAGCAGATACCTGAATATCACTTTGTAGGCCGGCGTCACTGGCAATGGTTTGAAGTATGTCGTCAGGAGACTGATCTTCCCAAGCCTGGCTGCGGCGATGACGAGCGAGGTGATGGAGTTTATCCTGCAGTAATAGCGTCAGTTGAGGAGCACCCTGGCCATATTCCTCTTCAACTGCGGTAATTTCGCCACTGAAAATGAGTTCGGGCTCGGGCTGGCCGATATGAATTTCAATCGCTGCTCCGGGCAGGATATCGCTGAACAGAAAGTCCGGTTCCTGGGCGTCTTTGCTGAGTCCCCAGTTGTTCACCTGTAATTCCGCATGTGCACATCCGCTAAGACCCAGATTAACCACCATGCTGCCAATTGCATCGCTCAGGTCTTCACGGTTTTCTCCGTCGACGTTGATCGCCGGAGCACTGCTGTAAAATGCCTCAGGAATCCCCATTGCTATTAATCCACCTGCAAGCGTTCTTGGCGCTGTTGTTGTTTTTCAAGCAGGCGCAGCATGTCCTGCGCGACAGGAGGCACAGTTTGCTGGGATGATGGTCGTTCTGCTGCCGCCTGAACAGGGGTTGCAGGAACATCCGCGATAACTTCATCAATGATGACGGGCATGGTTCTCCCTTCCTTTGAATATCGACGTGAATTTATTCAAAGCCAACTCCGTTATCCGTTTTAATTCGTGATTTAACAGAGGTGGAAATCTTTGCTTCTACGTTAACAGTGACGGCAGCTTTCAGTGCTGCTGACAGCCCGGCTCGTGGCTTACAATCTGGCGTAGGCGTCGCTAATACAGGTACACCGGGCATACGTGGATTTTCGATGCCGTTGTACTCTGCGGTATCACGCCAATTGTTTTTGCCTTCACTCGGGCCCGGAACAGGCTCTGTTTCCTGCTCTTTAGCTTTCGGTTTTGCCGGGGGCTGATTGTTGTCTGGATCTTCCGGGGTATCAGGTTTCGCTCCTGACTCATCATCCGTATCTTTTCCGCGGGGTGACAGTTGCGGCATGGCTGGTTTTGTAGGGTCTGAAAAGTCGCTTGTCTGGCGGAACTGAAAGCGATCTTCTTTCAGTTTCAGTGCCAGCTTGGCTCTTAGCGGGGTACCGCCCGGTGAAAAGTAATCCAGCGTTTCATCGTAGCTTTCGATCATGCCAATAAATTCGAACGCGCCCCATTGAAACAGGCATCGTTTAGGGGCCTTCAGGTCGCTGCCTGATTTTTCAGGTTGGATAAATTGTGTTGCTATTTCACCCGTCAGGTTACGAACGTCGGAGCCCTGCTCGTAGTTCGCATCTTCTTCTTTCCGTGTGGTGTCAAAAATCAGCTCAAGGCTCAGACTGGATGAACTTTTCTCGACGAACTGAGCAGCGCTGCTGCTGCCGCTTTGTTCACTCGCTTTCAATGTGTTGGACAGATTTATTTTCAGAGTCACCGGATTGAACTGCACATCAATGGCGTTCTCCATATCCGGTTCATCATTTTTTCCCGTTACCGGGATTAACTTACCGCGCTCAGGTACCGTCATGGCAGAGCCCCCTGAGTGTCAGAGTTCGCTGCGGAAGATTGATCATCCGCCTGCTTAGTCCGTTCGAGCTCCAGTCCTTCGTGAACCAACTGTACTTCTTCAATCGCGACCTGGCTTGCGGTTGAGTTCAGGTCGGGCCCTTTAAACTTGGTTGCCATCACTCCGGTGAGCTTCCACGTCATAACCGGATTGTCTTGACCGTCCTGGGTTTGGTGCCCGAGAACAATAATTTCACCGCTGAGGCGATACCCGTAATTTGCACCGCGTGTGGTTGCATCAAACCAGCTCCATAAATCATTGACGCTGGTAACTCCGCGTTTGAGTGTCATGGGCGCAAATTTGGTCTGGCCTGAGCGGTGAACTTCGCCCCAGTTGCGGCCACCTTCCTGAAACGTTTTGGGTTCCATAGTCAGCTCAAAACCGCTGACTTCGCTGAACTTCCCGGAGCACAATAATGTGTTCTGCTCTGAGTCATACAGATTGACTTTAAACCGGAAAGGCACAAATACATCGGCAAGAGGGTTAGGCACTTTGCACCTCCGTCTGCCAGTCGGTACCCATGTTTGTGAACGTCAGTCGAATGCGGTCAATAGGAAGTGCCGGCGCAATTTCTATCTCCAGAAGCAGGGTACTTTCACCTGCAGGAATCTGACGCAAGCTAAAGGCGTGTTCTGAGCGTTCTCCACGCAAAGCACCCCTTTGCCAAAGCTGTCGCAAAAAATGCTCGATCAGGAGTTTCGGCCGCGGGTCGTTAACATCGGAATTAAAAACGAGTTGCTCACCAAATTGGCGTAACTGACGGCGTAGATATCCCATTAAACGCATCAATTCTGCGGAGCGATATCCATCAAATCTTTCCAGGCTGGCTGCGTGTCGATAATCATCGGCAGGCAGGGCAGGTACGCAAAGCCGTTCATCGTCCAGTTCGACCCGGTTGTTACGTAATTCAAGAATCGAAATCCCCGGTGTTTCCCTGAGGCTGACGACACCGGCCCGTTTCATGCGGGGGTAGGGTAGGTTTTTAGACACCATGGGCTGCCCGGCAATAGATCGCCATGGACCTGCCGATCTGGCTGTCGCCGCCTGTTTACCAGATACAACACCAACCGGTGAGAGTAGAGCTCTCCCCTGACCACGAAGGTAGGGGTAAAAAAACTGTACCTGCCGCAGATGATGCGCAGCATCGGACAGCTGCATGTTGGTCAGTAATTCAAGAGCCTCCGGATCGGCATCCGGGCTGTCAATTTCATTAGCGTAGGCGAGAGGCAGTGTCAGCAGGCACTGAATATCCGGGCGATAGCGGGTAAGCCAGTGTAATATTTCGCGCAAAACCCGCTGAAATTCTATCGGTTCGGGAAGATCATCCAGCGCCATTTCTGAGGTATTCCGCCGTTCGCGATGATCGTCGTCGAGTGACTGAGAGCAGGGTAAAAATGCTGGCTCTGGATTATCCAGACGGACACGAGGAACGTCGGGCAGCCGCGCCGGAATCTGTAGTCGCTCAAGATCGGGCAGACAGATAGAACCCACAGAGGGCACTGCAAGCAGAGTCGCAATGCCACGTAGTGTGCTGGTGTCGGTCAGATCCGTACTTTCAGCTGCGAAAAAGCCTTGTTGTGATTCTTCTTCAGGTATTACTACTATCCATAGTCGATGACCTCCATTAGCAAAGAAATCTTCGACACAGGGAGCCAGCCAAGCGAGGTTTCCTGCCAGTGAGCTTCGATACTGTGCGGGCGCGCTGACTGCATCCGGAAAAATATCGTGAAACTCAGACGCTGAATGCAGAGGGAGCGGTAAATGATACAGGGAAGCACTGGCCGGATTGCTGAGGATCTGATCAATGACCTCCCCGAATCCTGCCTGACGAATAGCTGCAAGAGCATCTTTCAGCGCGAGTAACCGCTCAGGGCGTACACGCCCCGGGCAGTGTCCGAGCATAGCGACTTCCAGCGGCAGCGCAGAGTCGTTCTGCGGCCTGGGGGTCAGCTGAATCCGTCGTGCCAGTAAATCCTGCATCATTGAAGACTTATTCCTGCTCGATATGCTCAACAGACAGAACAAGTTCTTCCATCGCAACATCACTTCCGCCCTTGGCGGTTAATGTTGGGCCTGTCCATTTAATCGGCATGGCGCCGCGCAGTTTCCAGGTGACAACTGCCGCAGAGCTGGTTGGGTCTTCGTTTTTTAATTTGATCGTAACGTCGCGCTTGGACATCACGTTACCGCCACGAACTTCTTCCAGCCATTCGTAGATATTGCCAGCGCCGATGACTCCACGTTTCAGAGTGACGTCCCCGGTTTTGTGCAATGCGGGCACTTTGTTGACGTAATTAACGGCTGAATTACCGTTGCGGTATTCGGCGACCGTGACTTCGGCGTTCAGACCAGAAACTTCTGAGAAGCCTCCAGCGACCTCACCTTCGGTGCCGTCGTCCAGGTTGACCAGATAGTTAAAAACGCCGTAAGGGGTTTCGCGAAACTGTGCCATGATTTGATTCCTTCTTTAGTCCCAGCGGCTTCAGCAGAAGCCGCTGTCGGGATGAATATTGTTTAGCTATCGGCGGTTTTCTGACCGATGCGGAAAATCACAAACTCTGCTGGTTTCAGAGCGGCGACACCGACCTCACAAACCAGGCGACCGTTGTCGAGATCGTTCTGAGTCATGGTGCTCCGGTCACAACGCACGAAGTAGGCTGTTTTCGCAGTGCCCAGCAGGCGGCCGTTTGCCCATTCGTTGTAAAGGAAGTTTTCGATGGTAATCCGGACGTTGTCCCACAGGCGTTCGCCGTTAGGCTCGAAGACGACCCACTGAGTGGATTTCTCGATAGAACGTTCGAGGTACAGGAAGTAGCGACGTACATTGACGTACTTCCACTCAGGGTCACTCGACAGCGTGCGGCCGCCCCAGACACGATGACCACGACCAGCGAAAGAACGCAGGCAGTTCACACCGGCTGGGTTAAGCAGCTCCTGCTGGAACTGGTTGATTTCCTGAGTGAAGCCCAGTGCACCAATCACAGGTTCATTGGCTGGTGCTTTGTGCACACCGCGTTGAACATCTGTGTTGGCATAAACGCCGGCGATAAAGCCTGCAGGTGGGAGATTCACCGTAGGCTGAGTGCCACGAGGGTCAGCGGCAACGACCCATGGGTAGTACAGTGCAAGGCGGCTGTCGTCGAAATTGGAGCGGAATTCGCGCACCTCAGAAAGTGACATCCCTTCACGGCTGTCGACAATACCGACGCGGTACCGCATCTTGCGGCAGTGTTTTTGCATTTCGGCGACAATCGCCTGGTGATTTGTTTCATCGGCAGCGGCCGCCGGGCACATCACGATTGAAATGTCTTCGATATCTTCAAACGCAGCAAAGCCCGTGCTGCCGTTCACTTCGTCAGATTCACCACCGTAATTCACTGCAACCGGAGTGCTGCCATCATCGCCACCGGACAGAGTGATCAGGTAGCGTGGGCCTTCAACGGACATCGGCCCTGGGTTCATTGCCCCTGAGTCGAACATGTTATAAAGCGCAGCAATGATCTGATCACCGGTGACACTGTTTGCCAGTGTGCAGCTGACGGGGCTGGTAAGCTCGTCGTAGCGCTTCGCAGGTGATGCACTCATGACATTACTCAGGCTGTTCTCAGCGTCCGGTGCAGAGGAGATGTCGGCGTAGGTGTAAATAACCGCGCCGTCGGCACCGCCATTGCGAACGTTAATGTTAAACGAACGCTGAACCATCATGGCGCGAACACTGCCGGGGGCTGCTGCCAGTGCGCTCAGGTAAAGTTTGATTGGGGCTCCTACGACGGCCGGATTGCGCGAAGAGTCTTCGATTATGAACTCGGTTCCTGCGGCGTTCAGCGTGCCATAGAGGGTCGTCAACGTCCCCCAATCGCCTTCATGAAATCCATTCAGTCCTGCGATCTCACTCAGCGAGAGCACAGCCTCGGTCCCGTCAGCAAGCGCACCGCTGGATGGTCTGCGAGCGGTGACTTTGGTGAAGGTAACGCTGGTTGAGCCATCGTTCACCAGTCCTGCAGCTTCGAGACCATAATCGCCAACTTCAATATCCGTTACATCTACGCTGTCGCCATTCGTATCGGTAATCACTGCGAGGTCGTCGACAATTTCATACTGGCTACCGGCTTTACGAACGAGTCCGCGGAAATCAAATGGGTGGGCTCTTGCGGAGGTGTCTGCGGTGGTTGCTGTGTTGGTCAGGCCTGTCGCTTCAAGGAACACCACCTCACCGTCAGCGGGGGCGCTGGTGATCACAGAGAGCAGAAGGTTTTCACTGTCGCGCCAGTCCAGTTCCAGAGTCAGGTTACCCATGGCGCCGGGGAACCGGCTGGCAAAGGTGACATGGTTGTTGGTGTCGGTCGCTGAGGCGAATCCCGACGAGGGTGTGCTGAAATTAGCAACCCGGGAAACAAACAGTTGTTTACCGCCGCCATCGAAGAAAGCTTTGGCTGATAGAGCCGTATGGTTCAGTACCGTTGAGCCAGAAAAACTCAGGTCCTGAACATCGCCGTAAATGCGGGTGAATTCAGCGAAGCTGGTAACAACCTCAGGCTTACCCCGCAGCGGACCGGTACGGGTCGGGCCTGCTATGGCGGCGACACTTGTGCCCACGCCTTCGATTGATTTGGAGCGAAAGCTCACTTCCTCTACAAACACACCCGGGGCTAAGTATTCAGGCATGGTCTTCTCCTTTCAGACGGGTCATACAGGTTTCAGGGCAAGAAAACTCCTGCCATCAGACCGCAGGGTTAAAATGTCACCGGGTACTACTGAGAATCCGATGGTTTGGGAAAAACTGGTGCTGTTCAGCTCGCCAACATCAAGCGGGCTGAAGGTGTCGGGGTCAGCGGGAACTTCACTGTCAGTGTCGAGCCTGCCGACTACTTCGAGGGTAGCGCTGTAATCACTCACGCCTTCCGGTAATGGTGGAAGACGAAGGAAGGGCAGTAACAAGTCGCCATGTTGATCTGTCTGTCCCCGGTAGGTTTGTGATCCCAGCCCGGGGATGGTGACGGTTACTGTCACAATTGCCCAGGGAAGCGCTGAATCGTCTGCGTCGCGTGCGAGCGTCATACGAAGTCCGCCCGCAGAGTTAAAACGTACGGAAACCGGCGAGGGATAGAGCACAATCGCATGCCCGGTCGGAGGGGCATCGCCAACGATCAGAGAGAAGGTGCGCGGCAGAAACTGGCCCTTGGGGTCGTGTACTACACCGGCAAATGTGTATGTGCCTGAGGTAGCAAAACCCTTCTCGCTTCCGGTTGGTTTACCTGCGACAAATGAATCAACTGAATGTCGCCATAGGACAGTCTTTCCAGCGCCCTCACGAATATGAAGGTCGGAAGGCTTTTCAGTAATTTCGGTGCGGATCTGACCGTTGACTCTGCGCATGTCAGACACGCTTTCAGCAGAGCTGCCATCGAGCCAGAATATCTGGTCACTTCCGTGCAGAATGGTGGATTCGAGTACATTCACCGAACGCATCAGACCGTTCCTCCCGATATAACCCGCGTAATCAACGGGCTGCCTTCCGTGCGCTGCGGCTGCAATCTCAAGCGAACGGTTTTTGCAACGTACGCCATAGTGGAGGTGTAAGGGGATTCAAAAACATCCCAGATTCTCATCAGGTCTTCGGTCGATGTATCTTCGGGAATGATGGTAAGAATTTCTGACTCTCCCCACTCTGAATCCGCCGTTTGCAGGTGAGAGATATCAAGCTGAGTCTGGTTGGCAAGTTCCACCATCGCCCAGCTCATCAGGTCTGCTTCAATGGCGGCGCTGTTCGCATTGGCGATGAGCAGGAAATGCAGATTCAATGGCAGCTCGGCACTGGCATCGGATGTATCAGTGCCCTTCGGTGCAAAGTACCGGCTGCGACCGTGATCATCGATGGTCATTCTGTGCAGATAAATACCCAGCAGGTTGCCGGTCAGCCGGTTAGCAATATCAGCACTACCGAGTACTTCGACTTTGGCATTTGTAGGGCCATCGCTAAGCTCACTGGGCAGACGGCTTTTAAAAAACGCCTCCAGTGCGGTCAGAACGCCTTGTACTCCCTTGTACGATGCCATGCAGTCTCCTTTGCTGCGTTACCGACCAGTTCAGAAGGTCTGCCTCTATGGTCGGGCAAAGATAGAAACACGGTAAAAAATAAGGGGTCAAGGGCTATTTGGACTATGGCGACATTGCCTTGAAGGCGCAATATGACTAGTTGTTTTGATGTCTGAATAACCTGAGTAATTGTTTATCAAAACACACTCTTCAGGATTGATTGCCGGTCAGTGTTCTCGGTTAGGAACGTTTTCCCTAGAACAATCAGACGCTTGCCATTAAAGAAATATTCTTTTGGGGTGGCAGTCTTCTCAGACTTAAGGAACCTGTGATTTATTCTTTATGCTTGATTCTTGTTTGTTTATTGATCAAAGAATGAGACGGTGTGCGTCATTCATTTGTCGTGAGGGGACGGGAATTTTTTCATTCTGGCGCTCCAGGTCTAGATGTTTTTTCATAATGGGCCAGAGACCGAACGGCTCTTATCGCATGCGATGGTAGTTGCGCTATCTATCCATTCTTTATCAGAAGTGGTTGAAATTTCACCAATTGCACCTATTTAAGGAGAGTGTGGTAAAATTTCGCGCTTATTTTTTCTCTGCGCTTTGTGATCTGAGCGCTTTACCGTGATGAACTGATTCGATAGCCATGACTCTGACCCCGGAAAATGTAGTTCGTGAATACTGGGCCCGCAGCCAGGAACCCCGCAGTGACGCAGAAAAGGCGGCGCTGATAGAAGAAATCCGTGCACTCCTTAAACAGGAAGATGCGGCGATTGTGGCTCATTATTACACCGACCCTGAAATTCAGGCATTAGCCGATGCTACCGGAGGCTGTGTTTCAGATTCTCTGGAAATGGCTCGTTTCGGTCATGATCACCCAGCCAGTACTCTATTGGTTGCCGGCGTTCGCTTTATGGGTGAGACAGCGAAAATTCTGAGCCCGGAAAAGCGCATCCTGATGCCGACACTGGAGGCAACCTGTTCACTGGACCTTGGTTGTCCGGCAGAAGAGTTTTCTGCTTTCTGTGATCAGCATCCTGATCGTACCGTCGTTGTTTATGCCAATACCTCGGCCGCTGTGAAGGCGCGTGCAGACTGGGTGATCACTTCAAGTATTGCTTTAGATGTCGTCCAGTATCTCCATGATCAGGGCGAAAAACTGATATGGGCGCCTGATAAGCACCTGGGGTCATATATTCAGAAGCAGACTGGTGCAGACATGATCCTTTGGGACAGTGCGTGTATCGTTCATGACGAATTCCGTTCTAAAGGTGTTCAGGACCTTAAAAATGTACACCCGGATGCTGCAGTGCTGGTGCATCCTGAGTCACCGGATGCGGTGGTCGCTCTTGCCGATGTCGTCGGCTCCACGAGTCAGTTGATTGCTGCAGCACGTGACCTGCCAAATGACACTCTTATTGTCGCTACCGACAAAGCCATCTTCTATAAGATGCAACAGGAAGCACCGGGCAAGTTGCTGATTGAGGCGCCGACGGCGGGGAATGGTGCGACTTGCCGAAGCTGTGCTCATTGCCCGTGGATGGGGATGAACCAGCTGGAAAATATCCGGGACGTTCTTAAAAATAGCGATCAGGAAATTCTGGTCGATGAAGGCATCCGCCGTAAAGCAGTGCGGAGCCTGGACCGCATGCTCAACTTCCGCAAGCCTGTCAGCGCCGCCTGACGGCTTCAGCCTCGTGGTGGACGCAACAGGGCGTCTACCGCTTTTAACCTCTCTTTTAACGCCAGTTCCCGCTGCAGGTCGTTGGCTTTTTCTGCCTGTCTGATGGCATTTCGGAGTTGCTGGGCGGCGTCCTGATTTCTTCCTGTTGTGAAGTAGTATTCGGCGAGCGCTCGGGAGGCGAGGATCAAATCGCCTTGCTTGCTCGCATTCTGACTGAGTGCCTCCCAGAAGGCGGGGACATCAGGGTAGGCTTCAGTCAGCTTCCGCAAGACTCGGGTTGCCTCGCTGTAGTTACCGCTTTCTGCAAGCAAGTCAGCGTAAGCACTTTCAAGAGGAAGGCTGTTGGGATGAAGCTTTCTGAGCGATTCCAGTGCCGCCCGGGCGCGCGCCGGCTCACCTGCGGAGGCCGTGATACGCTGATCTAACACCTTCACCAGAAGATGACTCTGATCTGCCAGAGCCAGTTGCTCCGCAGCTTCCGCGTACTGGCGTTGATCATGATGCAAGACGGCAATCATGTAGTTGAGTGCGTCCGCTTCTGTACCACTGGCGTCTTTGAGACGTTCTTTCAGCTCGGTCATGGCACCATCGCCAAGTTGATATCGGGTTTCTGCGCTGAGTTTCAGTATACGGAAGCGGAAGCTGGCCGATGGACTGACGCTGCGGAAGGCGCCAGCCCGGCCTGCGGCATCCGCGACCCGGGTTGCTGTCAGTGGGTGGGTCTGAAGAAATTCGGGGGCTTCTCCACGATACCTGGCAGCATCGAGCATATTCTGAAACATGGCGGGCATCGCTTCAGGAGAGAAGCCAGAGCTGACCAGCGTCGACATGCCAAGCCGGTCTGCCTCACGTTCAAACTCTCGGGTATAGGCCAGCTGATCCTGAACTGCGGCAGCCTGCGAGGTCATAATTCCAGCAATGCCTGCTTCGCCATTGCTGGTTGCGATCAGGATCAGACTGGCCAGCAGTGTCGCCAGTGTTACAGGGTCTCGCTTTCGGGCGGCTTCGACCTGGCGCGCGAAATGTCGTTGACTGAGGTGAGCAAGTTCGTGAGCGAGTACAGAAGCGATTTGATCTTCATTGTCAGCGTACAGGAGTAGGCCATAATTAATACCGACGATACCACCGGGTACCGCAAACGCATTGAGTTGAGGGCTGTCGACCGTGACAAGGTGCAGGTCACTGATTTGTATGTCAGAGTCGGGAACAAGCTGATAAATAAGATCGTGGAACCACTCGAGAAGAACCGGGTCATCCAGCGTCGGTGCCTGGGATCTCAGGTTTCTGAGCCAGCTCTGACCCAGGGCCTTTTCTTCCTGCAGGGAGATCAGCCCAGAGGTAGCATCGCCGAGAGACGGCAGTTGCTGAGCATCCTGTGCTGATACATGTTGCACCGGGCTATAGGTGGCGCAGAGGGTTACGCCCAAAGCAGATAGCCAATTCCTGATGTTCAATGCCCATTCCTGTCTGTTGTCACTGGTTATGTCGCCTGATATTGCCTAGTTAGCACCGCAGTCTTATCGTGAAGCGATAAATTTTTCGACTGATTTCAGCGTCTTAGGTTCATTGTCGCGGTTGTTTCCGTATAATCTGAGCATGACAAACCCTGATACAAGTGTCTAACCCCATGACGCCTGACTCGACTCTCGACGCGAGCGGACTTCAGTGTCCCATGCCTCTTCTTAAAACTAAGCTAGCCCTGCGTGATCTGTCACCCGGACAAGTACTTGAGGTGATGGCAACAGATGCAGGTAGCCTGGTCGATATTCCGCGTTACCTTGAGAAGAGCCCTCATACTTTGCTGAGTCAGAGTGAGGCGGACGCCGATCGTTACATTTTTCTGATTTCCTGCGGAGTATGACATGTTAAAGGTCGTAAAAGGGTGGATAGATCGTTACTTTTCAGATGAAGAGGCATTAGGGCTTCTCTTTATTCTGATCACCCTGATGCTCGTCATCATGTTGCTCGGCAACGTGTTGGCCCCCTTCCTGACAGCGCTTGTGATTGCCTACCTGCTGCAAGGGACGATGAATTATTGTAAGGCGCGTGGTCTCAGTCACCTTACCGCGACCATCGCCGTATTTCTGTTGTTCATGGCTGTGATGCTTACGCTGCTTTTGATTATTCTGCCCGCGACATGGAACCAGCTGATTCAGTTTATATCTGAAGTGCCGCGGATGGCTTCGAAAGGGCAGGAACTGCTTCTTTTGCTGCCTGAACGTTATCCAGAGCTGGTATCCGTTGAGCAGGTAAAAGAATGGACGAAACAAGTGGGAGATGAAGTCGCATCGCTAGGACAGCTGGCGGTTAGCTTCTCTCTGACAGGTATCACAGGTTTGATGGCGGTATTAATCTATTGCGTACTGGTGCCGATTCTCGTGTTCTTCCTGTTGAAAGACTCGACGCAGATTCTCACATGGATTACCGGCTTTCTGCCTGCGAAGCGCAGCCTGCTTAAAAATGTCTGGTCCGAAATGGACGAGCAGATAGCTAATTACATCCGTGGTAAAGCACTTGAGATCGTGATTGTCGGCGGTGTCACTTACATTGCGTTTGTTATCCTGGGCCTCAATTACGCCGCTCTATTGGCGATAGCCGTTGGCTTCTCAGTGCTCGTGCCATATATAGGTGCTGCGGTGGTGACCATACCCATTGCGCTTGTCGCTTATTTTCAATGGGGGTTAGGTGATGAGTTCACCTGGGTACTGGTTGTGTACGCCATTATCCAGGCCCTGGACGGAAACGTTCTGGTCCCATTACTGTTCTCTGAGGTTGTAAACCTTCATCCAGTTGCAATCATTGTTGCGGTGCTGGTCTTTGGTGGATTATGGGGCTTCTGGGGCGTATTCTTCGCTATTCCGCTGGCGACACTGTTTAAGGCGGTATTGCGTGCATGGCCGGTTGCTCTGTCAGCTGGTACAGAAGAGGCACAGTGAGTGTGATAAATTGGCTGGCTCTGACCCCCGGGCTGACTTGTCAGACATACCGGGCACCTTTAGACTTGCGCCCCTTATCACCACGTAATGCCTCGTATAACAATAAATCAGGAGATAGGTAACTATGATTACCGGTAGTATCGTTGCTCTTGTTACTCCAATGAATGCTGATGGCTCAGTAGATTGGGAGAACCTTGATCGATTAGTTGATTTTCACGTCAAGGAAGGGACGGACGCCATCGTCGCGGTCGGTACGACTGGTGAGTCGGCGACTCTTGAAACGGACGAACACGTTGCGGTTATCGAGCGCGTAGTAAAAACAGCAGCAGGGCGTCGTCCGGTGATTGCAGGTACCGGTGCGAACAATACCTCGGAGGCGATTGAGTTGACTCAGGAAGCGAAGCGCGTTGGCGCAGATGCTTGCCTGTTGGTGACACCTTATTACAACAAGCCACCACAGCGCGGTTTGATTAAGCACCACGAAGCCGTGGCGGCGGCGGTTGATATCCCGCAGTGGTTGTATAATGTGCCGGGCCGTACCGGTATTGATATGCTGCCAGAGACGATTGCTGAGCTTGCCAAAGTGCCGCAGATTACGGCGGTGAAAGAAGCCACCGGCGACATGGATCGTGCGCGCCAGCTGATCGATCTGGTGGGTGACCAGTTAGCCGTTTACTCGGGCGATGACGCAACCGCTTACGAGCTGATACTGCTTGGTGGTAAAGGCAACATCTCTGTGACCGCCAATGTTGCGCCCGCAATGATGCACGAACTCTGTATGCTGGCCCTCGATGGTAAAGCAGACGAAGCTCGTGAACTGAATGAGCGTATGATGCACCTGCACAACGCCATGTTCGTAGAAGCGAACCCAATCCCTGTTAAATGGGCTGTTGAGCGCATGGGGCTGAGTGGCTCAGGTATTCGCCTGCCACTGGTAACCCTTGATGAACGCCTGCAGCCAAAAGTAGAGCTGGCTCTGAAAGACGCTGGCATCATCTGACGGAAAACAATGCGACTTATTCTTCTCTCTGCTCTGGCTGTATTCTCAACAGGATGCAGCTGGATTCTCGGCGACAACCAAGCGCTTTCGTATCTCGATGCTCAGGAAGCTGCTGAAACGCAGGTCCCTGAAGGGATGACCCTGAACACTTACGATCGCTTCCCTGTGCCTGATCTTGAAGGTAATCCGGGGCCGGGGGAAGAGTTTAAGATTCCTGTTCCTGCACCGCTGACGGTGGCTCGCGAAGATTCTGAGCCAACGTCGCTGAGTGATTTCAAACGCGAGTTGAACCCGCGTTTTGTGCGTGATGGCGCGGGCACTCTTACGTTGCAGATTGATGCGCGCTTCGCTCTTTCTTGGTCGCGCGTCGCTGATGCCTTGGCGGCCACCGATGTTAAGTTGACAGACCTTAACCGCAGCATTGGTACCTACTTCCTTGAGTTGCCGAATCCGGCAGCCGAGGAAGACGATCGTAGCTGGTGGGGGCGTCTGTGGGGTGAGAAAATTGAAGAGTTTCTGCCTTATCAGCTGAAGATGGTCGAAGCCGGCGATGGCGTTTATCTGACCCTGCAGGAAGATGCAGAAACGCTTGCGGAAGACAGCCTGACGCGGGACCTTCTGACACAGGTTAAGCTCCAGCTCGAAAAGTGAGATTCCGTTCTTTAGGCAGTGGCAGTCGTGGTAATGCCACTCTGGTTGAGTGCAATGCGCAAGCGCTGTTGATTGACAGTGGCTTTGCCAGACGCACTATGCTCCAGCGCCTGACTGAAGCGGGTGTTGAACACAGCGCTCTGAAAGCTGCCTTTGTTACTCATGAGCACAGCGATCATGCCAAAGGCATTCAGTCGCTGTGTGAGCACCTGAATATCCCTTTCTACGCCTCGTTTGGAACTGCACGCCGCATGGAGTGGACTGGCCATTCACTGTGGCGTTGTCTGGTCAGCGATGAACCGGTAGATGTTGCCAGTATGCAGGTGACGCCTGTCGTGGTTCCTCACGATGCACACGAGCCTCTGCAATTTGTTATTCAGAGTGCAGAAGGGCGGCGCCTTGGTATATTATCCGACCTCGGATCACTGACACCGCATGTTGTAAACAGCTATCGTGATTGCCATGCGCTTCAGGTAGAAGCCAATCACGACCCTGTGATGTTAGCGAATGGCCCATACCCACCGAGCTTGCGAGCACGCGTCGCCGGTGCCTATGGTCATCTCAGCAATGAACAGTGCGCTGACTTTATTCGCCGGGTAAAATGGCCCGGATTGAAGCATGTGTCTGCTGGGCACATCAGCGAAAAGAACAATGACCGGAATCTGGTAGCTCAGGTTCTGGCTGAAGCAATTGGTTGCTCCCCTCAGGACGTTCCCCTGCTGTCGCAGGATGAAATGTCAGACTGGGTTGCACTGAACGATTAAAACCGACCCTCATTCCCGGAGAAACCCATGGAAAAACGCGAACTTCTTTATTCAGGCAAAGCCAAGTCTGTTTTCACAACAGATGATCCGGACTACATGGTGCTTGAATTCCGTAATGACACTTCCGCGTTTGATGGTAAAAAAGTAGAACAGCTCGATCGCAAAGGCATGGTAAACAACAAGTTCAATGCCTTCATTATGACCAAGCTGGCTGAAGCTGGTGTTCCGACGCATTTCGAGAAACTCCTGTCAGACAACGAGTCGCTGGTGAAGCGTCTCGATATGATTCCACTGGAGTGCGTAGTCCGTAACGTCGCTGCGGGCAGTCTGGTACGTCGTCTGGGTGTGGAAGAGGGGATGGACCTGAATCCGCCAACGTTTGAACTGTTCCTGAAGAACGATGAACTCGGCGACCCTATGGTGAACGAGTATCACGCTCAGTCGTTCGGTTGGTCAGACGAAGCGACGATCAACAAAATGAAAGAGCTGACGTTCAAGGTAAATGGCGTTCTGAAAGAGCTGTTCCTGAACGGCAACATGCTGCTGGTTGACTACAAGCTTGAGTTTGGTGTCTTCAATGGCGAAGTGGTTCTGGGTGACGAATTCTCACCAGACGGTTGCCGACTCTGGGACAAAGACACGCGCGAAAAACTCGACAAAGACCGTTTCCGTCAGGGCCTTGGTGGTGTTGTTGAAGCTTACGAAGAAGTCGGTCGTCGCCTGGGCATGGAATTTTAATCCAGGCACCGATCTCCTTATGTATCCGACAAGGCAAACCTTGTCGGATATTGCCATAACTATTGGCTTTTCATGATTCTCTGTGCACACTAAGGACGCTGGCGATTAGCCGGTGCTCTGGAACACAATAAATTACGGGAATAATTCATGAAAAAGACAGCACTTGCGGCTTTTCTGGTCGCGATGACTCCGGTCGCCGCTCAGGCTGACCTGCTTTTCACAGTAGGTGCTAAGGCAAACTCCTGGACTGCTGAACCTAGTGGCCAAGTAGATGATGGCTTATCCGCTGACAGCGAAACCAACGGTCTTGGTCTCGACTCTGACTCTGGCACTAATCTTACTGTGTTCTTCGAGCACCCTGTACCGGTTGTTCCAAACCTGCGTATACGCCAAACGAATCTTGAGTTGGATGGCAGTGGTACCATCGTCACTGAAGAATTTAATGGCATTCAGTATACCGGCGAAGTAGACAGCTCAATGGACCTGAGCCATACAGATGCAACCCTGTACTGGGGCCTGCCTCTGCCAGTGCCGTATGTTGATATTAATCTGGGTCTGACCGCACGTATGTTTGGTGGTGACGTCATCGTTGACGGTGCCACCGTTTCTGGAAATCGTCGCGAAGAAGTCGAACTCGATTTCACCCTGCCAATGGGCTTTGTTGAAGCGCAGGTCGGCACACCTTTCGGTATCTACGCCGCAGCAGAAATCAACGCAATCGGCTATGACGGTAATTCACTGACCGATACTGTTCTGACGCTGGGCTATGATCTGCCTGTGCCAGTTGTTGATCTGGGCCTTGAAGTAGGTCACCGTGCATTGAGCATGAAGACCAACAAAGACACCACCGATATCGAAACTGATTTTGATGTTTCAGGTATCTTCTACGGTGCGTCATTTGCTGTAGGTTTCTGATCGCATTGTTAATGCCGATCTGAAAGAAGCCGGGCTGAGCCCGGCTTTTTTTGTGCGCCTGGCCCCTCGGCGATTAATCCGACGCACTTTCGATACGCTCTGTGCGTGTTTTCCGTTCCGGGTGTGTGCTCAGGTATTCCCGCCAGCTATTGGTTTCGCGCTCGCTGCCGGGCAGTGAGTTAAGTGCACTGGCCAGAAGGTCTGGTGACATGCCTGCTGCTTTCAGGTGCTCGACGGCGAAGTCATCTGCATCGGTTTCCATCGTCCGGCTGAAGGCATTTTCGCCGAGCGAAATTCCGGTACCCAGTACGACTTCTGATAAGCCTTCAAGGTCTCCAAGCAAGAGCCCATAAACAATGGCACCGGCACTGGCCTGAACCATCATTTGTGCGCCGTGCCGGCGGTCTACATGGCCTGCCTCATGAAATAGCACAGCTATCAGTTCGTCGCGACTGAGAATATTAACCAGCTCATCAAATACCACGATGGTGCCATCGGGCAGTGCGAAAGCATTGGGAGCGATGGCGCTGCGGAAAAGGATTCGATAGTCATTATCCAACCCCGCTTTTTCTGCGGCTTTATTCCAGTCTTTTATGATCGAAGCCTGCTCATACTGGGCGAGCGTCGAAGGCTCCAGAGAATAGTCGAGCGTCTTCATCGATGAGCGGCCAACCCGATTCAGCACCTCTTGCGGCACTAAGGGCGCTGTAGCCTTTGCGCCTGCAGGAATAACCTGGGTAAACATCAGCCAGAAGGACAGCGGAACCAGCAAGGCGGCCGCCAGAACCATCACCATATGGCTTTCGAGGTAAGCCAGAAAGCCACTGCGCGGTGTCCATCTCAGGTCCGGGTCTTCGGGAATAAAGTAGTCACCACTGTCAAAGTGCAGCTCAACTGGAATACCGGGGAGGATATCGCCTTGTCTGCATTCTTTCAGCGTTGTCGAGGTCAGCTCGTAATCGAAATCGGTCGCAAGGACGCGGAGTGAGCCGTCGTCCCTGAGGAGAAGAATGGCAGGACGCGTATCGCTGCGACCTGCCATACAGTATTTGCCAGTGATCCTTTGCATCAGACGATGGAAAGGTCAGTATCGAACATACCGGCAGCTTCTTCACCAAAGGCGCTTTCCTTGCCTTCAACCTGATTGGCCATATGATCAATGCGCGGCGTCAGGAATACCGTCGTCTTCGAGGCGATATAGCGCATCTTGATGACTTTAGCCGCCGGGAAGGCAAGGCCGAGAGTAAAAAGAATCAGGACGGCGTTAAGCAGAGTAATACCCAGATAACCAGCAACCGTAATGCGTGACTCGAAGCGAACAAGCTCATCTGCTTTGAGACTTTCAGCAATGTGGTTGCGGATCATGGCATTGAAGACAGACTGGACGAGAAAGCTGAAGAAATACATGACCAGAATGATAGGTAAAAACGACAATGGGTTCGGGGCTTCACTACCCTGCATGGTCGTAAGTGTTCCGGCCATGGATGATGCAATCAGGATGAAAGCAATAATAGAAACCAGGAAAACGACCAGCGCCGCTTTGTAATACTGACCTGTGCTGGTATTCAGTTGCAGTTTTTCACCGCCGTATTCGCAGTTACCAAACATGAATTGATGAATTTTTTTGATGACCCAAGGTAGAGCAAGATACAGGGTGACAGCAGCTACTAATGGCAAAACGATAAAGTGATACAGAGCGCCCATATAGTCGCCTTTAAAATCAAAGCGAACATTACGGTAAGCGGTATTGCGGTAGGTAAATTTAAGGCCCTGAACTATGAGCCACGGGCTCAATGGGATCAGAGCAAGATACATAATGCCTGCAGCTATGGGTTCGACCATGGAAACGCCCACAAAAATAAGAAATACGCCCAACGCTAACAAGCGACCCAGCAAAATCTGCTTAGGCGTTGCCAGGTATTGCAGGCGATTATCCTCGATGCTGGTGTGGCCGTAGAGGTATTGGTTATTCCGTACTTTCGCCCATGCCCCATAAATACCCAGCGTGGCCAGGGTAAGAAGCATATTTACTAACCAGAGCTTAGTGTAACCCCATGGTGTGGCAGTAAATTCAATAGCAGCGCTACGCTCGTTGGCGAAGCTTTCAGGCGTCGTCATAATTACGTCCTTGTAGTGATCTGCAGGCTGTTCATTCAGCCATGGTGCAGGTTTGGTTTATTTGTCCTCGCGGACGAATTCGGCCAGAACCCGGTCAGAAGCCCGGCTACCAACCAGAATACTCATTACATCTGTGCGAATCGCACTGATCGGATGTTTACGATATTCATGTTCCAGGCGGCAGCGCTGAAGCGGACAGAAACGGAATCCAATCTGCATCGTCAGTGCACGCTCACTGGTGTGCTCGTAAGCTTTTTCTGGGCTGATGTACCAACTCAGGTCTTCAAACAGGCCCGGCTCCCAGCGCCAACTGCTTTGCATGGTGGCGAGCACATCGTAGTCTTTGAAATTCAGCGTCGCAGCAACCCAGCGCTGGCCATCTTCACGCTCAACCATCTGACCCAGACGGTTTTCAATTTGCTGATTTTTGAGGGTGAATTCCAGAACCGATTTGGCTTTCTGGCCTGGCTGGTAGGCGGCATTTTTATCCGGGAATAACGGGCTATAGACCGTGCTGTTTGGCAGGTTGCGCATACCAACAATAACAAAGCTCTGTTTACGATCGCCGTAGTTATATTTGGCGGCCTGAAGTTCGAGTTCGATGTAGTAGGTTTTTCCGGCACGGAGGTCAGAAGTAATGTCGCCGCTGAATAATGTATCGATGTCGGATTCAGAGAGGTACTCAGCGCCGGACCAGGCATCGCGGGCGTCGTTCAGACGCTCTTGAACCCGTGCGTCTCGCTCAGCGGCGAGTCTTTCGGCTTCAAGACGCGCTTCTTCCAGTCTCTGGGCTTCCAGCAGTTGCTGACGGCGTAGTTCTTCTTTGGATGGCCCACAGGCAGAAATGACAATAGCGCAAAGCACCAATACAGCGAGACGGAGCATGTTAATTCCTTACTTATTATACTGACCCGAACTGAGTATTGCTGAGCCCAGCTGGGTAAAAAGCGGTTACAGTATACCGTCGACGAATGAAAAAGGGGACTCGTTGAACTCATTCAGTGCCCTGTGGACAAAGAATAGTGACTATGACACTCTTCGGGCTGTTTTCAATGATTGGGGACGTCTGAATTGCGAGCTCTGCTGATATTAGTGATTACGTTTATAACCGGATGCAATCTGGTAGAACGCCCTTTTGCGGACACGCCCGACAGAGAGCTGAGAGAACGTAATTACCGGTGTCAGATGACGGGTTCGCTATCGGCAGCGGAAATCCAGGTATGCAAAAATATTCGAAGGGAATGTGATGCGCGTGCCGAGAGAGGGAATTTCGTGTGCTGACCCAAGCTTGGGTACTGAGATCTTAAACTGCCATCAGGAAATACTATGAAATTGAATAAACTGGTTCCAGCGATTGCGTTGGGGACACTGTTATTGGCTGGTTGCGGCCAGGAGGAAAAAGTGAAACTTGAGACCACCGCTCAGAAAGCGAGCTACGGTGCAGGCCTGAACATCGGTCGTCAGATCGAACGTGAAGGTGCAGACATTGATCTTGATGCATTGGTTGCGGGTATCCGTGATTCTGTTTCTAAAGCTGAACAGCAGGTCAGCGACGAAGATATTCAGGCGGCATTCATGTCACTGCGTGAAGATGCTGAGCGCAAGCAGAAAGCTCTGGATGATGAAGCAGCTCAGGCGAGCGAAGAATTCCTGGCGAAGAACGCAGAACGTGAAGAAGTAAAAGTTACTGATTCAGGCCTGCAATATGAAGTTCTGACTTCTGTAGAAGAAGGTGAGTCACCGGCAGCAACCGATACTGTTCGTGTTCACTACCACGGTACGCTGATCGACGGAGAAGTTTTTGACAGCTCTGTTCAGCGCGGTCAGCCTGCCGAATTCCCGGTAAACGGTGTGATCCGTGGTTGGGTCGAAGCACTCCAGATGATGAAGCCAGGTGAGAAGTGGAAGCTGTTCATCCCGGCAGACCTGGCTTACGGTGCTCGTAGCCCAAGCCCTAAAATTCCAGCGAACTCAGCGCTGGTGTTTGAGGTAGAACTGCTCGAGATTGTTAAGTAATAAATACAGCCTCGCAGAAAAGGCCCTCTTCGGAGGGCTTTTTTGTGCCTGCTCATCGAGTGTGCGTATAGAAAACAGAAAGCCCGAATGCGTCAGGTTATTGAGCGACGGCTTCTTCTAGCTCTTCAGATACTTCGTCTTGTTGACCGCCGCGGAGTCCGCAGCCAGACATGTGGGAGAGTGTTCTCTCAAGACTTTCAAGTTGTTGGTCGGTCAATCGAATCGTATTTCCACAGACGCGACATATGGATTTGCGATCTATCCGTAATTTCTCAGCAGGCTGTGATGTGTAATTTTTACACTCAGGACAAGGCAGCGGGTACTGAACAACAGAAGCAACAGAAGACATAAGCAATAATTAAACAAAAACCAGTGTTGAAGCTGATTTATACAGCATTAAAGGTATTGTTTGAAGGGCATTGCGGGCGAAGTGTGAGAATGGTCGGGGTAGAGAGATTCGAACTCCCGACATCCTGGTCCCAAACCAGGCGCGCTACCAGACTGCGCTATACCCCGAATGCTGTGTTGGCTCCCCGAGCTGGACTTGAACCAGCGACCAATAGATTAACAGTCTACTGCTCTACCGACTGAGCTATCGGGGAACATCTCAACAGCGGGACGAATATTACGGATTTACCCGGATGTCGTCAACACCTTTGTTTCAAAAAATCATAGAAAACAAAAAGATAGAGGAAACATCAGGGCTGCGCGGCAGCCCTGATGCGTATCCTCAGACGAGGGCTTATTTGCCCTGTTTGAAGATATTCTCGTAGACATAGTTGGTCGCTTCAACGAAACCGTCGATGCTACCGCAGTCGAAGCGGGTACCGCGGAACTTATACGCCAGTACACAGCCTTCCTGAGCCTGCTTCAGCAGGGCATCAGTGATCTGAACCTCACCGTTTTTGCCCGGAGGTGTATCTTCGATCTTGTCGAAGATGTCCGGTGTCAGAATGTAGCGGCCAATAATCGCCAGATTGCTTGGTGCATCTTCTTTGGCTGGCTTCTCAACCATATCGGTTACGCGGAAGAGGCCGTCTTTCATCTCTTCGCCAGCAATCACGCCGTACTTATGCACTTCGTCTTCAGGCACTTCCTGTACTGCAACAATAGAGCAGCGGAACTGAGAGAAGACTTTAACCATCTGAGCCAGTACGCCTTCACCGTCGTCACCAGCAACACATAGGTCATCGGCCAGAACAACGGCAAATGGCTCGTCACCCATCAGGTATTTGCCGGACAGAATCGCGTGGCCCAGACCTTTCATATGGTTCTGGCGTTTGAAGGCAAATTCGTTTTCATCGATGAGGGTGCGGATAGAGGTCAGCAGGCTTTCCTTACCAGAACCTTCGATTTCTTTTTCGAGCTCGTAAGAGATATCGAAATGGTCAGCAATGGCACGTTTACCACGGCCTGTGATGAAACCTATGCGATCAATACCAGCCTCAGTTGCTTCTTCTACGCCATACTGTACTAGCGGCTTGTTAACGATCGGGAGCATCTCTTTAGGCATTGCTTTGGTTGCTGGGAGGAACCGGGTTCCGTATCCGGCGACCGGGAATAGGCATTTGCGAATCATTGACGTCTTTCCTTGTTCAGACATGTAGTTTGTAACCTCTGATTAGGGGGCAGATTATGGCAGATTTGTTACCGTTTTGCGTCACCCTGCAGTATCGCCCTGATTTTTTTCGAGCACAGAAACGCTCGCCCTGAATCACAATGGTGCAAGTATGATGCCGACGGTATGGAACGTGCTTGTTATCAGAGTAGAGCCGGCCTTTGCCCATGAAGCATTCTATGCGAGCGCTCAGGAGAAGCAGGCTGGCTTCAAGTATTGATTGGAAGGTAAGTGGAAGCCGTGAGAGGATGAAGCTACGCCCCAAAATGAAACACCGGAGGTAATGAATGCACATTGATGCACCGTTTGAACTGGTTCTGTTCGGTGGGTTGGGAGATCTGGCCTTACGCAAGCTGATGCCCGCTTTGTTTTTACTGGACAGAGATGGTCGTCTTCCGGACGGGGCTATCTATGCCGTGACCCGCCGTGAGATGGATAGAAACGAGTTCATAGGCAAAATCGAGAGCTCAGTAAAATCGCATGTGCCCTCTAATTACCTCGAAAAGGAACCGTTGGAGCGGTTTCTGGACAAAGTGCATTGCCTTACTCACGACGTAAATGATCATGAGGGCTATAAAAACCTGAGTAAGACGCTGTCGTCGGAAGACATCAACCGGCTTTACTACATGGCCACGGGGTCTGACCTGTACACGCCAGTATGTAAGGGACTGCATGACGCCGGCCTGATACAGAGTCACAGCAAGATCGTTCTGGAGAAACCGATCGGTCACGACCTTGATACTGCTCAGGCGATTAACGACACCGTTGCTGAGTACTTTAAAGAAAAGCAGATCTACCGTATCGACCACTACCTCGGAAAAGAAACGGTCCAGAACCTGATGGTGCTGAGGTTTGCGAATTCGCTGTTTGAGTCGCAGTGGAACCAGAATTACATCGACCATATCCAGATTACGATTTCTGAGCAACTTGGTGTTGAGCAGCGCGCGGGCTTCTACGAGCATGTCGGGGCAATGCGGGATATGTTTCAGAATCACTTGCTGCAACTGTTATGTATCACCGCAATGGAGCCGCCGGCCAAGCTTGAACCAGACGCCGTCCGCGACGAGAAAGTAAAAGTACTGAAGGCGCTCAAGCCGATTACAGGCACCGCGATTAATGAGAATGTGGTGAGAGGTCAGTATGATTCTGGTGTCGCCGAGGGGAAACCCGTTCCACGCTACCGTGATGAACCCGGTGTGCATCACAAGTCTCTGACTGAAACCTTTATTTCAGCGAAGGTAGAGATCGACAACTGGCGCTGGGCCGGGGTGCCTTTTTATCTTCGTACCGGTAAGCGCCTGGCTGAGCGTGCCTGCGAAATCGTTGTACAGTTTAAAGAAATTCCGCACTCGATTTTTCCACTCCAGCATAAAAATACCATGGCCAATAAGCTGATATTCAGACTGCAGCCGGATGAGGGGGTGCGCCTGATGTTGTGTGAAAAGCGTGTTGGCCCAGGTATGAATGTTCGCCCTATGAATCTCAGCCTGAATCCATCGAATCAGCGGCAGACGCGCGTCCCGGAGGCTTATGAACGACTCCTTTTTGATGCGCTTAGCGGAAACGCTACCTTGTTTTTACGGGATGATGAATTGCTGGAAGCCTGGCGCTGGGTGGACCCGATTATTAAACACTGGGAAGAGCAGGAGCAACGTCCAGAACCTTATACCGCAGGTAGCTGGGGCCCAGCGGCCGCTACTCTGTTACTCGCACGCGATGGTCGCTTGTGGGATGAGAACAGTTGAGTTCGTCGATAATAATAATGGAGATACGATAAATGACAGACAACAGATTTAAATCAGCAGATGCACTGGCTCGCCAGCTGGCTGACGACCTCGCAGGAAAAATGCGTGAAGCGATTGAGGCGCGTGGCCGCGTGTGCATCGCAGTAAGCGGTGGGTCAACGCCGGTACGTTTTCTTGAAGAACTTTCAAAGCGAAAGCTGGACTGGAGTAAAGTACGTATCACTCTCGTTGATGAGCGCTGGGTACCTTTGGATGACGCTGCAAGTAACGCTGCGCTGGTGCGTCGCCACCTGCTGCAGAACGAAGCAGAACAAGCGTATTTTCTGCCATTAAAAAATGCTGCAACTAATCCTGTCGACGGTTTTATGGAGTGTGAAAACAGCCTTCACGAATTAATGGTCAGGCTCGATTTTGCCGTTCTCGGTATGGGCAATGATGGCCATACTGCGTCCTGGTTTCCAGGTTCTGCAGCGCTACCTAAGTGCCTTGATGAAGGAAATGCAGCCTGGTGTTGCCCAGTCACTGATGAACCCGTGGACCTGCCGCGCATGACGCTGACCTGGGGGCTTCTGTCTAATTGCCGTCATCTGTACCTTCATTTTGAGGGGGATGAAAAAAATCGTGTTTATGCCCAGGCTCAGAAAGAGGATGAGCGGCAGAACATCAGCGCGATGCCGATCCGTACCGTGCTGTACCAGTCTCAGGTTCCATTAAGTATTTTCCGGAGCGAGTAATGACGCATCGCATTATTGAAGACGTTACAGAAAAAATTCGTCAGCGAAGTCTCGATACGAGAGCCAGGTATCTGTCTCAGATGGAAGACGCTGCGCAGCAGGGGCCGGTGAGAACAGCTTTAAGCTGTACGAATCTGGCGCATGATTATGCTTCTGCCAGTGACGATGAAAAAATGATTCTGACGAGCAGCAGTCGCGGCGCTAACGTTGCCATCATTAATGCGTACAACGATGTGCTTTCGGCACACGCACCTTATCGCCACTATCCCGAAAAATTGAAAACTTATCTGGCAGAAAAGCATCACGTCGCGCAGGTTGCAGGCGGAGTTCCGGCAATGTGCGATGGTGTCACTCAAGGTCAGACCGGGATGGAAATGTCTTTGTTCAGCCGTGATGTGATCGCCATGAGCACTGCGGTTGCACTGTCACATCAAGTATTTGATGGCAGTCTGATGCTGGGCATCTGTGACAAAATTGTTCCGGGGCTGTTGATGGCGGCACTGCGTTTTGGCCATTTACCCGCGGTATTTGTTCCGTCTGGCCCGATGCACAGTGGTATCAGCAATTCGGATAAAGCCAAGACCCGCCAGGCATACGCCCGGGGGGATGTTGGCGAGGCCGAGCTACTCAAAAGCGAAATGGGGTCCTACCACAGCGAAGGCACCTGTACCTTTTACGGTACCGCGAATTCCAACCAGATGCTGATGGAGATCATGGGGTTGCAGTTACCCGGATCGTCTTTTGTCAGCCCGAACGGCCCATTAAGAGATGCCCTGACCCGGGCCGCAGCGCATCAGTTGGCTGAAATCACCGCCTTGGAACCCGGCTATATGCCGATCGCCAGAATCGTTGATGAGAAAGTCATGGTGAATGCCATGGTGGGTCTGCTGGCGACCGGTGGTTCTACGAATCACAGCATCCATCTCGTCGCCATTGCCCGAATGGCCGGCATTGTTATCGACTGGCAGGACATGGCGGAGCTATCCGATGTTGTGCCATTGCTGACCCGTATGTACCCCAATGGCAGCGCCGACGTGAATGCGTTTGAGGTGGCGGGTGGTATGCCGTTCCTGATCAGAGAGCTGCTCGATGCGGGGCTTTTACATGAAGACGTGAATACTATCCTGGGTGAAGGATTACGCCAGTGGTGCAGAAAGCCTGTGCTTGATGCTTCCGGTGAACTTGCCTGGACGGACATGGCTGCTGAGTCCGCAGACCTGTCTGTGTTGGCACCTGCGCACGCGCCGTTTCTGCGCGAGGGGGGTATGAAGCTAGTAAGTGGAAACCTTGGGCGCGCCGTCATGAAGGTTTCTGCAGTGCCTGATGACCGTTGGGTCATTGAGGCCCCAGCGCGTGTCTTTCTGGATCAGCAAGAGGTACTGGCGGCGTATCAGGCTGGCGAGCTGAATCAGGACGTTGTTGTTGTGGTGAAGGGGCAGGGACCAAGGGCGAACGGGATGCCAGAGCTGCATCAACTGACCCCAGCATTGACCAACCTGCAGGAAGCAGGATATCGGGTCGCACTGGTGACTGATGGCCGCCTTTCCGGGGCATCAGGAAAAGTGCCGGCAGCGATACACCTCAGCCCTGAGGCTTTGGTTGATGGCCCACTTCACTATATTGAAGACGGTGACATTATCCGCCTGGACGGTCATGCCGGATCACTTGAGGTGACAACGGCGGGGTTTGAGGAACGTCTTGCAGAAACGCGTGATTCGCTCGATGTCAGTGCTTCGTCGCACGGTGTCGGGCGCGAACTATTTGCTGGATTCAGAGCTTTGGCAGGGCCAGCGGATGAAGGTGCAATCAGTCTTGGAGGCGTGTGATTATGGAGGGTGATAAGTATGTGGGATGAGTGGCTTACAAAATCAAAGCCTGTAATGCCGGTGATTGTCATTGATGATATTGATACCGCTGTACCTATGGCTCAGGCGCTTGTTGCCGGCGGTGTGACATTGCTTGAAGTAACCTTGCGGACGCCAGCCGCTCTTGCTGCTATCAGTGAAATCAGCCGTAATGTGCCAGAGGCGATTATCGGTGTCGGCACCGTAACGTCGCCAGATCAGTTGCATTCTGCACTGAATCGGGGCGCACAATTTGCTGTAAGTCCGGGCTTTACGCCAAATCTGTTGGCCGCTGCATCGGAGTGGGGTGGGCCTTTTCTACCGGGTGTTGCTACTCCGAGTGAAGTTATGCAGGCACGCGAAGCCGGCTTCACAAAAATGAAATTCTTTCCTGCTGTTCCGAGTGGCGGTCGCTCTATGCTGAAAGCCATAGGAGCCCCCATGCCTGAGGTCAGCTTCTGTCCTACAGGTGGAATCAGCGCTGAGACTTACCACGATTTCCTTGCACTGGATAACGTATTTGCCGTGGGAGGTAGCTGGTTAACCCCTCCTGATCTGATGTCGGCACGGAACTGGCAAGCAATAAAAGACCTGGCTTCAGATATATAAGGGAAACGCATGACTCAGGCGGCACTGGATCAATTTACCCAACGTGTTACAGAGATTTATGGTGACGCGCAGAACAACCAACAGATCGCGCGGGAAATTCTGACCATCTGTCAGTGTTTTGCAGATAAAACATCCCGCAGCGTGCTCGAAGTACCCACCGCGACCGGGCATAAACGTTGGTCAGAGGAAGACATCATTCTCATTACCTATGGTAATAGCGTTCAGACCGCCGATGAAATGCCGTTGAAAACGCTCTCCGATTTTCTTAGAGAGCGACTCGCGGATGTTATAAATTCGGTCCATATTCTACCGTTTTTTCCGTATAGCTCTGACGATGGTTTTTCTGTTATTGACTATCGCCAGGTACACCCGGATTGGGGCACATGGGAGGACGTTGCCTCGATCGCTGATAATTTTGATCTGATGATTGATCTGGTGATTAATCATTGCTCGCGCGAAAACCTGTGGTTTATTGATTACATCGGTAACCGGGAACCCTACACAGATTACTTTATTGAAGTTGACCCGGCCACGGATGTCTCACTGGTAACACGGCCTCGCAACACACCACTGTTGACGCCTGTGCACACGCACCGGGGTGTTCGCCATGTCTGGGCAACATTCTCTGAAGATCAGATTGACCTTAATTTTGCGAACCCCGAGGTCCTTTTCGAGTTTGTGAAAATCTACCTGTTTTATATCGAGCAGGGCGCGCGCTTTATCCGCCTCGATGCCGTGGCATTTTTATGGAAGCAGTTAGGCACGACCTGTCTGCACCTCAGTCAAACGCACGCTGCGGTAAAATTACTGCGTGATATTGTGAATTTCGTTGCGCCGGAAGTCGTCGTTATTACAGAAACCAATGTGCCGGTAAAAGAAAACCTGAGCTACTTCGGTAATTCAGACGAAGCTCATATGGTCTACCAGTTTGGGTTACCGCCACTGGTGCTGCACGCATTAAACCGCGGCAATGCCTCCTTTCTGAGTGACTGGGCTGATGCGATTCCACCCCTCCCTGAGGGCTGTAGTTACCTGAATTTTACCGCGTCTCACGACGGTATCGGTGTCCGTCCTGTCGAGGGCTTGCTACCTGAGCGGGAAGTTCAGGATCTGATTGATTCTATGCACCGCTTTGGCGGTTTCGTCAGTATGAAAGCCAACAGTGACGGCTCTGAAAGCCCGTATGAAATTAATATCACCTTGTTCGATGCCTGTATGGGAACCCGTCGTGGCCCGGATCATCATCAAGTACAGCGGTTCCTGTGTTCTCAGGCAATAATGCTGGCCATGCAGGGGATTCCTGCGGTCTATATTCACAGTCTGACGGCGTCTCCGAATGATCTGGAGCATGTTGAACAGACGGGGCGTACACGCTCGATTAATCGCCGCATCTGGGAAGAGCATGAGCTGGAATACCTGCTCTCGAATCCAGTGACGCCTCAGGCCGAAGTCTTTACCGAGCTTACCCGTATGCTGAGAATTCGTCGGGCCCAGCCAGCCTTCAGCCCGGATGCCCGCCAGGACGTGGTCAAAATTAATACCGACCTCTTTATTCTGAAGCGCACCAGCGAAGATAACAGTCAGCGTATATTCGCAATTTCCAACGTGACCGAGCGTATTCTGAAACTACCTCTGGCTACGCTGGGCTTTCTTGAAAATGGCTTGTCTGATTTGCTTGCGCATGAGAAACGTATTGTTGAAGACGAGCTGGTACTGTATCCGTACCAGACGGTGTGGTTATCAAACACCTGAGTTTCAGAGCTTGATAATGACCTGATAAAAAAGCCCCGCAGTGCGCAGTGCGGGGCTTTTTTCTGAAGCTACCTGAGTTATCAGATATCCCCAAATTCGCTGTTGTCAGCTTCTACCGCTTCATAAAGACGGTCGAGAATATCAGGTACTGCAGAAATCACCCGGTTCCAGCTAGGAATAAATGGTGTCTCCATTGGGTTCGCCAAAAAGTGCTCACCGGCATTCATGATATTTTCAGCAAACAACTCGACGGCTTTTTCTTCTGAGTGACGATCCAGTTCGAGGCCGTTCATACGTGCATCATTGTGGTAGGTTTCGATAAAATCGAGTGCCACGCGGAAGTAGGTTGCTTTGATCGTACGGAAGGTTTCGGTTGTGAAAACTTCGCCCTGGGTTGCCAGCTTACGGAAGATAGCTTTACAGATGTCTGTGCTCATCTTCGACAGGCCTGCGCTTGCATCTGCTTCTGACAGAGGCTGGTGTTTATGGTCGTAAACATCTGCAATATCGACCTGGCAGATACGATTGGTTGCATAGTTACGCTTCATTTCTGACAGAACACCAATCTCGAGACCCCAGTCGCTCGGTATGCGAATATCGTTAAGCGCATCTGCGCGCATAGAAAATTCACCGGAAAGTGGGTAACGGAAGCTGTCCAGGTATTCAAGAAAATCGAGTGAACCATAGACTTTCTTGAGAGCGCGAAGCAGGGGCGTTACCAGCAACCGGCTGACTCGACCATTCATTTTTTGCTCAGCAATGCGTGTGTAGTAACCCTTACCAAAGACGTAATTAAAACCAGGGTGAGCAACCGGATAAATCAGGCGTGCCAGCAGGCTACGGTCGTAGGTAACAATATCGCAGTCGTGAAGCGCAACAGACTCGGCGCGGCCACTGGCGAGAACGTAGCCGTAGCAGTACCAGACATTACGACCTTTACCCATTTCCGTGGGTGACAGGCCTTTTTCCGCCAACATTTCATCCAGCTTGCGCAGACGTGGACCGTCGTTCCAGAGGATGCGGTGGTGCTGTGGTAACTTGGAGAAGAATTTCTGAGCAAATTCATATTGAGATTGATCTGCGCGGTCGAGGCCAATCACGATCTCATTCAGGTAAGGCACCTGGGCGACTTCATCGATAATGTTGGATAGCGCAGGGCCCTCAAGTTCCGAGAACAGGGATGGCAGAACCAGCGACATAGGCCGCAGGCGTGAGAAGCTCATCAGTTCGCGTTCAAGGTCTTCCACCGGACGGTCGGTCAGGTTATGTAGCGTGGTTACAATGCCGTTCTGATAAAAATCAGCCACCGCAATTCTCCTTAAGCAGTTTTTCTAACAATGGTAGTAAGGTGTTATTCCAGCCCTTAGGGCCCTTAAATTCAGCGGTCTGAGCTTCAGGGTTATTCAGCTCAAGAGTATCGGATTCGCCCGGTATCACAACCGGGTAGTCCGAGGCTTCGAGCATGGCACGGTCATTCTCCCCATCGCCGAGTGAAATCACCAAAGGAGCTTCGTTGAGCCCCCAGTGTTGACGATAGAAGTCTTTAAAAAAAGTAACGGCAGACGCTTTATCAGCATCGCCCATCACATGATAGAAACGGCCGCCTTTGAGTAGCCTCAGGCCGTGTGCCAGCAATGCTTCGCGGAATACAGTAATTTCGGATTTTTCACCGCGCCAGAGCAGAGGTTCGGTGGCTGCTCGCTGGCGTGCGTGGTGCGCGTCATCGATCGACAACCCTGTAATGGCTGCGACTTCGGTGTCCGTCATATCGTTGAAACCCCGGAAATTAAATCCGTCTTTACGCAACTGATTGAGCACTTTCAGTATATCTGTGTAACCTGCGCCGGGGAGTTCACAATGCCATTCGTCATCGCTGTCTACGTGGTAAATAGCGCCACCGTTCTCGCACACATAGGGAGATGTATTAGCCAGCTGACGCCGTAACTGAATCACTTCTGGCTGCGTTTTACTGGTATTGAATATCAGCGGAATATTATGCTGCTGCAGAAAACTCAGAGCATCACGTGCGGCTGATGTGCTGTAGTCGTGATGGTCGAGGAGAGTTCCGTCGAGATCGGTGAGGACAATCACAGGTAACGTTGGAATAGCGCTCATTACGATGGTTTTCCCGGTTGGACGTCAGCAACCTTGTGCGCGTCGTTAATCACAAGTACCAGATTGGCAACATCCGGGAGCTGGGTCAACGCTTGTTGGGTCAGTCGTTCATAATGTTGAATGAAGCGTCTTATTCCCGCCTCGTCGAGGCTGCGGTCGGTTTCTCCTTTCGCCATTTTTTTATTGCCTACTTCCTGCTCAGTGCGCCACCGTTGGACAGCACTCATGTCAGGGACTTTGAGCATCAGCAGGTAATCAATCATGCTGAACCAGGTTTTATAATCGCCCGCGAGTTGCTGGTTTACCCAGCCACGCCAGGTGCCATCCGGATCTTCATTTGCTTCAAGATCATTAATGGGAGCAGTGAGCAGTGCGTCATCAACCGACTGGCAGCCCACACACCAGCCTTCGAACAGAATGGCATCAACAGGGCCTTTGACTGTGTGCCATTCTGACTCGGGCAGGCGGTCATCACTGGCTTTGTCGAATGCCGGTATCTGGCATTGTGCTCCTGCATCCAGTGCACGTAAGGTTTCAAACAAGCTTATGCCGCGTTCGACTTCATGAGTGCCCGGAACGCCACGCGTCTGCAGAAGTGGGTGAATCGTCTTGCTAAGGTTCGTACGGTCGGCATGGCTGAGATAAAGATCGTCAATGGAAACAACCACCACATTCCAGTTGAAGGCCTGTTCATAGATATCTTTCAGGGCGAGAGACAGTGTGCTTTTACCTGATCCCTGGCCGCCATGAACTCCGATAACAGGTGGGACGCCAGAGGCTTTGATCGTCTTTGCAAGATACGCCGCCAGAGGGGCCCAGATGTCTTCCCACTGACTGTGCCAGCCGGAAGGAATTCGTGCATCACGCGGCGGGTACTGCTGTATTGTTCGCAGCGTTTCCCCATCGGGTTGCAGTGAAGCGGGCCATCCGGGCATAGCGAGACTCCGAGGTTATTTTTTTCATTGTTTGAATTGTTTGCACGCACTATGCCACTTACGAGGGCGCTGAGATACACTGATGCAATCAGGCACCGCGCGCGGCTTCCGGAGCAAAGCGGGATTGCGGTGCAAGGTTTCTGTGCATTGTTTTGGTGCATTCGGTAGGTTTGATTTTAGGGTGCACAGTTTTGGGGCGTTGTTATGAGTAGAGTGGCATATCAGGGGACAGCAGGGGCTTATTCTCACCTTGCCTGCACTAAGGTCTTTCCGGATTGGGAGTACCTTGCCTGCGACGATTTTATCGGTGCTCTTGATCTCGTAAGTAATGGATTTGCCGAGCGGGCGATGATTCCGTTAGAAAACTCCACGGCGGGCCGTGTAGAAGAAATATACCGCCTTATTCCGAGAACTCAGCTGTTCGTGATCGCGGAGCATTTCGAACCAGTAAACCATTGTTTGCTGGCACTCCCAGGGTCATCACTTGAACAACTCAAGCGCGTTCGCTCACATCCGCAGGCATTGGCTCAGTGTCATCAGCGAATGATTAATCTGGGGCTGAAGCAAGAGGCAGCAGTGGATACTGCCATGTCTGCGAAAGGTCTGGCTGAACAAGGCGATCTCAGTGTTGGCGCTATTGCGTCTTCTCTCGCAGCGGAACTTTATGGGTTGCACATCCTGCATGAAAATTTTCAGGACGTTATGGGGAATACCACACGCTTTCTTGTGTTTTCCAGGGAAGCCGAGCACCAGCACTACGATGCAGAAAAGAGATATATGACAAGCTTACTCTTTTCTGTGCGGAATATTCCTGCTGCTTTGTACAAGGCACTGGGCGGCTTTGCGACCAATGGCGTGAATATGGTGAAGTTGGAGAGTTATATGGATGGTGGCACGATGGAGGCCAGCCATTTCCACCTGGATATCTACGGGCACCCGGATCAGCTGCCGGTAGCGAATGCTCTTGAGGAGTTACGCTATTTTGCCCGGGATGTTCGCGTACTGGGCAGTTACCCTATGCATACGTATCGCAAATCGGCAGCGTTTGTATAAGCTCATTCCGTTTCAGGTAGCCAGATACTGAACAGGTTACTGAGCGTACTCTTACGAATCGGTTTAGTGACCAGATCATCCATGCCCGCCTGGCGGGCCATCTGTTCGAACTCACCGCCAAGGTGTGCCGTCAGGGCAATAATTGGGGTGCGGCGGTTAATATTGTTTGCATCGCTGTCCTGCAGACGACGGATTTCGCGGCAGGCGTCATAACCGTCCATGACCGGCATTTCGCAATCCATCAGAATAAGATCCGCTTGCTCAGGACGTTTACCGTAAGCCGCAAGAATCTGGGCTCCGTTAGAGAATACCTCACATTCCATATTCAGATGGCGGAGCATTCCCGAGATTACTTTCTGATTGACGATATTATCTTCTGCCACCCAGATCGTGCCTCTGCGATACCCGGTGACAGCCTCTGTTGACTCCGTCTGGACCTGAATCAGGTTAGATATCTGATGCAGAAGAACATGAGAACGAAGAGGACGCTCGCTCTGGCGTTCAACACCAATACGTGGCCAGTAGTCGTCAACAACACAAATGAGGTTTTCAGGGATGGTTTTATCGGCTGGCAGTGCATCGACGATCATGCAATCCAGAGGTGTGTGGAAACGACTGGTGACTTCCTCCAGACCAAGGCGGGCAGTGATCATTTTGACGAAGCGTCGCTCGACAGGGTTCGATAATTCGATAAAACATGTGCGGCCAGACAGATCTGATATTGCTTGAGGTGACCCAGGAGCAACATCGGGCAGTCTGACAGTGAATGCAGAGCCAGCACCCGGGGAGCTGCTCACTGAGATCTCTCCCCCGAGTAAATGAGTCAGTTTCTGGCTGATGGTCAGCCCAAGACCTGTACCGCCATAATATTTGCTCGTGGTTGGTGTCGCTTGTGTGAAGCTGTGAAACAGGCGGCGCCGTTGCTCCTCTGAAATACCAATGCCGGTATCAATGACATGGATCTGAAGTTCGGGCTCCCGCCACTCCAGTCGGATTTCAACGTGTCCCTGCTCGGTAAATTTAACGGCATTATTGATCAGGTTATTGAGCACTTGCCTGAGTCGCATCTCATCCGTACTGATTGTTGTGTACAGCGGTGTGCCTAAATCAGCGGTTAAGGTCAGTCGTTTATCCAGTGCCTTCTGGCTGTGTAGCATCAGACACTCATTGATTAAGGGGGCCAGCTCAACCTGTCTACGCTCAATGATCATTTTTCCGGATTCAATTTTAGAGAGATCCAACACATCATTGAGAAGCGAAAGAAGATTCTCACCTGAGCTGGCGATGGTACTGATATAGCGTTTTTGTTGGTTGTCGAGACGTGTGTGCTGCAGTAATTCAACCATGCCAAGCACGCCATTCAGCGGTGTCCGGATTTCGTGGCTCATCATGGCCAGAAACGCAGACTTGGCATTCGCTTCCGCATCTTTTTCTGCCAGAGAAGCCTCTGATTGACGCAGTTTTTCTTCACTTTGAAGTGAGCGTTTTCGTGCAGCAATAATGTCTTTGCGTGCACGAATCTGTTCAAGCCGCTGCTCATACAGGCGCAGAACAATCGCCAGGCTATGAATAGCAATCAGGCTTACGCCACCGATGTGTGCGGCATATGCAATGATGTCATTGGTAGGAATAATGCTCTGACGGGCCAGGCTGTGAACAACAATAGCGATTGCGAGCGAATATACTCCCAGGGTATAGACGGCTCTGGATGCCGACGACAGTGGTTGCGACAGGCTCGCAGAAATAATCAGGAATACAGGCGTCAAAAGGGTGACAACCCTCATAATGATTGCCGTGGTGTGGACATCAGTAAACAGGGCAGAAACAGCCCCAGCGCCCGTGAGTAACACAGCGATTTTGTACACCAGTGTCAGCGCGCGTCGGTTAGGGCCAGCAACTTTCAGAAAACTCATGCTGAACAATATGATTAACAGCATGGCAAAGCAGGACGTCAGGAAACTCGACTGCTCCTCGAAACCTGCCCAGTCTGGCCACAAGTATCGGTAACCCAGCCCCGTATGTGCCCAGAAGAACAGTAGATACGTCGACACGAAGCCACAGAACAGGATCATGTAGCGTTCACGGATAACCAGATAAACCGCCAGGTTGTAAAGCAGCAGTGCGAACAGAAACCCGGTATAGAGCCCGAAATAGAGTTGTTTCTGCTGCTGGGCGTCGCGTAAGCCTGCATCTTTGAAGAGACGTAACGGGAAATTCAGCAGTACATTGTTTTCAACCCGGAGGTACAGTACATATTCGCCCGGCTGATCAAAGGGCAATTCAAAACTGAAAGACAGTTTTGCTCGCTGGGGTGCGTCTGAGTGAACCGGGTTGCCGTCTTCGGAGGAGGCGATAAGGGTTTTACCGCGGAACAGCCGCATATCAATACGTTCTATTCTCGGGTAATCCACGTCGGCGAACCAGCGCTCTCCGGTCTTGCTCACTTTGAGCGGCAGGCGATACCAGTGAGGTGGGCTTGAAACACCGGGGTTGGGCACCATCGCTCTGACCTGAGTCCAAGGCAATGAGTGTGAATGTATATCGTCCGGGCTAATCTGCTCTGATTCAGACCACTCCTGAAGAGAAGTACCCAGTAGACGTCCTTCCAGATCGTCCGTCAGCGAAAGGGCGTGGGCGGCACATGGAGTCAGAATGAAAAGAAGCAGAAGTATCCTTACCGCCACAATGTGTCTCTCGTAAATGGTCTGAGTTTAAAGTTTAGTTTCGCTGCTGTCATTGTCACTCAGTGCTTTGGCCTCAACGGCTGCTGTTTCTGCGTCGGAAATTTGCAGGTGAATCTCCGGTCCAGCGAGAGAATGCTCGTGTGAAGGCACTTGTCTCCGAGAATCCTGACGCAACAGCGATATCTGCAATGCTTAACTCTGAGCCAGCTAGTAAACGCTTGGCTTCCATCAGTCGTACGTTGTCTTTAATGGTCTGATACGTTGTTCCTTCCTGACGGAGACGGCGCCTCAGGGTTGCGCCAGACACAGATAGAGCGTCGGCCATGCCGGTAAGGTCGGGCATCTGATCGCTGGCCAGGCTCATCAGTGCGTGTCGAACTTTCGCACTGGTGCTCTCGTGTGGATTAGGCCGGGCAAGAATATCTGCTGGTGAGTGTCCGAGGAATTCCTCCAGGCTTGTCGCTGATTGCACAACTGGAGCATGAATCGCCTGCAGGGGAATGGTCAGAGACAAACTATCGCAATTGAAGGTGACCGGCGTTGCGAACAAATCATCGTATAAACTAACGTGACCTGGCGGTGCATAAGGACATTCTACTTTCAATAAAGGAATGCCGCGGCCGATCAGCCAGCTACAGAAGCGGTGCCAGATGACCAGTAAAGACTCACTGAGAAAGTGATCGGGGTCGTAATCTGATTCATGGGTTATAAGGAGCCTGGCCCTGTGTTCACCTTTTTCCACGGTAATCTGTGGGGAGTGAGGTTGCAGCCTGTAAAACGAACTTGCTCTGCGAATCGCGTGTTCGAGTGTGGCACAGGTGATGATTGACCGACCCATCATAGCGAAGGTGCGGAATACAACGGGTTCTGGATTCAGCCCCATCGCCTCATCGTTGGTTTTCCGCCAGATAGTGAGCATCAGTCGGGCGTATGATTCAGGAGCCAGTGATCCATCCGGGTTGAAAGATCCTGCTTCAATACCGGCTTCACTCAGAATTATGTCGCGGGCGAAGCCGTGACGTTCTACACCTTTCAAAGGTGCATCGATGAATGCGGGTGGTATCGAAAAAGAGGCCATAACAGCAAGCAGGATCAGGAAGTCTGCTGCGTATGATAGCAGGTCACCGTTTAAACAGGGATGTGCGGTTGCGGCCGCTTTCCTTTGCGTGGTAAAGCGCTTTGTCTGCGTTACTTAACCATTCACTGGCGCTGGGCGTATCGGCAAGGCGTTCTGCAACCCCGATGCTGGCGCTGATCGTATGCTGCGAGTTTTTTCCCAGGCTAAAAACTGAGCGACGTAATTTTTCGGCGATCTGCATGGCTTCCTCGGCCTCTTTTTCAGCAAGAATGACCGAGAATATTTCGCCACCGAATCGAGCTGCGTGCTGTTCATCGCCCAGAGTTTTTAAGCCTGCGCCGATCCGCCGTAGAATCTCATCACACTGTTGGTGACTGAGAGCATGGTTCAGGTCGCGGAAATGATCCATGTCGAGTAAGAGGAGGCAGCCCTGTTTCTGACTGGCGTAATAACTTTCCAGAACAGTCAACCAGGCAGATTTGTTCATCAGACCCGTTAGTGAATCGCGGACCTGAATTTCGCTAAGGGTCTGGTTTGCCCGGGAAATATCGAGCTTACCAACGGCCGTATCTGTAACGTCGTAAATAATTACGCATAGATGATCAGCTTGGCGGGTAACGGACTCCAGTGGGATGATACTGGTGTTCTGATACATAAACTTGCTGCGGCCAGTAATCGGGCGCGAATTCCTGAAGTGGAAAAGATACGGGCGCTGCTCCCAGATGGTGAAGGTCCGGGTTTTGAGTTGGAATACTGGTTCTGCTTTCTGTTTAAACCAGGCTTCATCAAGGTCTGGAAAAAGCGAAAACAGGTTCTTGCCTTTCGCCAGCTGCGGGCTGACGCCACTGTGCCCCTCCATAAAGGCATTCCAGAGCTGAACCTCGTAATTGCGATCAAGCACGACAAGGCCGACGTCGATATTCTGAAGAATATCCATCAACCAGTGGATGTCTTTAATCGTGTCTGCCTCGCTCTTGTCGCTCATCTGTCTGGTGTCTCTCTCGGTCGGGTGCCGGTGTTAATCAAGAAGGTAGTCAATCTTCTTATTCAGTGCTCGTACAGACTCCTCGGTGAATAGCAAGAGGAGCTCACACTCTATATTTACGTGCTCAATCGTATAATGGATTTCTATCGCCAGTGCTTTATCCCAACCATTGTTGCCGTAGGCCACCAGGTCAGCCATACCACAATGCTGACCCAGAACCACGGGATGCCCCTGGTTAAAAACAATTTCCAGCTGGTCACCGATACCATGAATACAGGCGCCGATTAACACAGAGGCGGTATCCATCAGCAGCTCTAGTTCGGCGGCCTGTGTCAGTGGGCCCGAGTACTTCATCAGAGAGGCCAGACTGGCAAACGAGGCATCATTGAACATCAGCATAGCTTCGCCAGAGATGCCAGCACCGATAAAGCCCTGACACACAGCCGAAACACTGCTGTCGCTGGTGGCGCCTTGCAGAGCCATATTCAGGTCACTGTTCTCAATGACGCTGATTTTTGGGATAGGAAGCACGACGTATGCATTCAGCAAGCGAGCCAGGCGATCAGCCGCCTGACCCATAGCTACGTTGGTAAGTTCCTGATAACAGTCGCGCTGGTCTTCATTAATAATCGCTGCTGCTGACATTTCAGGCCCCCGTCATAATGCCGTATTCGGTCAGCACGGAGCGCGCTTTGTCGGCATCAATCGGTTTTTTGATAAACGCCATCGCTCCCAGCTTTTTGACTCTCTCCTGGGCGTCGGGCTGGATATCGCCAGAGACAACAATAACCATGGCTGGAAGGTCGTCCCGACGGATAGTTTCGAGTACACCATAGCCGTCCATGTTCGGCATAGTCAGGTCGAGAAAAACGACATCACCTTTACCCTCACGGATCGCATCGACGCCTTCCACCCCATCACCAGCAAAGTGGACCTCCACCTGCCACTCTTCAGGCAGTGCTCGCGCCATCTGTTTGCGGGCAAAACTCGAGTCGTCACAAATCAGTACATTAAGGCTCATTCCGGTTCTTCACTTCCTGTAAGTCTGGTGAGAGGCTGCTAGTCACATAGAACGACGTCGCTGAATACATCGCCCATGCTTTAAGTAATAGTTGCTCTCAGTGATTACAGCAAGGAAGAACCCTGTAAAGATCAGCTGCGTTTGTCGTAAACCACAACCAGCTGGCGCGACAGCGCAAGAAGGGAGCCATCGGCACGGAAGATACGTGCGGTTGTGTGGGCGTAGCCACCGTGCGCTTCGGCGATGTCAACTTCGTAATAGAGCCAGTCATTCGCCTGTAAAGCCTCACCACCGGTAGAGGGCGCAGAAGGCGAATCGAGGAGTTCGAGGCTCCAGGTGATACTGGCACAGGGAGCGACCGACTTGAGCTTCTGAAGAGTGGCGGGAGGCCAGGAGTCGATCAATGCAACGAGATGGGCTTCGGTAAGAGGACCAGCACAGTCATTGAAGCGCATCCAACCATGGATGTGGTTGTCTTTGCTGTTCGAGAAGGGCAACCCGCCGCTGACATAGCTGAAGTCAATATGACGCACGAACTCCGGAGTCACGCCCTGGATATATCCCAGGCGGGTGCCACTGCCGGGTTCACCCGGTTCGCGCTTGTCTGCATGGACAATTACATCAGATTCCCGAGCCTTGCCATAGCAGGCACTGACTACGGTGGCACAGTCCTCGTTCTGGATGACCTCTGCCTGTAAGTGTGAAACTGAGCGGCCGGCTCTGAGCTCCCGCGTAGCAATATCGTATGGTTGCTCGGTCGTCAGTGCTCCACAGAAATGAATACTCAGAGATCGAAGCGGCGCAGTTTGGGGGTAGTCCCGCTCAAGAGCAGCTAATGCAAGCGCTGCTGACATACCGCCAAAGGTGGTCTTTCCCTGACCCCAGGTGGCATCGACAGCAGGCATCTCGCCATTGAGAAGGGCTTGGTAGTAGTGATCGAAAGAGGTCATTACGAGTCCTGTTTTACTATAAAGATCACCTGCTTCTGCGTGTGATGATCATATATGTCAATTTAATAGCTCGGATACAGCATTGCTCATCGATTGAGTGACAAGTACCTTAACCATTCTGGTTTTTAGGAGCCCTTCATTATGTCAGATCAGCTGACGCAGAGAGCTACCCGGTTTGTATCGGTTCTGCCGCATTGTCGCGTACTCAACATGACGGTGGAATACGCCGACGGTGAAAAAGTGATTCTCAAGTTACCGTACAGTGAGGCCATTATAGGCAACCCTGACAATGGCATCGTTGCGGGTGGCAGTCTCACGACCTTGATGGACACAGCATGCGGCACAGCCGCGTTTAACTGCTTCGAAGACGGGGAAGTCTGTCCAACACTGGATTTACGGATGGATTATCACCGCGCCGCTAAGCCCGGTGAAAACCTGATTGGCGAGGCCAGAGTGGTAAAGCGGGCGAACAGCCTGGTGTTCACACAGGGCGAAGTACGGCAGGAAAGTGACAACGTCGTTGTTGCTACTTGCACCGCTAACTTTATGCGCATTGGTTTGCGCCTTGGTAGTAAGTAAGGGAGCGAAACAATGACTGAAGCCATGCGCAAAATTCTGCAGCATTGCCGAGACAACGGTGATTTTGATGCTGTGATTGATGCTGTTCCGTATGCCGGGCTACTGGGTATTAAGCTGCACGCGATGGATCTGCAACCAACATTTATTCTGCCCGCAAATAAAGACAATATCGGTAACCCGATGCTACCAGCCATTCATGGTGGTGTGATTGCGGGGTGCATGGAAACCTCAGCGGCGCTGCACCTGCTGATGACCATGGAAAGTATTGCTCTGCCTAAAATCATCGACTTCTCGATTGATTATCTGCGTGCGGGGCGTCTGCAGGATACCTTCGTCAGCTGTCAGGTATGGAGACAGGGCAGTCGGGTTGCTAACGTGGCCATTAACGCCTGGCAAACCGATCCCGGTGAACCTATCGCTACGGCGCGAGCACATTTCTTGTTGGTTCAGGAGTGAGATTTTCCGACCGCTAAGAAAAATCGCACAGGGAAATGAGTGCGGTTATTCAGAGGTGCTTTAATTTCAGAGTGCGCCTTGTAAAGAAAGGGCGAATCACCATACACTGTCAGCGAATTATCTGTCGGGGTGCCTGACCGGTTATCAAAGATAACCACACAGGCTGAGATCGCGAATGCGGGTCCCGTTGAACCTGATCTGGTTAGTGCCAGCGTAGGGAACAGAGATGAACTGCCGGGACTCCCCGTGGTCTGCGTACGCCAATTCTTATGGTCACCTTCGTGTGATTCTGTGTGGTGTTCCCATCTATTCTCGTCGCTGCCTGCCTGATCCTTTTAAGGAAAAGAGCATGGCTGACAATACAAACAACGAATTTAACCTTACCTACGCTTATCCTGCGTCTGAAAAAATATACCTGAGCGGCAGTCGCGATGACATGCACGTTGGTATGCGTCAGATTAATCTTTCGGATACGACTCAGGCGGACGGCAGCAAAACGCCGAATTCTCCACTGCGCGTTTACGATACGTCAGGCCCGTACACCGATCCTGCAATCACGGTCGATGTGACGAAAGGGCTGGCACCGGTGCGTGAGCAATGGATTGAAGATCGTGGCGACACTGAGTTCAGCGCCATCACCTCACGAGAATCAAACCGCATAGCGATCAAAGAAGGCCAGCTTTCTCTGCGCCAGAAAGTACGAAAGGCCAAAAGCGGAAAGAACGTCTCCCAGCTCTGGTACGCACGTCAGGGCATAGTTACCCCCGAAATGGAGTACGTTGCCATTCGCGAGAACATCGGCCTGTCACAGGAGGGTATGTCTGCTGAAGTCGCTAAGCAGCATCCCGGCAAGCGTTTCGGTGCGAAGATCCCAGACTATATTACGCCTGAGTTTGTTCGTGATGAGATTGCCTCGGGCCGAGCGGTATTACCCTCCAATATTAACCATCCTGAAAGTGAACCGATGATCATCGGGCGTAACTTCCGTGTGAAAGTAAATGCCAATATTGGTAATTCTGCGGTGACATCCAGCATCAGTGAAGAGGTCGAAAAAATGGCCTGGGCTACCCGCTGGGGGGCAGACACGATTATGGACCTCTCTACCGGCGATAATATTCACGAAACACGTGAATGGATTCTGCGTAATTCACCGGTTCCGGTAGGTACCGTTCCTTTGTATCAGGCGCTTGAAAAAGTCGGTGGGGTTGCAGAAGACCTCACATGGGAGATCTATCGCGATACATTGATTGAGCAGGCAGAGCAGGGCGTCGATTACTTCACTATTCATGCGGGAGTGCGCCTGGAATTTATTCCGATGGCGGCAAACCGTTTAACAGGGATCGTCAGTCGTGGCGGGTCGATTATGGCGAAATGGTGCCTCGCACATCATAAAGAGAGTTTTCTCTATACCCACTTTGAAGATATCTGCGAAATTATGAAAGCTTACGATATCTGCTTTTCATTGGGGGACGGTTTGCGGCCGGGTTCCATTGCGGATGCGAACGACGAAGCACAATTTGCGGAATTACGTACATTGGGCGAGCTGACAAAAATCGCCTGGAAACACGATGTACAAACCTTTATCGAGGGGCCGGGTCATGTGCCAATGCACCTGATTGAAGAAAATATGACAGAACAATTAGAGCACTGTCATGAGGCCCCTTTTTATACGTTAGGCCCACTGACTACAGATATTGCACCGGGGTATGACCACATCACTTCTGGTATAGGTGCAGCTCTGATTGGTTGGTATGGCTGTGCGATGTTGTGTTATGTCACACCGAAAGAGCACCTCGGTCTGCCAGATAAAGAAGATGTTAAGCAGGGTCTGATTACCTACAAAATTGCAGCTCATGCTGCGGACCTTGCGAAAGGGCATCCGGCGGCGCAGATGCATGATAATGCGATGTCTGCGGCGCGATTTGAATTCCGTTGGGAAGATCAGTTCAACCTGGCACTCGATCCGGATACAGCTCGACAGTATCACGACGAAACCATGCCAAAAGACGGCCATAAAGTAGCGCACTTCTGTTCCATGTGTGGCCCAAAATTCTGCTCCATGAAACTGTCGCATGATATTCGCAACCAGCGACAGGGCATGGAGGAAATGTCTGAAAAATTCCGTGCGAACGGATCGGAACTTTACGTCGATGCAGTCGAGCCCTGAGCCATGTCTTCAATAGCCGTGATCGGCGCTGGTTTGATGGGAAGGCTACTCGCCTGGCGACTGAGCCGGAGCGGGATGCAGGTCACTGTTTACGAACGCGCCAGTGAAGAAACACCTGAATGTGCGGCATGGACTGCCGCTGCAATGGTTGCCCCTGTTGCTGAAAAACCGCTGTGTCATCCCGAGGTTTTTGATCTCGGTATGGAGTCTCTGACTCTATGGCCCGGGCTTCTGGAGGATTTATACAAAGACTCTGGTATCCGGGTGCCATACCGACGTCGCGGCACCCTGGTTGTTGCGCACCCGTCGGATCAGGCAGAAATGGATTTGTTTAAGCGTGATATGAGCGCCCCCGATATTTCGGGCGATTCTTATGCCGTTGCACTTGATAGTACTGGGCTTCGTCAGAAAGAGCCCGCGCTCTCTGGCGAATTTAAACAAGGCTTCTGGTTACCCGATGAAGCGCAGGTCGATAACCGTGTTTTACTCAGCACCTTACAGCTTGCTGCAGAAAAGCATGGTGCGGATTTCCATTTCGCCTGCGAAGTAAACAGAACGGACGGCCGCTATTCGCTTGACGTGCGCAGCACTGAATTATCCGATCCGGATTTCGATAAATTCGATAAAGAACTACAGCAGGCAGATCTCGTTATTGATTGTCGTGGAGCCGGAGCCCGAAGTGATGCTGAGCGGATTATTCGCGGAGTGCGTGGCGAAACGCTCTGGGTTTCCAGTCCGGGCACCGAATTTCATCGTCCGGTGCGTTTGCTTCACCCCAGGTATCATTTGTATATGGTGCCGCGTGGGAACGATTGCTATCAGCTTGGTGCAACAGAACTGGAGAGTGATGATTGCTCTCCGGTGAGTGTCCGTTCTGCAATGGAAATGCTGAGTGCGTTCTGGGTGCTTTCACCGGATTTTTCGGAAGCTCGGATTTTGTCTATGGAAACGAACCTCCGGCCTGCAACGCAGGACCACAGACCTTGCATAAAACTGCAGAATAATTCTGGGGGGCAGAAAACACTCTTTGTTAATGGTCTGTTCAGGCACGGATTCTTACTGGCACCGGCCTTACTGAAAAAGATCGAGTCACTGTTAACTGCTGAAGGGCTGGAGAGTATGAAAATGAGAGTATCTGAACAGGGAGGTGTGGCGTGATTGAGATCATCGTCAACGGTAAATCCATGGCCTGGACCAGTGAAAAAAATGTATACACTCTGATCATCGACACGCTGAACTATCCGGCTGAGAGCAGTCGTTTTGTCGTAGCCCTGAATGGCGAGCTTCTGCCAGCAGAGCAGTGGCCTTCAACCAGAGTAAACAACGGCGACATCATTGATGTGCTGGGAGCAATTACCGGTGGCTGATTCAGACGTATTTACTATTGCACGTGAAGAGATTTCAAGTCGCTTGTGGCTCGGGAGCTCAATGTACCCCTCGCCCGATATAATGGTGTCTGCCTTTGCCAGTGCGCAGCCGGGGTTTGTCACCATGTCGCTGCGCCGACAGACGGCGGGTGATCTTGCTAACAACGATTACCACGAGCGTGTTAATCAATGGTTGGGCGCCAGCCAGTCGCGTCTGTTGCCCAATACTGCCGGATGTCAGTCGGCAAAAGAAGCGATTCAACTTGCCATTCTCGCGCGTGAATTATTCAAAACTTCATGGATTAAGCTTGAAGTTATCGGCGATGAATACAGCCTGCAACCCAATGTTTTCGAGCTTGTGAGTGCTGCCCGGGAGTTGTCTGCTCAAGGGTTTTACGTCTTGCCATATTGCACGGATGATCTGGTGGTGTGCGAGTCATTGTTGCATGCAGGATGCCCAGCGGTTATGCCCTGGGGCGCGCCGATAGGGACAGGTAAAGGCATCATTAATCCATATCAGTTACGTACCCTTCGTGCACGGCTGCCTGATACCACGATTATTGTTGATGCAGGAATCGGTCGGCCATCTCAGGCGATGCAGGCGATGGAAATGGGCGCCGATGGCGTGTTGCTCAATACCGCGGTCGCAAAAGCAGCAAACCCAGTGGCAATGGCAGGAGCCTTCGCTGCCGCCGTCGACGCCGGTCGGGCTGCTTTTCATGCGGGTTTTATGACTGAACGTGATATGGCATCGCCGAGTACGCCAGTGGCGGGCATGCCGTTCTGGCACACCGCCATGCGGGGAGGGTAATCCCATGACTAGTGAAACTAAGCCTAGGTACTTAATGGCGATCTGCGCTTCTGACAGTCGTGGGGGAGCGGGTTTACAGGCTGCTCTGTCGCAAGCAGCTTTATCTGGGTGCGAATGCCGCAGTGTAGTTCTTGCAGTGACTGCACAGAGTCATCAGGGAGTGGAAGCCGTCAGTCATGTTTCAGCCTCTATGGTTGAAGCTCAGGTTCAGGCCGCGCTCAGAGACGGCCCGCCAGAAGCAGTCCTGATCGGCTGGCTGCCACCTGAACCAGAAGTGTTGGAATATCTGCGGACGTTCCTGAACGAGCTTCAGGCCAGCAGTCGGGTGCCGGTCATCTGGGACCCGGTGGTGTCAGCGACTCTTGGGGAGCTACCGGCGGCACACTCTGGCCTTACCGGTTTAATTCCGAACGTGTCTGTCATGACGCCATCACTTGACGAGGCTCGTTGGCTGTTAGGAGATCAGACATTGAGTGCCGCTGCGGCGGGCGCGGCTCTGCAGCATGCGGGTGCTCATACGGTGGTTATTACCGGTGGCGATGATGAGCAGCAGCAACACTCGGCCTGGGTTACAGACCTGATATTCAGCCGTTCTGATGAGAACTTTCCGGAGACGGCGGCAAAGCCCTCTTTTGCTCTTCATCAGCAGAGAGAAACAACCCAGGCGCACGGCACGGGAAGTCAGTTCTCGGCGGCCCTTGCGGTTCAGCTCACAAAAGGTACGCGCTTGTACGATGCGATTGTCATTGCCGCTGCTGCCGCACGTCAGGCACTGATTGCCAGCTCGGGAGTCCTTGGTATTGAGTTCGGAGGCACTGAGTCCGGAGGCATGGAGCCTGAGCGCTCTGTCTACAGAAACTGCATTGCCAGTGCATTGCCGCAAAGCGGAGACGAGTGGCCCTTGATTACCGATGTTGGGACGTATCCGCGTACTGATCGTTTTGAACCTTATAATCCGGGGCTTTATGTGCTGACAGAGTCGTTGGATCACCTTGAAATGCTGCTTGATATGGGTGTGGATACCGTGCAATGGCGAATTAAAGCGCCGGGGACTGATTACAAGGATCAGACTCGGCGGGCGCTGGCAATGTGTCGCAGTCAGGGGGTCAGTTTCTGGCTCAACGACGACTGGCCGTTAGCGCTTGAGCTGAAGCCAGATGGTGTGCATCTGGGTCAGGAAGATCTGGTCAGTGCGGATATCGACGCTCTTCACGCCGCAGGCGTCGCGTTAGGTATCAGTACTCACACCGAGTGGGAAATTGCCCGGGCACGCGCCCAAAAGCCGAGTTATATCGCCTTTGGCCCAGTGTTTACGCCACTGTCCAAGCGCCTGCGCTATCAGCCTCTCGGTATCGATTGTCTGACCGCCTGGAGTAAGCGGTATCATACTTGGCCTCAGACCTGTATCGGCGGCATTGTTCCCGAAAACGCCCGCCTTGTTGCAGAGTCGGGTGTGGGGTCTCTGGCCGTAGTGACCTGTATCGCCGGTGGTCCAGCCGACGAGCCTCTTATGCGCAGTAACATCGCCGACCTTCGCGCAGCCCTTGAAATGTTCTCGCCAGCCCCAAAATAGGTCATCAGTACATAGTCGATGGCCAGTCAGCAATGGGTGGCTGGCCATCGGCGATCACAGTAAAAGGGCTGACACGTCTGAAAGGAGAGATGAATGACTGCCGCAAGTAAAGAAACACTGGGATTTAAGACAGAGGTTAAGCAGCTTCTGCACCTGATGATTCACTCTTTGTACTCCAACAAAGAAATTTTCCTGCGTGAGCTGGTGTCCAACGCATCGGATGCCTGTGACAAGTTGCGTTTCCAGGCGTTAACTAACAATGACCTGTACGAATCAGAGTCAGACCTGAAAGTCGACATCACGTTTGATAAAGAGGCGAAAACCCTGACCATTGCCGATAATGGTATCGGTATGACCCGTGATGATGTTGTGAATCATCTGGGGACCATCGCCAAATCAGGGACTGCTGAATTTCTGAGCCAACTGAGCGGCGATCAGCAGAAAGACTCGCAATTAATTGGTCAGTTCGGTGTGGGTTTCTACTCGGCCTTTATTGTTGCTGACAAGGTGATCGTTGAAACTCGTCGTGCCGGTGAGAGCGCAGAGCAGGGCACGCGTTGGGAATCCGAAGGCGAGGGCGAATTCAGCCTTGAGTCAATTGAGAAAGCTGGCCGCGGTACAAGCATCACCCTGCATCTGAAAGAGGGCGAGGAAGAGTTTGCTGACAGCTTCCGCCTGCAGAACCTGATCAAGAAATATTCGGATCACATTGCGATCCCTGTATTTGTACAGCAGGACAGCAATGATGACGACGGCGAAGGTGAAGATGCCTCCGCTCCAGAAGCTGTGAACCAGGCGCAGGCGATGTGGACCCGCGCTAAGAGCGACATCAGCGACGAAGATTATAAAGAGTTTTATAAGCACGTTTCCCACGACTGGAACGAACCACTGACATGGATGCATAACACGGTCGAAGGCAAGCTGAACTACACCAGCCTGCTGTATATTCCGGCGCAGGCGCCGTTCGATATGTGGAACCGCGAAGCCAGCCGTGGCGTTAAACTGTACGTTCAGCGCGTCTTTATTATGGATGACGCCGAGCAGTTCCTGCCCGCGTATCTCCGCTTTGTTAAAGGTGTTCTGGACTCCAACGACCTGTCTCTGAACGTCTCTCGTGAAATCCTGCAGCAGGATAAGCAAGTCGATAGCCTGCGTTCAGCACTGGTGAAGCGAGTGCTGGATACACTCGAAAAAATGTCGAAAAAAGACGCTGAGAAGTACCAGACCTTCTGGAATCAGTTCGGTGAAGTTCTGAAAGAAGGCCCAGCTGAAGATTTCGCCAACCGTGAAAAAGTGGCAGGTCTTTTCCGCTTCGCGACTACTCAGAGCGAAGGCACGGAGCAGACCGTTTCTCTTGCTGACTACATTGCTCGCATGCGCGAAGGTCAGAAGAAAATTTACTACATCACTGGCGAAAATCACGACGCTGTTGCAGCCAGCCCGCACCTCGAATACTTCCGTAAAAAAGGTATTGAGGTACTGCTGCTGACAGATCGCGTTGATGAGTGGATGGTCGGCCACCTGAGTGACTTTGATGGCAAAGCATTCCAGGATGTTACCAAGGGCGAGCTGGATCTTGATGAGCTGGCTGACGAGTCCGAAAAGGAAGAGCAGAAGCAACTCGAAGAGTCGCACAAAGCACTCATTGAGCGTCTGGAAGCAGCGCTGAAAGACGACGTTAAAGAAGTCCGTGTCAGCTCGCGCTTGTCAGATTCTCCCGCATGCCTCGTGGTTGGCCAGTACGACATGGGTGGTCATATGCGTCGCCTGATGGAAGCTGCTGGTCAGAAGGTGCCAGAGCCTGAAGTTGCACTCGAAGTGAACCCGTCACATCCATTGATTGAGCGCCTTGATCAGGAAGCGGACGAAGATCGCTTCGCCGAACTGGCACAGGTCATTCACGCGCAGGCCCAGCTTGCAGAGGGCAGTCAACTGAAGCAACCCGCTCAGTACGTTACCCGCCTGAACAAGCTGCTGCTTGATCTGATGAAGTAAGCCTTGCCTTAACAAAATGCTCATGCGCTTCTGGTGTGTGAGCATTTTTCCTGACACTCCCGTACACTCCTCAACACCTAGGTCACCATGCCTGTCTCTGGCGTACTTTTCCCAACGACAGACACGCTGGTATCATAGACCGATAAGAATTCTATTACTGAACATCTATTACTAAAAACAGGACGCCGTACCACGATGAACACACTTACGTTGGCCCGTCGCATTTCTCTGGCTGCTATAGCGTCAGTCGCTGCAATTTCTACTTCTGCGATGGCTGGGGGATCTTTAGATATCAGCCTGGCGGACACTACTGCTCGCGTTGGCTGGGATGCCACCCGCATGGATACCGGTATGCACCTGAACCTGGCGGCTCTGCACGAGAGTGACCAGGGCGACATCATCTCGGGGGGCGTTCATGTGGTGGATGTCCGTAATCCGAATTCAGACCTGTATATCGGTGTTGGCGCCAATGCTTACGGCATATTCACTGATGACAATGACGGAGCCGCCATTGGTGTAGGCGGCTTTGCCCGTTACAACTTCCCGTTCAACCGTAACTTTGGTGTGAGTGGTCATGTGTACTACGCGCCGCCGGTTGTGTCATTCAGTGACGTGAATAACTTTGTCGATGCAGATCTGCGTCTGCACTTTAATATTCTGCCGACGGCCCACCTTTACACAGGCTTCCGCATGACCTCGGTTTCTTTTGATGATCAGAGCGGTCGTCATAAGATCGGCGATGGTCTGCACCTCGGCCTGAAGCTGAACTTCTGATGAGTCAGTGGCTGAGCTTCACCAACCAGAAACTCTATCAGGCACGATTGCTGTTGGAGCAGGCGCGTCGCGAAACCGGTAACCCGGCACTTGCTGAAGGGCTTGAGACCTCAGGCCTGTACCTTATGCAGGATGCCTTTATTTCGTATCTGAATGAGCTGGCGACGCTTGCTACTTACCGCGGCGAAGTCAGTTCATTTTCAGATCTTCTGAACAAGACACCTCTGGTGACCGGTGAAATGACCGAGATTCGGATTCTGGCCGAGGACCCTTACTCATGGTTGAGTGCATTTCTGCGTGAGGCAGAAACGCGTTGGCGTCCGGGCCCGGCTGGAAACCCGCAGGCAGCGGGTGCGGTCAACGTCATTGCCGTTGCACAGAGCGATGACATACAGCCACAGTCCTGGTGGCAGCATCTGTCTGACCTGATCGATAGTCAGCGTGAGAATCGGCAGGAAAGCTGATTCTCCCAGTGACTCTCGTATAAAGCGTCACCCCCCTGTGTTATCATCCGCGCTCAGAAACGAAGAGGCACTTATGGCTGGTTTTTTCGAAATTGTAGAGTTATCCAATGGTGACATTGCCCTGCGTCGTGCCGACGAACAGGACAGCGATGCGCTGGTTCGTATCTGTTTCTCTGAAGATGCGAAAGCAAGTCTCCAGGAGCACCATATGGATGTGGCCAGAGTAATGCTCGAGGCTGGCGTGCGCCTCGTGGGCGATCTGTCTGGGATGGAAGTCGAGAGTGACGACTTTGAGGTGCCGCAGAGCAGTCAGCACCTGCATTGATTTGTCCCTGGCAGACAAATTCATAAAAAAATCCGGTATCGGGCAACTGATACCGGATTTTTTTTTGAATTTCAGTATCCTAACTAAAGCCCTGTTAACGGGTGTACTTGTGAAAATTGACTTCTGAGGATGAGAATGAAAAAGCTAGTAGCACTCTCGACTGTAGTACTTTCCGCTTCACTGATCACCGCGTGCAGCGATGAGCCAGAAAGTTCTGAACTCGTTCAGGCATACACTGAAGCCCGTGAGCAGACGCGCACCGCGCTCGAAGAAACAAAAGATGCCATTAAAGCGATGGAGAACAACCAGGACGCGCTGGAAAAAGCCCTTGAGCGACTGGATCGTGTTGTTGAGTTGCACGAAAAAGGTGCCGTTGTGCACGTTCCTGCCGCTACTACTGCTCAGTAATTCGGGCGGATCAACTACCAGCTCCGGCTGGTAGTGTCTTATTCTCCACGCACAATGAACAGGTGTGATCCGTTTTCTTCTGCGACACGGCGTAGCAGTTGACGGGTATCTGCCGCGAGTTCGCCTGACCACTCAACAATCAAATGGCTTTTACCTGATCTCAGCGCCTTGATACACAAGTCAAACTGAGTAGCGACTTGAGTATTCAGGTGAAGTACCGGAGAGTCGCTGATGCCCGCTTTTGCCAGCCATTGTTTGTTCAGATTCTGGCTTGGGCTCAGCCACATCAACCAACGTTTCTGGTCGCTGCACAGAGCCAGCACAGGCAACAGCTGGAAGGGTTGTAATGCACTGCCTTCAGACACAATGACTTCCGTCATACTGCCTTTAGGCACGCTTCTGACGGGTGCCGCAGAGCTGAGTGGTGCTGCTTCTGGACATACTTCGAAAGATAACTGACGCATAACAATCTCTCCTGTCGTGTACCGTTTACCTGTTACTCTGGTCGGTCGCGTTACTGGCGACGAATAACACCTACGTATTTACCTTCAATCGCAAATTCCTGCTCTTTCAGGTTGACCTCAATCGGGGCGTAATTTTCGTTCTCAGCAAACAGAGTTACCTGATTGCGGCTCTTGTGGTATCGCTTAACGGTTACTTCTTCACCGACGCGGGCAACCACGATGTCACCATTGCGTGCGGTCTCTGCTTTATGCACTGCGATGTAATCGCCATCCATGATGCCGATGTCGATCATGCTGTCGCCATGCACCTCGAGCAGGAAGTTCGCTTCCGGCTTAAAGAACGACGGCGGAATTTCGCAGTAATCTTCAATATGCTCCTGAGCCAGGATAGGTTCACCGGCTGCAACGCGACCGATTACCGGCAGCCCCGGAGAGTCTTCACCTACGATGCGAATGCCACGGCTGGCACCTGGCATCATCTCAATGGCACCTTTTCGTGCCAGTGCTTTCAGGTGTTCTTCTGCTGCATTCGGTGAGCGGAAGCCAAGTTCTGCGGCAATTTCTGCTCTCGTCGGCGGGTAGCCTGTTTCGTCAATGGCTGAGCGAATCAGGTCAAGAACTTCCTGCTGGCGAGCCGTGAGCTTTTCCATGACATTTATCCAGTCTGTTGATTTATACAGTGTGTGTAAATATATACAGTACCTTTTACTGTGTAAATACCCAGTGCCGTCTAATTTTAGATCTGACGGAATTTTCCCCGAATTGCTGCAATTGTTGCGTGTTAAGTGTTTTAAACGTATGTTTGAAACACTTGTTAGTTGGATAAGGCACTATGGCGCAGAAAGATACCGCGCGCAGCATTCTCGATGCTGCAGAAGAGTTGTTTTCAGAACGGGGTTTCGCGGAGACTTCGTTGCGTAATATTACGACTAAGGCTGATGTGAATCTGGCTGCCGTGAATTATCACTTTGGCTCTAAAAAGTCTCTGATACAGGCTGTATTTGCCCGCTTTCTGACGCCCTTTGTCGCTGAACTCGATAAGGCGCTCAATACCTGCGATGCAGAGCAGGGCGAACAACCTGCTGACCTGATGTCTTTATTGCGGCTCTTATCTGACACCGCATTACGTTCGGGGGCAGACCGGCCTGAACGTCTGCGTATCTTTATGCGTTTATTGGGGCTTGCCTACAGTCAGGGTCAGGGCCATGTACGTCGTTTTCTGCGCGTGGAGTATGGTCATGTATTTCGCCGCTATTCGGATCTTCTTACCCGGGCGACGCCGGAGCTCTCCGACGAAGACCGCTTCTGGCGGGTTCATTTCATGCTGGGTGCGACTATGTTCACACTGAACGGGGTTGATTCTCTGACCGCGATGGCGGAGCATGATTTCGGTAAACCCACCGCCACGCCGGATGTTATCGATCAGTTGCTGCCGTTCCTCGCCAGCGGGCTGAAGTCACCTGCGGGTAACTAAGGAACGCGTCAGTAGATGTCAGATCTTCCGTTTATTGAGATCTCAGTCGAGGATCAACTCTTGCGGCTGACTGAGCGCGATGGCATTACTGAATATTCAGTGTCAACGGCATTGAATGGCATAGGTGAAGAAGAAGGCAGCGGCTGCACGCCGAGAGGCTGGCATCGTATCTGTGCTGTTATTGGCCGTGATCAGCCGGAAAACGCCGTATTCCGTGGGCGTCGTCCAACGGGTGAAATCTATTCTTCAGAGCTTTCCGAAGAGCATCCGGACCGGGACTGGATACTTTCCCGCATCCTCTGGTTACAGGGCCTGGAGAGTGGGCTCAACCGCTTTGGCAACGTCGACTCCCAGCGTCGTTTTATCTATATCCACGGCACACCGGATACTGAACCTATGGGGAAACCCTTGTCTCATGGTTGTATTCGCATGCGTAACAGCGATGTGATTGACCTTGCTGAACGGATTCAGGCCGGTACCCGGGTGTGGATTCAGGCGGCAAGTTTTCAGCGAATTTCCTGCATCAATTTGTGAGATGACGATGACCGAGTCTTCAGTTTCTTCCACTGATTCATACGCTGTGTCGGATGCGTTAGCACAGGCCGTCGGCGTGATTACCGATATTGAAGGAACGGCGTTGACGGATGAGGATCGTGATTTCTTAACTCAGCCTGAAATCGCCGGGCTTATTTTTTTCGCGCGCAATTACGAATCTCCTCAGCAGCTGAAAGCTCTGACGGGAGAATTAAACGCGTTGAGACCCGACCTCCTGCTCACCGTAGATCAGGAAGGTGGTCGTGTGCAGCGCTTTCGCTCCGGCTTTACGCTGTTTGAGCCGATGATGCGCTATGAAGCCATTTTTGTGGAATCACCTGAAAAAGCGCTTGAGCTCGCCCGTTTGGGTGGCCAACTTCTGGCTACTGAGTTAATCGCGCATGGTGTTGATCTGACGTTTGCCCCGGTTCTGGATATTGAGCGAGATCTTTCTCGGGTGATTGGTGATCGTGCCTTTGGTCACAGCGCAGACACGGTGACGTCATTGGCCAGAGCCTGGTGCGAAGGACTTTCTTCTGCGGGCATGATGTCCGTTGGTAAACACTTTCCGGGGCATGGTGCCGTTGAAGCGGACTCACATCTGGAGTTACCGGTCGACCCGCGCGATGCCGAAGCCTTAGAAGCCGAGTCGGTACCTTTTAAAACGCTGATCAGCGAAGGCGTGATACAGGGCATTATGCCTGCTCACGTCGTCTATCCTGCCATTGATGCAAACCATACCGCCGGTTTTTCTTCTGTCTGGTTGCAGGATATTCTGCGTAAGCAGCTCGGCTTCAGCGGCATCATTTTCAGCGATGACCTGTCCATGGAAGGCGCTGCCAGTGGCGGCGACTTTTATCAGCGGTCGATCGCTGCGGCTCAGGCGGGAGCCAACGCACTGGTGGTCTGCAATAACCGACAGGCCGCCAAAGATGTCGTCAGTGCCGTTGCCGATTTGTACCGTGCAGGCACTGGCGCTTTAAAGCTTGAATCACTAAAACCCGATAGCAAGGCTAATGCCCTTGATGAAAAGGGCATGGCCGAGGCCCGTAAAATACTGGTCTCGTATCAACTGATCAGAGACGACAACCTGTGAGTGCAACTTCTCGTAAAATCGCTGTTATTGGCGGCACCGGCTTAACCGAGCTTGATGGGCCGGAGATCAGCCAGACATTGGCTGTAACGACTGACCTTGGACAGCCGTCTTCACCGCTGTCAGTCGGGCGCTGGCGAGAGCAGGAGGTCGTGTTTCTTGCGCGGCATGGGCATCCTCACAAAGTCCCTCCTCATAAGATTAACTACCGCGCAAACCTGCTGGCATTAGAGGCACAGGGTGTTACTCATATCATTGCTGTGAATGCTGTGGGTGGCATTCACCCGGACATGGGTTCAGGCAAAATTGTGATTCCTCATCAGGTGGTTGATTACACCTGGGGCCGCGAAAGTACTTTTTTTGATGGTGAGTACCGTCCGCTTGAGCATATTGATCTCACGCATCCGTACGATGAGACGTTGCGCCAGGCGCTTGTTAAAGCGTCATCAGAATGTTCAGTCGACGCGCTTGATTTCGGGGTCTATGCGGCGACACAGGGGCCAAGATTAGAAACTATCGCTGAGATTAATCGTCTCGATAAAGACGGTTGTGATCTGGTCGGTATGACGGGCATGCCTGAAGCAGCCCTGGCGAGAGAGCTGGGTATTCCTTACGCGAGTATCTGTCTTGTCGTGAATCCGGCCGCCGGAAAGAGCGACGACCTGATTACCATGGATGAGATACGCGCCGTGATCGACTCAGGAATGAGTGAAGTCCGCGATATTATCGCAGCTTCATTATCCCTGATCTGAAGCTTCGCTCTCTGGGGCTTCTTCTGAGGCCTCTTCTGGCACCTCATAAGGCGTTACCTTGACGACCATACCTAGAAGGGGGTGATCAAGGTAGTGGACCTCACCGCTGCGCATGCGGCGGCTACGCTCGATTTTTGCTGCGCGCAGCGGAATCCATTCTGGCTCAGGTTCAGCCACAGGCTCATTGGTGATCCCTTGATCCGGGGGAAGGATCGTCATCTGACCTTCAACCCCGGGAAGGGCGTCTGAGTTACCTATGTTGTCAGATATGGTGTCAGAGGTGACGGCCATGGTCATGGCGCCTTCTTCGGTATTTTCAGTAGTCTCGCCAGACAGTGGTGCATCAGCCGGAATGGTGAAGATCAGCTGGTCTACTTCAAGATCCGGGCGGATATGAATGTAGCGGCTACGGTACAGGTTGAAGCTACCGCTGATATCGATGCGGAAGTTCTCTTCTTCGTAACTGGCGGTTACTTCGTGATCGTAGGCGTTGGCTGAATCCTGAAGTTCTTCGATCCAGGCCTGGTGCCACACGACTTTCATATCGCTGCGGTAGCCAAAGCGATTAACGGCGTTGGCGAATTCGAGGTCGTCGAGCAGCGTTACCGGAGGCGTGCTGTCAGTATCTTCTTCGGCGGAGTTCATCTCGTCTGAAGCGTCGGGATTAAGCTCTGACGATTCGTCAGCGGATACCTGCAGAACACCTGAATTGGCGTCGCCGGCAGTACCTTCCTCTGACTTCACAATACCTGGCTCTGATTCAGCAGTCGCTGCAGTGTCTTCCTCTAATGCAGCCGCAATTGCAGCTTCTTCCGCCTCTGCGCGCTCCTTCAGGAGGGGCCAGTGTTCCTCGCGGGCACTGTTTTCGTCCAGATAAGTGAACAGCATAACTTCGACACGATAATGTTCTGCCGCGTTTACAACGCTGGGCAGCATGCTCAGTGTCAGGCCTGCAGAGAGCAGGGCGGAAAGGGTCTTCACGAATTCGGGTCCTTCTGTAAATCTGTCAGAAGTTGATCAATAGTGCGGAAACGCTGGTCGAGTGTTTCCATGTTCGCGTAGAAACGCAGCGAGTTTCCGTCGTCCAGTTTATAGGCATCCGGTCGCGTCTGCACCAGCTTGATCAGAGTGAATGGATTTATCTCGGTATCACGGCTGAATTCAATTTTGCCCGTACTGTCGTTGGCATCGAGTCGGGCGATACCCAGCGGTTGCAGTTTGAATTTGAGTGACGCAATACGGAAAAGGTTCTTAACCTGTTCAGGTAACAGGCCGAAGCGGTCGATCATTTCTACCTGCAGCTCTTTCAGCTGGTGATCGTCTTTCGCGCTGGCAATGCGCTTGTAGAGCGTCAGGCGGCTGTTCACATCTGGCAGATAGTCATCCGGAATCAAGGCCGGAATATGCAGATTTACATCGGCGCCGTGCGTTGCTGCAAGGTCAACTGAAGGCTCTTTGCCTGCGCGAATCGCATTAACGGCCTGCTCAAGCATTTCCATATAGAGGGTGAAGCCAATCGTTTCAATCTGACCCGACTGTTCATCACCTAACAGTTCACCAGCGCCACGAATCTCAAGATCGTGCGTCGCAAGCATAAAGCCCGCTCCCAGGTCCTGGGATGCGCCGATAGCATCCAGACGTTTTTCAGCATCTTTGGTGAGCTGCTTCGGTGGTGGTGTCAGCAAATACGCATACGCCTGGTGATGCGAGCGACCGACGCGCCCCCGGAGCTGGTGAAGCTGCGCCAGACCAAACTTATCAGCACGCTCAATGATGATGGTGTTTGCCGATGGGATATCGATCCCCGTTTCGATGATGGTGGTACACACCAGCATGTTGAAGCGCTTGTGGTAGAAGTCGCTCATCACGCTTTCCAGCTCGCGCTCTGACATCTGGCCGTGGGCCACACCGATGCGCGCCTCAGGAATCGCTTCGCTCAGTTCGCGCGCGGTTTTCTCGATACTCTTCACTTCGTTGTGCAGGTAGTACACCTGACCACCACGCAGAATTTCCCGCAGAACCGCTTCTTTGGTGACCGCATCGTCCTGCTGGCGGATAAAGGTTTTTACACTTAAGCGCTTGGCCGGTGGTGTCGCGATGATCGACAGATCCCGGATACTCGCCATCGCCATATTCAGCGTTCGTGGAATCGGTGTGGCCGTTAAGGTGAGGATATCGACCTCTGCCCTTAAAGCTTTGATTTTCTCTTTCTGAGCGACACCAAAACGGTGTTCTTCATCAATAATCAGCAAACCAAGGTGGTCAAATTTCACGTCTTTCTGCAGGAGCTTGTGGGTGCCGACCACAATGTCGGTTTTACCTTCAAGCATCCGGTCGAGTGCGGCCTGAGTTTCTTTCGCGGATTTGAAACGCGACAGCACATCGACTTTGACCGGCCACTCGGCAAAGCGGTCAGCAAAGTTCTGATAATGCTGCTGTGCGAGCAGGGTAGTCGGTACGAGTACGGCGACCTGTTTACCACTCTGAACGGCCATGAAAGCGGCGCGCATGGCAACTTCGGTTTTACCAAAGCCAACATCACCACACACCAGACGGTCCATTGGGCGCGGTGAGCACATATCACCAATCACAGCTTCGATGGCTGCCTGCTGATCCGGTGTTTCTTCGTAAGGGAAGCCTGCTGCAAAACGCTCGTAATCGGTATCTGGCTCATCAAAAGCAAAGCCTTTACGCGCCTGACGGCGGGCGTAGATATCAAGCAATTCTGCGGCGGTGTCCCGAATTTTCTCAGCGGCTTTACGCTTCGCGGCTGACCATTTATCGGTGCCGAGTTTGTTCATTGGCGCGGTTTCTTCGGCGCCACCACCGTAACGGGAAATCAGGTGCAGGCTTGATACCGGTACGTAGAGCTTGTCGTTACCAGAGTATTCCAGCACAACGAACTCATTCACCTGGCCGCCTGCATCCAGTGTCTGAAGCCCGGTGTAGCGCCCGACACCATGATCGAGGTGAACCACCGGCGAGCCTTCCTTCAGCTCTGACAGGTCGCGGATCACCATATCGCTGTCAGTTTTCTGCTTCTGGCGGCGGCGGGTCTGGCGGATACGCTGACCGAATAATTCGTTTTCAGTGATCAGGTGAATCTGTCGACCGCTATCGGTCATCGATGCACCGGCCTCAAGTGGGCCAGTCAGCATCAGAATGCGCTTCTCCGACACCAGGGCATCGGGCCAGCGTTCAAATTCATCCGGCAGGACTTTAATGCGTTGCAGTAACTCTTTCAGGGCCTCACGGCGACCGGCGGACTCAGCGCAGAAGAAGACCTGACCTTCGGCGTCTGACAGCCATGCCTGCAGACGCTGTAGAGGTTGATCCAGTCGCGAATCGACGGTGAGATCAGGAAGAGGCTGAGTTTCGAATGCCACGGCGCCCGCGCGTTCCGGAAGCTCTTTATCGTGCAATTGAACACGAGGGTAGTTGTTCAGCGCGCTGAATAACTCGTCGTGCGCCAGAAATAGCTGCGCAGGTGGCACGATAGGGCGCTGAATATCGTAGCGACGACTTTCATAGCGGGCCTCAACATCGTCACGGAAATGTTTGGCAGCGTCTTCGATTCCCGCATCATGGATGACCAGCGTATTGGCTGGCAGGTGTTCAAACAGGTTGCCGAGATCATCACTGAAGAACAGTGGCAGATAGTATTCAACACCCGCCGGAGCAATGCCCTGAGCAACATCGGTATACACACTACAGGCTTTCGGGTCCTGTTCGAAGAAGTCGAACCAGCGGGCCTTAAAGGTGCGGATGGCCGTGGTATCTAACGGGAACTCACGCGCTGGTAAAATCCTGACCCGCTCAATTTTATCCAGCGTGCGCTGGTTGTCTGGGTCGAAGGTACGTAGTGATTCAATTTCGTCGTCGAACAGCTCTATGCGGAACGGCAGTGGCTGCCCCATAGGGAATATGTCGATGATCGAGCCGCGTACCGCGTATTCACCGTGTTCGTACACGGTATCAACACAATGATAACCGGCGTTCTCAAGTTGACGTCGGGTGTTGTCGACATCAAAAGTACTGCCGATATCCAGAACGAAAGTCTGGCCCTGATAGAAACTTGCAGGTGGAAGTCGCTGCTGCAGGGTTGAAACCGGAATGATCAACACGCCCTTGCGGACATCATGCAGCTGACTCAGAGTCGCAATACGCTGGGAAATGATGTCCTGGTGGGGCGAGAAAATGTCGTACGCCAGAATCTCCCAGTCCGGGAAGTGCATGACCTCAAGATCAGGCGCGAAGTAGCGGATCTCTTCTTCGAGGCGCAGCGCCGAGCTGGTATCCGTGGTGACAACCAATGTCAGCCCCGCGTGTTCAGTCGCAGCACTGGCGAGTGCCATGGCCTGGGTAGAACCCGTCAGCTGGCCCCAGAAACGGCGTTCACCTGCACGTTGGGGGAGTTCAGGGTGTAAAGGGCTGGACATTCGCGCTCCTGAGCGGTGTGTTCGATGCAAATAAGGTCGGCTAGTTTACCCAAAGCACCGGGCACTGTTAACCGAATGAAATCGCGCCGGCACGGCGCCTGCGAAAGATTTGTCGGCAGCCTCGAAAATCGGCATAATACCGCCCCGATTTTTCCTCTTAAATTAACTTCTTTGTAAGGTGACCCCGTGAGCAAAGACCAGCGCGACGCCTGTTTACAGGACTGGATGGACCGTGAAGCCATCGCCGAGTCAATGATTCCTCTGATTGGTACCCTGTACCGCCAGAAAAGCATCGTTTCTTCTATCTACGGCCGTCCGGTCATTAATCGCTCAGTCATTGAGCTCCTGAAAGCGCACCGTTTTGTCCGTCACATGGAAAACGAAGAACTGTCAGTTCAGGATACCTATCCTCTGCTGCAGGCTCTGACCGAGATGGACGTTGCTCAGGCGCACATCGATCTGGGTAAGCTGGCGGTTAAATATCGCACCGAAGGTAACGGCAAAGACGTTAAAGAATTCCTGGCTGAAGAATTGGCTAGCCTGAACGGCGAAGCGGGTGACAGCGAAAACCGTGACGTTGTTCTGTACGGTTTCGGTCGTATCGGTCGTCTGCTGGCTCGTATCCTGATCGAGAAAGAAGGTGGCGGTAACGGCCTGCGTCTGCGCGCGATCGTTGTTCGTCGTGGTAAAGGTGATGACCTGGTTAAGCGTGCATCACTGCTGCGTCGTGACTCTGTACACGGTACTTTCCGTGGTTCTATCAGCATCGACCACGAAAACGAAGCCATCATCGCGAACGGCACTTACATCAAAATCATCTACGCCAACAACCCGGCTGAGATTGATTACACCGAATTCGGTATCGAGAACGCTCTGGTTATCGATAACACTGGTGTATGGCGTGACGAAGCTGGCCTTGCTCAGCACCTTGAAGCAAAAGGCACCGCGCGCGTACTGCTGACTGCTCCAGGCAAAGGCGACCTGAAAAACATCGTTTACGGTATCAACAACAAAGACATCGATGCATCTGACAAGATCCTGTCTGCAGCATCATGTACTACCAATGCGATTACGCCAGTACTGAAAGTGATGAACGACCAGTACGGTATCGAGAACGGTCACGTTGAAACTGTTCACTCCTACACCAACGACCAGAACCTGATCGACAACTACCACAAAGGTGACCGTCGTGGCCGTTCTGCTCCGCTGAACATGGTAATCACTGAAACAGGCGCAGCAAGCGCAGTAGCGAAAGCACTGCCAGAACTGAAAGGTCTGCTGAGCGGTAACGCGATCCGTGTACCAACGCCAAACGTTTCTATGGCGATCCTGTCTCTGAACCTGAAGAAAGAAACCAGCGCTGAAGAAGTTAACGACTTCCTGCGTGATCAGGCGCTGCACTCATCTGTGCAGAAGCAGATCGACTGGGTTAACTCTCCAGAGGTTGTATCAACTGACTTCGTTGGCAACAGCCACGCAGGTATCGTTGATGCCAAAGCGACTATTGTTAACGGCAATCGTGTAAACCTCTACGTTTGGTACGATAACGAGTACGGCTACAGCCGTCAGGTGGTTCGCATCGCGCAGCAGGTATGCGGCGTTGAGTACCCGACTTACCCGTCTCGCGGTTAAGCCGGAAAAGAAAAAAGCCGTTGTCGTCTGACAGCGGCTTTTTTTTGTCTAGAATTTATACAAAACCAGTACGGGCGTGGCTGGCATTATCCATTAGTGTGAGATTGACCGTAACGTCAGTGGATAAAAGTCAGTTGCGTCATTATACTTAGCGCGATTTTTTACTTGGGAAATGGGTAGTCTCCGCACAGGTCCGTGCGTGAATCTACGCTTTGTGGTACCCGATACCTCAAAGTGTATTTCTGTACGCCTGAGGAAGACAGAATCCAAACGTGATTAGGCGAGGCATATGATCAACATTAAAAAAGGTCTCGACTTACCAATCACCGGTAGCCCTGAACAGAAAATTTCGGACGGTCCTAAGGTTACTCAGGTAGCCGTAGTCGGTCCGGACTTCGTTGGTATGAAGCCAACGATGGCTGTTCAGGAAGGTGATCGAGTCAAGAAAGGCCAGGTGGTATTTACTGACAAGAAGACCGATGGCGTTCAGTACGTCGCCCCGGCCTCTGGTGTGGTAAAAGCCATCAACCGCGGCGAACGCCGTGTACTCCTCTCCGTCGTTATAGAGATTGATGGCAACGACGAAGAAACCTTCGACAGTTATCCAGCTGACAAGCTTGCTACTCTGAGTGCAGGCGACATCGAGAAGAATCTGGTGGCATCGGGTCTGTGGACCACGTTGCGTACCCGTCCTTTCTCTAAGGTGCCAGAACTGGGTAGCCGCCCAGAGGCCATCTTTATCAATGCGATGGATACGAATCCTCTGGCCGCTGATCCTCAGGTTGTGATCAGTGCCGATGCCGAAGCCTACAAGCAAGGTGTTACGATCATCAGTCGCCTCACTGATGGTAAAACCTACGTGTGTAAAGCACCGGGCGCGTCTGTACCAAGCGCGGGTGTTGAGCAGGCTGAAGAATTTGGTGGTCCGCACCCAGCGGGCCTGACGGGTACGCATGTTCATTTTCTGCATCCAGTGAGTGAAAGCCGTACCGTCTGGAGCATTGGTTACCAGGACGTGATTGCGATCGGTAAGTTGTTTACTACGGGTAAGCTGAATACGGATTGCGTTATTGCGTTGGCTGGCCCTCAGGTGAAGAACCCGCGTCTGGTTCGCACTCAGGTTGGTGCTTCTCTTGCCGAGCTGACTAAGGGTGAGCTGAAAGACGGCGAGAACCGTATTATTTCTGGTTCTGTATTCGGTGGCCGCAACGCTGCCGGTGATCTTGCCTTCCTTGGTCGTTACCACACCCAGGTATCCGTGCTGGAAGAGGGCCGTGAGCGTCCGATGCTGCACTATCTGCGTCCAGGTTTTGATCGCTTCTCTGCGATGCCGATCTACGTTACCAAGCTGATGAAGAAGATGTTCGACTTCACCACGACCACGAATGGCTCTGAGCGGGCTATGGTGCCGATCGGTACGTACGAACGCATTATGCCACTTGATGTTCTGCCAACTCAGCTGCTGCGCGCGCTGATCGTTGAGGACATGGAAAGTGCCATTGCTCTGGGGGCACTGGAGCTGGATGAAGAGGACCTCGCACTGTGCAGTTTCGTCTGCCCAGGTAAGTACGAATACGGTCCAATTCTGCGTAAGAACCTCACCAGAATTGAAGCGGAGGGTTAATTATGGGCCTGCGTAGTATGCTCGACAGCCTCGAGCCTCACTTTTTGAAAGGTGGCAAGCTTGAGAAGATGTATCCGCTTTATGAGGCAATTGATACAGGTCTGTATTCGCCTCCAAGCGTGACCAATAACACTGCTCATGTGCGTGATGGTATCGACCTTAAGCGCATCATGATTACCGTTTGGGTATGTACCTTCCCGGCGATGTTCTTCGGTATGTACAACATTGGCCTGCAGGCGAACGACGCCATCGCAGCCGGTGCTGGAACGCCGCTTGAAGGCTGGCGTGAAATGCTCATCGCTATGCTTGGCGGTGGAGCACATGACGCTTCCAGCCTCTGGGATAATATGGTCTTTGGTGCGGCTTACTTCCTGCCGGTTTATGCCGTTACCTTTATCGTAGGTGGCTTCTGGGAAGTCCTGTTCGCGACTATCCGCAAACACGAAGTGAACGAAGGCTTCTTCGTAACCTCGGTGCTGTTTGCTCTGACCTTACCGCCAACGATCCCGCTTTGGCAGGTTGCTCTGGGTATTTCCTTCGGTGTTGTGATCGGTAAAGAGATCTTCGGTGGTACAGGTAAAAACTTCCTGAACCCAGCACTGACGGGTCGTGCTTTCCTGTTCTTCGCATACCCGGCTCAGATGTCAGGTAACGCAGTATGGACTGCAGCCGATGGCTACACAGGTGCAACTGCACTGGGTCTGGCGGCTGAGGGCGGCGTTCAGAACGTTGTTGAATCTGGTATCACCTGGATGGACGCGTTCCTTGGTTTCGTACCGGGCTCCATGGGTGAAGTAAGCACACTGGCCATTATGATCGGTGGTGCAGTACTGCTGGTGATGAACATTGCTGCATGGCGTATCGTCGCCGGTGTGATGATCGGTATGGTGGCAATGACGCTGCTGCTGAATGCCGTTGGTTCTGATACCAACCCACTGTTTGCTATGCCTTGGTACTGGCATCTGGTTGTTGGTGGTTTCGCGTTTGGTATGTTCTTTATGGCAACCGACCCAGTATCTGCCTCAATGACCAACAAAGGTAAGTGGTTCTTCGGTGCACTGATCGGTGTGATGGTAGTGATGATCCGTGTGATCAACCCAGCCTACCCAGAGGGCATGATGCTGGCGATTCTGTTCGCTAACCTGTTCTCACCACTGATTGACCATTTTGTGGTTCAGGCAAACGTTAAACGGAGGGTGGCACGTGTCAGCTAATAACGACAGCATCCAGAAGACACTCATCGTTGCAGTTCTGCTGTGTCTGGTGTGTGCAATCATTGTTGCAGGTGCGGCGGTTTCACTGAAACCTCTGCAGGTTGCGAACAAAGTTGAAGACAAAAAGAAAAACGTTCTGGCAGCTGCAGGTATGTTGCAGCCAGGCGTGAGCGTTGAAGAGCAGTTCAAGAAAATCACGACCCGTATCGTGAATCTTGAAGAAGGTCGTTTTGCGACGGAAGCCGAGCTGGCTGAAATCAAGGCCGCCGGTCTTGATCCGCAGAAGTACGATCAGCGTAAAGCCTCTAAAACGCCTGAATTGTCCAAGCCTCTGTCTGGTGATGAAGATCCGGCCAGCATTAAGCGCATGGAAAAGTACGCTGAAATCTACATGATCGAAAACAACGGTGAAATCGAGAAGATCATTCTTCCGATTCACGGCTACGGTCTGTGGTCGACGCTGTACGGCTTTATCGCACTGAAAGGCGACATGGATACCATCGTTGGTCTGGGTTTCTACTCTCACGCAGAAACACCAGGACTGGGTGGTGAAGTCGACAACCCATCGTGGAAAGCGATCTGGGAAGGTAAAGAGGTTTACGACGACAGCGGCGACGTTGCTATCAAAGTTGTGAAGGGGCCTGCGGAGCCGGGTAACCCATATCAGGTCGATGGACTCTCTGGTGCTACTCTGACAAGCCGTGGTGTAAGCAGCCTCGTGCGTTTCTGGGTAGGCGACCGTGCTTTCGGCAGTCTGCTAACCAAACTGAAAGAACAGGGAGCCTGAGATGTCACAGATTAAAACTGTTCTGACTGAACCGCTCTTCAGTAAGAACCCGATTGCCGTACAGATCCTTGGTATCTGTTCTGCACTGGCGGTAACCACAAGTCTGCAGGTGACACTGGTAATGTGTCTGGCACTGACTTCGGTAACGGCGTTGTCTAACACAGGTATCGCACTGATCCGGAATCACATTCCGAACAACATCCGTATTATCGTACAGATGACCATCATTGCCTCGCTGGTAATCGTGGTAGACCAGGTACTGAAAGCCTTCGCTTATGAAATCAGTAAGCAGCTGTCGGTATTCGTTGGTCTGATCATCACCAACTGTATCGTAATGGGTCGCGCAGAAGCCTTCGCTATGAAAAATGGCCCGGTTCTGAGCTTCTTCGACGGTATTGGTAACGGCCTTGGTTACTCGGTGGTACTGATCACGGTTGCGGTGATTCGTGAACTCTTTGGTGCGGGTAAGCTGCTGGGCTTCGAGATTCTGCCTCTGGTCACCGACGGTGGCTGGTATCAGTCTAACGGTCTGCTGCTGCTGCCACCTTCAGCCTTCTTCATCATCGGTGGTTTCATCTGGGTACTGCGTACCTGGAAGAAAGATCAGGTGGAAGAGTCTGAATTTAAAATTCTGCCAAACACTGAACACAGCGGAGGTCACTGATGGAACACTATATCAGCCTGCTGGTTAAGGCAGTCTTTGTTGAAAATATGGCGCTGGCCTTCTTCCTGGGGATGTGTACCTTCCTCGCGATCTCGAAGAAGATTCAGACGTCTCTCGGTCTCGGTATCGCGGTTGTTGTTGTACTCGCGATTACCGTGCCGGTTAACAACCTGATCTATACCTACCTTCTGAAAGAAGGTGCGCTGGCGTGGGCCGGTGAAGAGTTTGCTCAGGTCGACCTCAGCTTCCTGGGTCTGCTGACCTACATCGGCGTTATCGCGGCGATGGTTCAGATCCTTGAGATGGTGCTCGATAAGTACTTCCCATCACTGTACAACGCGCTGGGTGTATTCCTGCCGTTGATTACGGTGAACTGTGCGATTCTCGGTGCATCACTCTTCATGGTTGAGCGTGACTACAGCTTTGGTGAATCAACGGTCTACGGTGTGGGCGCAGGTGTCGGTTGGGCACTGGCGATTACTGCACTGGCAGGTATCCGTGAGAAGCTGAAGTACAGCGACGTACCGGCAGGCCTTGAAGGTCTGGGTATTACCTTTATGACGGTTGGCCTGATGTCTCTTGGCTTCATGTCATTCTCTGGCGTATCACTGTAAGGAGTCGGTTGTGGATATAGAAATCATACTCGGCGTTGTGATGTTCACCGTGATTGTACTGTCACTGGTGTTCATCATCCTGGGTGCTCGCAGCAAGCTGGTTAACTCCGGTAAGGTAAAAATCCTGGTGAACGGTGAGCGTACCGTTGAAACAGAAGCCGGTGGCAAGCTGCTGAACACACTGGCAGCCAATAATATCTTCCTGTCATCAGCCTGTGGCGGTGGCGGTACCTGTGCGCAGTGTAAGTGCATCGTGAAATCTGGTGGTGGTGAAATGCTGCCTACAGAAGCGTCGCACTTCACTAAGGGTGAAGCCCGTGAAGGCTGGCGTCTGTCTTGTCAGGCACCGGTTAAGCAGGATATGGAAGTGGAAGTTCCTGAAGAGGTCTTCGGTGTTAAGAAGTGGGAAACCACGGTTGTATCTAACCCGAACGTTGCGACCTTTATTAAGGAGCTGACGCTTGAACTGCCTGAGGGGGAGAACGTTGACTTCCGTGCCGGCGGTTACGTTCAGCTTGAGTGTCCTCCGTACGAGATTAACTTCTCTGACTTCGACATCGAAGAAGAGTACCGCGGTGACTGGGAGCGTTTCGGCTTCTTCGATCTGAAAGCGGTCAACAAAGAAGACACCATCCGTGCTTACTCGATGGCGAACTATCCGGAAGAGAAGGGCGTTGTTAAGTTCAACATCCGTATTGCTACGCCGCCTCCGGGCAGCAAAGGCATTAACCCGGGCATCATGTCGTCTTACGTCTTCAACCTGAAGCCAGGCGACAAAGTGACGGTATACGGTCCATTCGGTGAATTCTTCGCGAAAGATACTGACGCTGAAATGGTGTTCGTGGGCGGTGGTGCTGGTATGGCGCCAATGCGTTCACACATCTTCGATCAGCTGAAGCGTCTGAACTCTAAGCGTAAGATCAGCTTCTGGTACGGTGCACGCTCGCTGCGTGAACTCTTCTATCAGGATGAATACGATCAGCTTGCCGAAGAGAACGACAACTTCGAATGGCACGTTGCTATGTCTGACCCTCAGCCAGAAGATAACTGGGAAGGTCTGACCGGCTTCATCCATAACGTACTGTATGAAGAGTACCTGAAGGATCACCCGGCACCGGAAGATTGCGAGTTCTACATGTGTGGGCCGCCAATCATGAACCAGTCGGTGATCAGCATGCTGGAAAACATGGGTGTTGAACCCGAGAACATCATGCTTGATGACTTCGGTGGCTGATTACCAGTTGCCGTAAAGAGAACCGCGCTTCGGCGCGGTTTTTTTATGTCCGCAAATGGCACTGTTGTTGTGCATTCGGGCCTTGAACTGTTGATTAAATGGAAAGAGTTATTTGAACTGGGCCAATCTGACGCCATATTTACACTAAACAATGACTTAACACCGGATTCAGGACATCCATAACTGACTAATTCCGGTATCATGTCGCAACAGTGTAATGCTCCATCGCTACACTGCGTAGAGTAACTGACGTAAACCAACTGAGTTGTCTATGAGTAAATCAGTACAGAAAGAAAAAGCCCCCATTAACTGGACGGCGACCATCATGTTCATCGTGACGACAGGCGTTGCCGTCACACTCGTACCTTGGTACGGCATGACCTATGGCTACGAAACTTCAACCTGGGTCTCCTACCTGGTGCTGACCTGGATTACCGGCATGGCGATTACTGGCGGTTACCACCGTCTTTGGTCTCATAATGCTTATGATGCCCACCCGATTCTGCGTGTCTGGTATGCGCTGTGGGGTGCGGCAGCGCTCGAGAACACCATCCTCGACTGGTGTTCTGGCCACCGTGTACACCACCGTCACTGTGACGACGTGGATAAAGACCCGTACTCTGCGAAGCGCGGTTTGTGGTTCTCTCACATGGGTTGGATGATTCGCGAATACCCAAGTGGTCGCGTAGATTTCGCCAACGTGAAGAATCTGATGAAAGACCCAATCGTTATGTGGCAGTACAAGTACTATGTGCCTATCGTGTTTGCGATGAACATTGGTGTACCGCTGGCACTGGGCCTGATCTTCGGTGATGTATGGGGCATGCTGCTTCTGGCGGGCTTCCTGCGCATCGTGACGACTCACCACGTAACCTTTTTCATCAACTCGATTGCTCACAAGTGGGGCTCTCAGCCGTACACGGATGAAAACACAGCGCGTGACAATGCATTCTTCGCATTCCTGACGCATGGTGAGGGTTATCACAACTATCACCACATCTTCCAGACTGACTACCGTAACGGTATCCGCTGGTTCCACTGGGACCCAACCAAGTGGTTCATTAAAGGTTGCTCATACGTGGGTCTGACCAGCAATCTGCGCACGGTTCCGGATTTTAAAATCCGTCGTGCCATGGTGAAGATGCAATTTAAACGCGCTCAGGAGAAGCTTGCGAAAGCTGAAAATTCTGAGAAGTGGACTGAACTGCTCGAGAAAGAATACGAGAAGTACCACGCCATGCTGAATGAATGGGCAGAAGCACAGAGCGAAAAACTCGATGAGACGCGCAAGCAGCTCAAAGAGAAGTGGGAAAAGAACGCGATTCGTCAGCAGTACCACGAACTCGAAGAGCAACTGCACGAACAGAGCCAGCGTATTAAGTCTCTGATGGCTGAATATAAGGCATCTGTCGCTTGATACAGATCAGATTCTGAGTAAGTAAAAAACCGCGCCTCGGCGCGGTTTTTTTATTGCCGTTAAATTGTACCTGAATACAGGTTTCTGTATTTCGCTTGCAAAGTATCAGTAGGGAAGACGTGCGATTCCAGAATCGTTAGACTTGCGTCTATCAAATTGTGGAAGGGCTGATCATGGCAAACATCGTAATTACTGGGGCAAACCGGGGAATTGGACTGGCATTGGCGAAGCTTTACGAAGCGCGCGGTGACTCAGTTACAGCGGTTTGTCGCGAAACCAACGACGAGATCGAAGAGATCGCCGATCAGGTGCTGTCAGACATCGATATTACGAATGAAGAGCAACTGCCGGGCATTGCCATGGTACTGGACCGGATTCTCGATGATCCCATCGACGTATTGATCAACAACGCAGGCTTATTCACTAACGAGACTCTGCACGATCTCGACAGTGATCGCATTCGCGCACAGTTCGAAGTGAATGCCATTGCTCCACTAATGGTGACCCGTGAGCTCCTGCCGTTAATGGCTGAAGGCACTAAGATTGCGAATATCACCAGCCGTATGGGTTCAATCGAGGACAATACCTCAGGCGCGTACTACGGCTATCGTGCTTCAAAAGCGGCGGTCAATGCTATCGGTAAAAGCCTCGCGAATGATCTGAAAGAGCACGGCGTAATGGTGGCTCAGATTCATCCGGGTTTCGTACAGACACGTATGGTTGGGTTTAACGGCGATATCTCGCCAGAGCAGGCCGCAGAAGGTATTGCCGCCCGCATTGACGACCTGACCCTCGAAACAACAGGTAGCTTCTGGCACTCTAATGGCCAGCCGTTACCTTGGTAAGTCACCTTCAGGGATTCAAATAAGGATTCACTATGAAACCGCGTATTTTAAAAAAGCACCACAGCCGTTATCTTGCTGAGTTTCTGGTTGAGTGCAGCCAGAACCCTGAGTGGACGAAAAAACTTCAGGGATTAAACGAAGAAAACAAACTCGATACCGCCGTTGAAGGGTTACCGAAAGAATTTCTTGAAGACTTTCCGGAAGCCGAGCAATACAACCTGGCCTACAGTGTTGAGCGTGTCGACCTGAGCGAAGTCCCTCGCGCGGCTTCCTGCTGGTGGCCGGTCGACGAAGAAACGCATTACTACGTTGCGTACCCAACGGCGTTTCCTGAAGCGAAGCTGTATCTGGCCATCGACTTTGACGATCATTCCGACTGCTGTCATTAATTGATACCCGTAAGGAAGCTGCATGACACCCGATGAATTGCACGAGCGTTTGCGTGCACAGAGAGATCTGTTTAACGAAGAGCACTCGACGCGCCTTCACCGTGCAATCAGCTGGTGGCGTGCAGCCCAGGAGCAGCAGGGCAATGCAGACCTGCAATTCATCACAGCGTGGATTTCTCTCAGTGCCTGTTGCCTGACGGACGAAAGCCAGCCGGGTAACAGCAGCTTCCTGAAACTGATCGAACAGTTGGTCTCCCTCGACAAAGAACAAGCCATCTACGAAATGCTCTGGCACCAGTACTCTGGTTCAGTAAAAGCCTTGCTCAAAAACCAGTTTGTGTATGGCCCGTTCTGGGAAGCACAGCGTCAGGTTGCGGTGAATCCAACCGCAGAAAGCGATTGGAAAGAGCGCTTTGAACGCTCATCGGTCGAAGCATTGAACTGTCTTAGCCGAAAGAAGGTCCCTGAGTTGCTGGCACTGACGCTTGAGCGTCTCAGTGTACTGCAGGAGCAGGTGATTGGCGGTGGCGCGACCTTCAACAGTCGTGTGAACCGTGAGCAGGTCGAAACCGGCTCAAGTCTGCTGATGACACTTTTGCCTGTCGTTCTGAACATCATGCTTGAGCACCCGCATGAAGACTGGGGTACGTTGGCATTTCCTGTAGTTTCCAATTAGTCTCTCATTAGATTCCAGACAGTTTCAGGCTGAAAGCACTGAACCTGTTGCTCATTTCTTAGTCATAACAATTACCTTGTTGGGTATTCTCCCACTAAGGAGAGGTTATGAAACATAGAAACAGTGAGGAACATCGTATCGAACAACGTCTGCGCAGAATCGAAACACAACTTCAGGATATTCTGATGGCACTTGATCACCAATCGTCCGAGCGTCCTGGTGACGATGATCAGAGTCTGCTTGATAGTGCCCTGCGTGAACTCCAGAGCAACCGAGATGATATTGCTCTGAGACTTTTTGCCATGGAAGCGGCGAATGATCCTGAGCATGGACCGGAATCAGACCCAGAGCACGACATATAGAACACTCTGGGCCTGTGGCGTAATTCTTACGCCGCTTTCTCGTCGGCGGACTCCGCCGGCGTGATGTCTTCAAACGTCATATTGGCGTTCTTCTGAAGGCGCTCCATAAAGACTTCACCAAACAGAGAACCCGGCGTCCAGAAGCCACCTTTGCCCCAGCGTTTTTTACCACGGTTGTGGTAGTCGAGTGCCAGGCAAACAGCCGCTTCGCCCAGCATTTTGCCGGTGAAGCCGTAGCCCGGATCTTTGTCGCCGGTCACTTTGGTAGCAATCACGGGTTCTTTGCCGTGCTTGTAATCTTTATCGTAGCCGTAGAAACGGATATCAAAGTAACCGCTTTCCTGCTCTTTAGGAGATGGTCCCTGGCCTGGTTTAGGCAGAACGAATTTTTCCAGTAAAGCACGGGTTGGCTTGATGGCGGCACCCACGATAAAAGCACCCAGTCCGAGTGTCATGGCTTTGGCCATGCGACGACCTTTGGCGCCTTTGCCTGTCAGCATGCCCTCGTTATAAAGGAAGCGCTCACCGTATTCTTTTTCGAGTAACGCATTGGTGCGATGAACCACTCGGGTGTTAATCGCCGCCATAATGAAAGGCATACCCCAGGCATTCGAAGCACGATCAAAGAAGGCACCCTTGATATCAGGCTGTTTCGCGCGGAAACCATGATCCGGCGGACACAGCGAGTAGGGGTTGGCGAGTTCTTTTTTCAGTGATGGGTTTGCCATTACCTCTTTGGTCAGTTGCAGCATACTTGCGATGGTGCCGCCTGACATCCCGCCTTTGGCCGCCTTAACACGCATCTCAACTTTGCTGACGGTGTGGCCGACTTTTTCTTTAGCAAGCTCTTGCAGGTGGCGCACGCCCATATCTGATGGAATGGAATCAAAACCACAGCAGTGAACGATACGTGCGCCGGTTTCTACCGCCTGCGACTCGTATTTATCCAGCATACGTTTAATCCACTGTGGTTCACCGGTGAGGTCGCAGTAGTCAATGCCAGCGTCAACACAGGCTTTTACCAGTGGTTCTCCATACAGAGCGTAAGGGCCCACAGTAGACACCACCACGCGGGTTGAGTCGCAAAGCTCGGTGAGGCTGGCTTCGTCGGCTGCGTCGGCAATGATGTATTCAACGTCTCCGGCATCGTCACCGAGAATCGGCGCCAGTGTGCCGCGTACCTGCTGAAGCTTACGCTCAGAACGGCCAGCAATTGCCCATTTCAGATCTTTGTTCCAGCCGTATTGCGCAGCGATGTAGCGGGTGAGAATTCCACCCACAAACGAAGTGGCACCAAAAATAATGACGTCATACTTACCGCGTGGCATGTATCGCTCCTTAAGCTCAGTCAAAAGAGGGTTTGAGAAAGATGAGATAACACTAGCAGCCTTTTAGTTACTTGAAAAAGGGGCAATCCGGCCGTTTGGCAGAGGTAAAGTTTGCATATACGGAAAAACATATATATGGTTTGGCGTATGTATTGGCTGGCAACTTCTGGTAAAGGCTACGAGTCGAAATAGAAGGCTTAAAAACAATGACACCCGTTGAACTCATGAAACTGCTCGCCGATGAAACACGGCTGACCTCAGTGATTGCAATGAAATCAGGGCCAAGGTGCGTCTGTGACCTGATGGAGATACTGCAACTCAGCCAACCCAAAGTATCCCGGCATCTGGCGATTTTACGCGAAGCCGGTCTGGTCGAGACCGAGCGTCGCGGCCAGTGGGTTTACTACTCCTTAGTACCTCAGCTACCTGCGTGGGTAGATCAGACCATCAACGCGCTGGCACCTGTCGTCATCGAGTCCGTAATGGAATCCACCCCCGGAATAACGCTCACCCCTGGAGAACCGTCAGCGTGCTGCTGACGTCTGACTTATGAAAATACTTTTTATCTGTACCCACAACCGTTGTCGCAGCATCCTCGCTGAAGCACTGACGCGTCATATTTCTGAGGGCAGAATTGATGTCCGAAGCGCCGGTAGCCAGCCTGCAGGTGTCGTGTTTCCGGGCACATTGAAATACCTCGAAAGCCAGAATATTTCCACTGAAGGTCTTGTCAGCCAGAGCTGGGATGACCACGAAAGCTTTGCTCCTGATGTGGTGATCACCGTGTGTGACAGCGCAGCGGGCGAAACCTGTCCGGTCTGGTTTGGCAATGCAGCACGGGTACACTGGGGCTTACCTGATCCATCAAAACTACCAACAGAAGACATGCAGCAAGGCATGTTCAGAGAAGTAGGGGAGATGATGCAGCAGCGCCTGTCTCAACTGGCTTCTGCATCATTGAATGAGCTTACTGATAAAGAATCACTCGAAGCCGCGATCGGGCAGCTTCTCACACCGGAGCGTTTTTCCTGATGGGTATTTTCGAACGTTATCTTTCTGTCTGGGTCGGGCTTGCCATTATTGCAGGTATCGGTGCCGGTCTTTTTATGCCCGAGGTATTTCAGGTAGTAGCTGATGCTGAGGTTGCGAATGTTAACCTGCCGATTGCGGTACTCATCTGGTTGATGATTTATCCGATGATGATGCAAGTCGATTTTGCATCGATCAAAGACGTCACTAAACAGCCACAAGGTCTTGCGCTCACACTGGTGATTAACTGGCTGGTTAAACCATTTACCATGGCGGCACTGGGCTGGTTGTTCTTTCATCACATATTTGCGGATCTGGTGTCACCTGCCACCGCACAGGAATACATCGCAGGCATGATTCTGTTAGGCGTTGCGCCATGCACAGCCATGGTATTTGTCTGGAGCCACCTGACACGCGGCGATGCGAACTACACCCTGCTGCAGGTATCGGTGAACGACGTCATTATGATTTTTGCATTTGCACCGATTGCGGGTTTCCTGCTCGGCGTCTCCGATATTGAAGTCCCGTGGGAAACACTGCTGATCTCAGTCGCCTTGTATGTGGTATTGCCGTTAATCGCTGGCGTTATTACCCGTAAAGCGCTGGGCGCTGACGGTGTGGCACGCTTATCTGAAACCTTAAAGCCGCTGTCTATTATCGGTTTACTTGCGACCGTACTTATTCTGTTTGGCTTGCAGGCGCCGCGCATCGTTGAGAATCCTCTGGATATGCTGCTGATCGCCATTCCTCTGCTGATTCAGACCTACGGTATTTTCGCGATTACCTACTTTATTGCGATCCGTCTGAAGCTTAAGCACAACGTCGCTGCACCTGCTTGTATGATCGGTACGAGTAATTTCTTTGAGCTTGCGGTTGCGGTCGCGATTGCCTTATTCGGCCTGAATTCGGGTGCTGCACTGGCTACGGTTGTAGGTGTTCTGGTTGAAGTTCCTGTGATGCTCTCGCTGGTTGCTTTTGCTAATCGTACTAGGCATTGGTTTGAACCGTCCTGATATGACCAGAGCGCTTGCTGATGATGTCGGCTTAGGTGACCCGCAGGCGACATTGCGGGTATACCTTGCTAACCGACCGTCGCTCGAACCCTTCGCTTATCCGGGCGATGTCATGCCTCTGGCAGACGGTGACATTGCTCAGATCAATTCGCACGAAGGTAATCACTGGCGAAAAATTTTTAATGTCTTTGCCAAGTTTCTGTATGAACTGAAATTTGACGGTACCGAGGATTTCAGTTCCTGGCAGGATTACCGCGACTCCCTGATGCTCCAGCCGGGAAGCCAGGTTGCTCTCTGTTATGGAGCGCCTTGTTACGGGGCTCCTGGTAGCGAGGCGCCAGCCAGTCAGATTATTTTGATGGGCAAGCAGTTCGCTGAAGAATGCGGATTTTTCAAAACGAATGGTGCAAAATGGCTCGACAGCAGATTTGCGATCAATGATACCGGTGTGATTGTGTGCCCGTACTTTGATTACCGCCAGCTATCCGACGAACGTATTCGTTACCTGGTATCTCTGCTGTAGGGTTCAGAACCTACCTCAAGACAAGGGAGCACAGCTCAAATGGCAGGGTTTGCAGAAATAGGCATGTTGAATTTTATCAGCCTCGGCTGGTTAATCTTCTGCTGGTTTGGTTACGCTAAATTTGCTCACTATCGGGCTAAGCGTTCTGCGTCTTTGTCGTCGGTGCTGCACGTGCATCGTATTAACTGGATGCGGCGCATGCTCAAGCGCGAGATACGTGTTGGGGATGCAGCGCTTCTGGCAAATATCGAGCGTAACGTAAACTTCTTTGCTTCATCATGCGTGCTGATCATTGCCGGTCTCCTTACCGCACTGACCGCAACCGATAAAATCAGCGCTATGCTCAGTACCGTCTCGTTTGTTGAAGGCGATTCACTGACCGAGCTTGAGTTTAAACTGGCAGTGCTGGTAGTCATCTTTATCTACGCCTACTTCACCTTTACCTGGTCAATGCGTCAGTTTGGTTTTGCCTCGGTTTTAGTGGGCGCTGCACCTATGCCTGACGACAATTCGGTGACTCCCGGTGATCGTCGCAGTATGGCGCTATACAGTGCAAAAGTGATTGATCAGGCCAGTCACAGTTACAACAACGGGCTGAGAGCCTTCTACTTTTCGATGGCCGCACTGAGCTGGTTTGTCTCTGAGTGGGTGTTTATGGGCACCGCAGCATTAATTACCGCTGTGCTGTATTCACGCGAGTTCCGTTCCAGCTCTCTGAAGGCGCTTAAGCAGGCTGAAAACGTGGGCGATAAAATCTTTACTGACGACAAAGAGCTTTATCGTCAGTAATCCTACCTGCTGCTTCAGCTTTGATTCTTTTTCCGCAACAGCTCAGCGTTACCACCAATCGCACTGGTGTTAACACTGACAGTACGTTCGCAGGCAAAACGTTTTACATAATCGGGCCCACCCGCTTTCGGGCCAGTGCCTGAGCGACCCAGGCCGCCAAAGGGCTGTACACCCACCACGGCGCCGATCTGATCGCGATTAATATATACGTTGCCTACGCGAGAGGTGCGCGCAATAAAGCCCGACACTTCAGGATTGCGGGAATGCACAGACAAGGTCAGACCGAATCCCGTGTTATTAATATCTTCAATAACTTTCGGCAGGTCAGCATTCTGGTAACGGATGACATGCAGGATCGGCCCGAAGTGCTCGTCGTCCAGTTCTGAAATTGATCCAATCTCGTACGCAACGGGGGCTAAAAAGAAACCTTCTTCGGGAATGTTATCGACTTGAGCCAACAGCTCGCCATGACTTTTTAAATGGCGGATATGAGCAAGCATACTGTTCTTTGCTTGCATCGAAATCAGCGGACCGACATCGGTTGATACATCGCCTGGATTTCCTACCACTAACTCATTCATAGCGCCTTTTAATAAGCGGATGACTTCATCGGCAATATCGGATTGCAGATACAAGGCTCGCAATGCTGAGCAACGTTGCCCGGCACTGCCAAAGGCAGAGCGTAAGACGTCTTTAACGACTTGCTCAGGCAGTGCGGTCGAGTCAACGATCATCGCATTCTGACCTCCGGTTTCGGCAATAAATGTCGCGATGGGGCCACGACGATGGGCGAGATCCATCGCGATTTTATGGGCTGTTTTATGAGAGCCTGTAAAGGCTACGCCAGCAATGCGAGCATCGTTGCAGAATACATCGCCCAGTATCGGGCCAGCCCCCGGTACACACTGCAGTAATTCTTGTGGTACGCCCGCAGAATAAGCAAGTTCAACAGCACGTGAGGCAATCAGACTGGTGGCTTCTGCAGGTTTGGCGATGACGGCATTGCCAGCGGCGAGTGCTGCGCTGATCTGACCGATAAATATCGCCAACGGGAAATTCCAGGGGCTGATACAAAACCACACACCGCGACCTTCATAGTGCAATTGGTTTAATTCGCCGGTCGGGCCGGGCAGGGCTATTGGCTCGGCAAAACCTTCATCAACAAAGCCCGAATAATAGCGACAAAAATCGACGGCTTCGCGAATCTCATCCAGGGCGTCCTGCAGGGTTTTACCAGCCTCACGCACACATAACATGATCAACTCATGTCGGTGGGTTTCGAGTAAATCAGCCAGGGTCAGCAGCCAGGTTTTTCGTTGGGCGGCAAACGCAGGACGCGGTTCGTTGTTCCAATGAGTAAAGGCGCGTTGGGCAGTATCAATAATGGCGTACACATCGTCTGGGTGCGTCCATTGCACCAGACCCACTTTGTCGTGTGCAGAGAAGGGGCAGCCCACTACGATATCCGGCTGATAAGTGGTCAGACTGCTGATTCTCACCTGAGGGCGAGCTTGCCACTGGTGAGATTTCCAGCGCTCTAAACCTGCGAGTAATGAATCGGTTTCATCGCGGTTATTCAGGTTGAGCCCGGCCGAGTTTTGGCGCGGTGCAAGAATATTGGCCGGCGCGGGAATGTCCGCTGCGGGCGCAAAATGGTGCTCGCGGGCAAGCTCCAGCGGTGACTGTGCCAACGATTCAGGGGTGATTTCAGACTTCCATAAGTGATGCACAAACGAAGTGTTGGCGCCGTTTTCTAATAAGCGCCGCACCAGATAAGGCAGCAGTTCTTTGTGCTCACCGACCGGAGCATAAGTACGCACGTAGTCTTTGCGTTTGCTTTGCCAGGCGTCATACAAAGGCTCGCCCATGCCTTGCAGGCGTTGATACTCGCAGACGTCGCTCTTGTTCTCGCTGCTGTCTCCCGACGACAGTGCATCCGCCATCGCTGATACGGCCATTAAGGTGTGTGCATTATGAGTGGCAAACTGCGGATAAATGCCCGTGCTCTTCAGCATAAAGGCGGCACAGGCCAGATAAGAAAGGTCCGTATGTTCCTTGCGGGTGAATACCGGGTAACCGGGTAAGCCACGTTGCTGCGCCAGTTTGATTTCGTTATCCCAGTAGGCACCTTTCACTAAGCGTACAGGGATCTTCACCGCGTGCTCTCGTGCTAACGCATCAAGCCAGCCCAGCACGGGCAGAGCACGCTTGCTGTAAGCCTGCACTGCGAGGCCAAACTGACCCCAGTCAGCGCCTTCGCTACGCAGTACCTGTTCAAATAATTCCAACGACAGAACCAGGCGATCGGCTTCTTCGGCATCAATGGTGACAGGCACCGAGAGTTCACGGGCTTCACGTACCAGAGTTGCGAGGCGATCATAGAGCCTGACCTTAACGTCTTTGCGTTGGGTATCTTCATAGCGTGGGTGCAGGGCAGAAAGCTTAATTGAAAGCGAGCAGGGGCGTTTAGATGCACTAGTGGTTTTATTAGAGTCTTCGTTCTGAAGTGCGATCTCTTTTAACGCCGCGCGATAGCTGGCCAGATACTTCTCGGCATCGTCATCACAGAGTGCCGCCTCACCCAGCATATCGAACGAGAAGGCATTCAACTCAGAGTGCGTGCGCTCGGCATTGGTACGAGCACTGGTGATGTCTTCACCCAGCACAAACTGATTGCCCAGCATCTGCATGGCGTACTGTAGCGCATTGCGGATAACAGGTTCGCCGGGGCGGGTAATCAGGCGACCGAGTGCGTTCTTTAACCGCGCCATGCGGCCACTGACCGACAAGCCACGCGTTGCCATATTCACCCAGTGGGATGGGCTATGGCTCAGATGCTTCTCCCAATCCGCCTGAGAGATCTCCGCGCGGATAAAGGCATCACGTGATGACTTATCAGGGATGCGCAGCAAAGCCTCGGCGATAATCATCAGTGTCAGGCCTTCGTCGTTATCCAGGCTGTACTCCTGCATAAACTGATCAAACAACGACAGCTCATCGGTATGCTCGCGCAACTCAGTGATCAAGCGACAAGCCTCACGCGACGCATGGGCCAACAAAGGCTCAGACATCTGCTCGGCCATCGAACGCACCAACTGAGTCTCGTCGGTGCAACCGCCTGTGTAATACCCTGCACGAATCAACGCCATCCAGCCCGACGCTGGCACCGCCGCCATCTTGCCCGTGAGCATACGTTCTGCACTGAAGCTCTCAGCCATAAGCCACCTTAGTTATGTGTTCCTTTTATAAGTCTAGGGCCAGATGGCAGGGGCTGCATCCTAGCAGTTGGCAAAAACTAGTAATAAAGTGCTAGATCGGCGATTAGCGATGCGGACAATCTGAATGTAAAGAGAAGGGGAACATACATACAGTATATTTCGGCGTTTTCGGGCAAAACTGGCACGCTTTACATTCGCGCTTGCGCGTTTTACCGGTGGGTAGTACGGTAAACCGTATACGAAACAGACAGTTACAGACTTGGTTTACAAGTTTATGTGCGCAGGACTATCGAAATAACAGGCGTGCGCGTTTTTCTGGAAAGGAGATCTGAGTTATGGAAGATTCTTCAACGACGTCAATGAGTTACCTGGGAAACCTCGAAAGAGTGTCCCAGGATAAATGCGCACGCACACTAACAAGCTGTTAGAGCTAGGAGTTGTTGTGGAGCTAATGACTAAGGTTTTGGCTTTCTGGGGTGCAATCATTTCCACAATCGCTTTGATTTGGAATGTAAGGAATTCGCTTACTGATCGTGCCAATTTAAAGTTAGTTGGTGAGCGAGGGTATATCATGCGATTCCAACTAGAGGAAAGTGAAAAAAAATCACATAAAGCAATTCTTGGGAACCTAAAGCCAGAGGAAGATAAGGCAGATAGGCTAAAAATATATGCATACAATGTTGGTAAAAGGCCGATTGTAATAAGCAAAGTAGAAATTAAGTACCGGAAACGTGCTGGAGAAATAAAATGGCAGTTCTGGAGGAAATGGCGCAATGGAACAATGACTATGACTTCGGATTTCCCCAGAAAACTTGATGCTGGTGACTTTGCCCTCTTTGAATATGGCTGGCACGTTGTTAACGAAGATTTTCATGATGTCATTTTGACGACTGCAGATGATAGGAAATACCGTCTAACAAAAACCAATATTAGAAAGATGAAAGAGAACCATGATAGAGAGCTCAAGGTTTTCCTAATAGGCAGAAAAGGCTCTAACAAATCAAGCAAACAGGACGCGCAAAAGCCGCGCGCCTCTTCTTGAGGCGTTAAACGTCTTTGTGTAAAACCTCTAGATCATTAATCAACAAAATTATGGAATTTATATGGAAAATGGACCGTTCGGTTCAAAGAATGTAATTGAATCGAAAATATCAGAAGACACGCTTAAGAGCTTTCTAGTTGGTTTTGATTTAGATGACGATGGAGTTAGCAAATATAGGTGGTCTCAACTTGTAACAAAAATCACAAATGTAATCCATGAATTTTCATTTGGATTTCATGAAGGTACAAGCACTGAAAACACACAAACTCTAGAAAAAATTATTGAAGCTGCAAATTCAATTTATAAAATAGATGAATTTCAGAGAGTAAGAGACATCTATCAAAATAATGGCCATATTGACGATGAGCTTGATGATAAGTACCTCAGAAGAGGAGAGTTTGGAGAGCTAATCCTTCATTTGATACTAAGAGATCACTTCAATACAATACCTCTTCTCTCAAAAATATATTTTAAAGACTCGCTTGGTCATACAGTCCATGGTTTTGATTGCGTACACATTGAGCCAGAATCGAAAACGCTCTGGCTAGGAGAGTCCAAGCTCTACCTTGATCCGAAGCGTGGATTGAGCGAACTCATAAAGGATATAGAAGAGCATTTTAAAGTTGATTACTTAGATTCAGAGTTTGGTTTGATTGCAAAGAAAATAAAACATTTTGACAATGTACCAGAATCTGAGCACTGGAAAAAATTATTCTCTTCATCAACAAAGCTTAAAGACAAATTAAACGAAATCTATATTCCATTGTTATGCACATATAGTTGCGACTTATTCTCAAAGTACGATGATGAGGAAAATCCTAGATTTATTGATGAATATGAGAATAAAATCAGGGAATTACAAAAATATTTTAATGACAGAAACAATCATCCACTGAAGTCAAGATTACGAATAATAGTAATACTTCTCCCTGTCCAGTGTAAGAAGACACTTGTAAAAAAACTGCACCATAAGCTCTCCCTATTACAATCCGTTGGAGAGTAGAAATGACTGAAATACTGGAGAAAATACAAACAGCAACTGAATTCAATAGTTCAGAAACATTTGATATTTATCGTCATTGTGCAGCAACTCTGATTCAAGATGAAGAAGAAGGTATTAATCTTTTAATTCACGTATTAAATTCAAGAGAAAAGTTTTCAATTTCACTGGATGAAATGCTAGCTGACTTGGTAGAGTCTATCGGCTTCTATCCATACCTAAAAAAAGAAAGCTTAAATCTTTCATCAACCAGTTCCAGGATCAGACAAGTAGCTAGTTTATCTTCAAACATAGAAGACAAGTATTTTCATGAAGAACAAAAATATGTTCTCGATTTATTGAACTCAGATAAGAATGTAATTGTAAGTGCTCCTACAAGTTTCGGTAAAAGTTTGCTCATTGAAGAGATTGTTGCATCTTATAAATATAAGAATATTGTTGTAATACAACCAACGTTGGCGCTATTAGACGAGACCAGAAAGAAACTCTCGAAGTATGAAGAACATTACAAAATTATAGTTCGAACATCACAAGAAGCATCTACAGAGAAAAGTAATTTATTCCTTTTAACCTCAGAGAGGGTTAACGAATACCAAAACTTGCCAGATATTGATTTTCTTATCATTGACGAGTTTTATAAATTAAGTTCAAAGAGAGACGATGAAAGATCGGATTCTTTGAATAATGCATTTAGATATATTCTAGAAAAGTTTAACCCTAAGTTTTATCTGTTAGGACCTAACATAGAGGGAATATCTAAAGGGTTTGCAGAAAAGTATAATGCTGTTTTTTACAAAACAAACTATAGCCTAGTTGGGTGTGATGAAATTAATATATACCAAGAGCACAAAGGTAAATTCGGTGCGCAAGGAGAAAAGAAAAAGTATAAGGAAAGAGTACTATTTGACTTGCTATATGACCTCAAAGAACAGAACACTATAATCTATTGTTCGTCCCCAGCTAGAGCCAGATATTTATCAGCTGAATTCTTAAAATACTTGATCGAAAAAAATGAGTCTCCTCGAAATCGTGATCTGTCAATCATAGACTGGATAGAAACCTATGTCTCTGAAGACTGGACTCTTGTTGATTGTTTAAAATATAGAATTGGAGTTCACGATGGTGCTTTACAGAAGCATTTAACATCATCGATCATTGACTATTTTAACAGCGGAATATTGAAGACTCTATTTTGTACAGCAACAATAATCGAAGGTGTCAACACAACTGCAAAAAATGTAGTCTTTTTTGATCACAAAAAAGGAAGAAATACACCAATTGACTTTTTCGATTATTCAAACATTAAAGGTAGAGCTGGACGGTTAATGGAGCATTATGTTGGTAGAATTTTTAATTTCAACCCAACACCCAAACATGACCAAATATATATTGACATTCCTTTTTTCGAGCAAAACCCTATTTCAGATGAAGTACTTATAAATATCAATAATGAGAACATTCTAGATAAGGAAAGTGAACAATATCAATATTTATCAAAAATACCAGAGAACGAAAAGGAGATATTTTCTAGGAATTCTCTCTACATTCGAGGCCAAGATTTGCTGATCTCAAGAATCAGGCAAGACATAAGAGAAAATTATGAACTGATATGTTGGGATTCCACCCCAAGATACAGACAACTTGAATATTGTTTAGGACTTGCTTGGGATTACCTTATAAAGCCAGGCGAAAATGTTAACCCAATGACAAAGAAAAAAATTGTTAAGGTTACTTTTGACTATGGCATCAATAAAAGCATAATCGAATTAGTAAAAAACAACTTTGTTTATAAGAAAAAGCTTGAACGCTATGATAGTTGGAGTGACAAAGAAATACTCGATGAATCAATACGAGATAGCTTTCAGATATTGCGTCACTGGTTCCAATATAAAATTCCAAAATGGTTGCTTGTTGTAAATGAACTTCAAAGATTTGTTTGCAGTGAGCTGGGTGTAAGGCCGGGAAATTATACATTTTATGCAAGCTCAATCGAAAGTGATTTTGTTCGAGAAAACCTTACCATTCTTGCCGAGTATGGTGTACCAAGGTCAGCAATAGACAAAATAGAAAAATATATAGATAAAGATCTCAATCAAGATTTGGTAATAAAAGAAATTATCAACAAAAAAATACATGAGAAGCCTGAGTTCTTAAGCTATGAGCGTGAAAAATTAATATCCAACTATACCGAAAGAGACATTTAACAAGTGGTTCCAGGTGACGCCTACGGCGCACCTGAACCAAACGTTATGAGAAAATCGAGCATGAAGTACCTTCCCATCTTTTGGGGCCTCGTCTGCTGTATTTTGCTTTGGTCGATCAGCATGGTGAAAGCCCTGACGTTTTCAAATGTTTTTGGTTTGTTGGCATTTTCTGTTGCCATTGGTGCAATGGTATTCTTTTCCATTTTTTCACCATATGGCTACGTTCATCTACAACTGTCTTCGGCCGTGAGCAAAAGTATCGATTTCCAGTCTCTGAAATACCGAAAAAAGTGGCTATTCTTATTATATTTACAGTTTGCATTCTTTCTCTAATCAGTTTTGGGTTTTTCGTCTATGGCATGTAATACTCATAACAAACCGTTCAAATCCGTTCCGGCCACAAAAAGCGTGGCCTCCATAAGTACGTGCTGAACACTGACTTTATCGATCGGCGAAGTAAGATGATGATTTCAGCTCTGTATCCGCACTGTATCTGACGAGAGTTGATCGATTAGCGATGCATTGACCTTCACTCCGCTTAGACTAAACTGAAGTTCGCCCTCCCAAGGCGAATATCCCAATTGGAAAAGAACAATAAAACGGAGTTGTACCTATGAAGCTTAAATATCTGGCGTTTACCGCTCTCGCTGTTTCTTCAAGCACATTTGCCGGTGCTATGGATATGGTGTTCAAAGATGGAAACGGTTCAGTGCTTACCATCGATGATTTTCAACCGGCAGGAACTGCACCAATGAGAGTCCCCGGGACTTACACAGATGCTGTAGGTTTAGGTGGTTGCCAAAAGGGTAAAACCTACAATGTAGACCTTACAGTGACCGGTGATCCTGAAAATAGTACTGTTTCATTCGATAGCCCTTTATGTGGTGGCTTAACGCTATCGTTCTCGGGTGCTTTTAGTATGGAACCGCCACAAGGTGTTGCCCCTGGCCAGATTCCGCCGCCGGGAAGTAATGCAGGTCTACCGACGATGGATATCAAAGCCATCCTTGATGTGAGCAGTTCTACAAAGAGTACCTTTGTAGCGCAGCCACCGATGTAATTGATGGCCCCGAGCAGGGTAATTCTGCTCGGGGCTTCAGACCGTTAATTTTCTGCTCCTTACTTCTTCGAGCTGGCTCTTTATCTGATTCTGTTGCTATCACGCTCCTCACATACTTCTAGCAAAAGCGCACTTTGGAAACCCGCTCTGGCCCGTCTGGTAGTAAAGCTTTTACGTCGGCTCGTATATTCTAGCGGCACCATTAACTCTCGATGATAACTCTCAAGGCTGAGAACATATGACAACCCCAAATTACCGTTTGAGTAAGTTGGCGTCTTTCTCATTGACGCTGGTCATTATACCGTTAACTTTCATGGCTTCTTTTATTGCCCCTATAGCATCTGCAGAAATCACCATTCAGGGGGCTATGTACGGCAAGGTACAGACGCTTGCGGTCCCTGGAAGCCGTTGCTACACAAAAGGGCCTATCGATCTTACGTCTGCAGTTACTGAGTTCTGCAGTCAGAGTAGAAGGGACGATTACTGTATATATACAGTGCCATGGCCAACGCCAGAACAGGACCCAGGTTATGGCTGTTATAAAAACTTCCAGGCTGTTTACAAGTGTTCGGGGTTTCAGAATCCAAAGACAATAGATATTGGTGGCGTGACTTATGAGGCTGCAAACCAGAAGGTAACGTTTGATTGTGCTCCGATGAGGGTGGGTAGTGTGACGGTAACCGAGGATAAGAAAGGGTCTCAGCGGTTCTCGTCTAACGGTAACAAAGCCACTGCATGGTATATGGTTCAGGCAAAGAATACCTATGGGGCGGAATTTGAAGGTTCTATTAATGTCAGTACCCGCGTTAAGCCAGTCACTGAGGGTGCAGATTTAGATAAAACCTCGAATTACCTCACATGTTCAGGGACTCCTAAGGTCACAACTAACTCAAAAGGTACTGGCTCTCTTGGAGCGGAGTATCAGGTAACTGGCTATCCGCAGGTGATTGGCGGTTTGACTGATCCTACTTCTGCTAAAGTAACCTTCTCACTAGAAGTTAATGGCACGCCTTGCTCAGGTGGCTTTCAATACAGCAGAGATCGCTACCCGACCGAAGTAGTTCAGGGTAAGTTCTTTCTGGTTGTGAATAATGAAGAGGTTCCCCTGAATATAAATTTCGTTAAGCCGAAATCAGCAACTCCCAGTTTGAAAATGACAGGCGGGCAGCTGCTGAGTCGAAGTGCTTTCAGTAGTGTTATATCTACCAAGGGCAGAATGTACTTTTATTACAACTTTTACTACCTTAATCAGTACGAACTTCCGACCCGTGCAGGCGTGACCTGCAATTTTGGTGAATCCGGTGATGTTGCATTCACTACGGATTCAGAAGGGCGCTTGAAAGTGTCTGGTTACCTGACGGTCACCAAAGGTGAGCCAGATGCAAATGGCACTGTCACCTGGGTTGCGTCAACAACCCTTGACACGGACGGGCCTGCGTTCCATTTACAGCGCGGCCAACCCATTGGTGAGGTGACCTGTTCTGTTGATGGGACTGGTGCAAGCTACACTCAGAACCTCGGCAACTGGTGATTTATTAGTATGCTTTTCAATACCCCATGGTAATCGAGTCTTGGGGTGTTGCGTAGCATCGCTATCTCATGAAGCGAAGACCTACAACGACAAGGATTGTTAATGAGCATCAGGCCTGATTGGGCGGCTATCGCAGATAGCATGCCCCCCGAACTGAGTGACGAAGAGCAACAACAGCTTTGGTTGATTGAGTGTAAGAAGTGGCTCGGGTCCATAGCAGACGAGTTTGGTGGAAGTTATCGTATTGCCGAATCGGAAAACTTTTTAATCCTCTCGGATGAGAGCGATCGCTATGTAGATGTCTTTTCATCTTTTCTCGAACGAACACTGAAACGTATTCTTAAAACCCTGGACGGGATCGCGGCGGATGATGGTTTCGGCAAGCACGTCGCAGTGATTTTCAAAGACAGTGATGAGTACTATCGCTACGTGAGCCTCTTTTATCCGGAAGAGGGTGAGTTTGGTATGAGCGCTGGTATGTATATTAATGAGGGGTATGGTCATTTCATATTCCCTTCTCAAGACATCACCTATGCTGAGCCAACGGCCGTTCATGAACTGACTCATGCCTGTTTGTCCCATCTCCCAATTCCGCTGTGGCTGGATGAAGGTCTGGCTGTCCTGATGGAAGATGCTCTGGCTGGAAATCACCTTTATCTGGATCAAGAAATCGTGAGCAGGCATCAGGCTTTCTGGAATCTGCAGACAATTCAGGAGTTCTGGTCGGGCGATAGCTTTTCGAGAATCGACGAGGGGCAGGAGCTGAGCTACAACCTGGCACATGTGCTTGTACGCAACCTTGTTCAGAACTTTGAAGTGTTCGCTCAGTTTTGCAATCTGGCGAATTATAGCGATGCCGGGGAGCAAGCTGCTCAAGAGGTTCTTGGTTGTTCACTTGCTCATCTTGTTGGTAGTTTTCTTGGCGAGGGCGACTTTAAGCCGAGAGACAAGGTTGGATTTCGAAAAGGTTTAATGGATGAGCATTGATTACCAATATACTTTAAGCCGGTGGATGCTGCTTTTTGGCATTGCCCTGGCACTCGCTTTTCAGGTGCTTGGTTCAGGAGGCACTATTTTCATCCTTTCATTAGCTGCTTTTCAGCTTTATTTTCTCTACCTGATGTTGATTGTGAAGCCACAAGTTATCCGTCTCGATGATAAGGGGCTCACTATCCCTTCACTCTTCTTTCAGGGGCTTTCTTTCAGGCGGGTTAATTGGTCCGACGTTAAGAAGGTATATACCTGGGGTGGTCCTCATAAGGCACCAGTGATCAGGATTGAGCGCTACAATGGAGCTGGTATCGATATTAATTCAGCTTGGGTAAACCGAGAGGGAATAAGAAGTCGGGGCATAGAGCCGTATCAGCAACTTCTACGCGATATTGAAAGCTATACCCGTCCACCTAACGAGTAATTCAGTGTAGTCAGAACCTACCCTGAAGAGTCGACTCTAGTAGCAAGCTAAGAAGGAACATCGCATGAGTAGTAAAACGGTTGAGTGCAACATCCATGGAGAAAGATCACCCACATTCGTATGCCATCACCTCCTTAAAGGAGAGGGTGTAGGATTCAATGTTGGCTATGATCCAGATGAGCCGGATGCGTTGTATCCCGATGCTTGGTGCGATGCTTGTGAGGAGGTAGTTGATAGTGAAGGCGAGTGGAATGATAGGTCAGAGGCCTTTGCCGATATCAGATTGCTATGTTCCGGGTGTTATTGTGAAACCCGCGAGCGGAACTGGAAAGAAGATGAGCAGGCAGTTATCGATCTGATTACCCAAAGTTTTGAATATCTGCAATCTGTTCAGGAGTCGTTTAAGAAAGACTTCAGATTGGACGATTATGAACGCTGGGACTGGAATGAAGACGACTGCAAGCTGATCTTCTCTAATGGTGGTCAAGCTGTTGTTGAATGCGATATCGATTTTGTTGGTAGCTTTTCCCATGCTGGAAACTCTTGGATGTGGGCGTGGGCTAATGGGTCATTTTCCGAGGCTATCAAGTCGAGATCACGACAGATCAGAAACATCGGTGAAGATCAGAATATGCTTAAATTAGCCTCCGCGGTTTGGTATGGCGATCAGATAGATGGCTGGGAAATGACAGCTATTATGGCAGCTCACTTAAAAGCCATCGGTGCTTATCGCACGGCATCAGATATGGGGTATGTGTATATGATTATCAAGAATGCACGCTGGGTCGGGAGTAAACAGCACAACCTATGAATACCTGCCCGTATTGCTCGAATAGACTGCCTTTTTTTAACCTGATATGGCAGCGTTTAAAGGCTAATCGAGACAGCGCTATTGTTTGTAAGCACTGTACTTCTCTCATTTCTCAGAACGGTGGCGCCAGCTGGATTGATGGGACGTTCAGTTGCATCGCGGGTGCGCTATCTTTTTATTTGATAGATTTTGATACAGTTTATTCAGCCGCTGTTGCTTTCTTAGTCGCATTTCTTGTTCTGTTGGTTTCTTCATATTTCACGGCTCCGATTCGAAAGAGCTGATGCGTAATGGCAGTCATTGATTTATTTTCAGAAAGACTGTCGGGAAGAAGCTTCCCTCCTACAGGGTGACTATGTAGAGGGCTTCGTGCATAGCCAGGCATGCTGGCTGAAGCGTTCCTATAGCTTTGGTGTGGTGCATCAGGCTATTTAAGTACGAAATATCGCTGAATTTGTGTCATAAATGGTGCTTATCGGCCGCTCGTTTGAAATTTTCGTCTGAACCTATACAGTGTATAAGTTATATACCAGTCGTAACAAAACGGGAGATATCGTGTCTGAGCCCAAAGACAAGTACAGTATCGACAACACTGACTACTCCGTTGGTCAGGATAATATTCAAAAGTGGGGCTTCGATGTCCACAATCCCGTGTTCGGGATCAGTACCGCTCTTATTCTCGCTTTTCTCATTGCAACCCTCGTCACTGACGCCTCTGTGGCTAAAGAAGCGCTTGACGGTCTGAAGTGGGACATTATCGGTAGCTTTGATAAGTTCTTCGTGTGGTCTGCCAATATTTTTGTGGTGTTCTGTATTGTTATTGCGGTGTCGCCCTGGGGGAAGATTCGCCTCGGTGGTGCGGATGCTGAGGCAGAGTATTCGCGGTTATCCTGGTTGGCGATGTTGTTCGCTGCCGGTATGGGTATTGGCCTGATGTTCTGGGGCGTCGCTGAGCCAGTTGCGTATTTCACTGGCTGGTACGAAACACCGCTTGGCGTCGAGCCGAAAACACCAGAGGCTGCCAGCCTTGCTCTGGGTGCCACTATGTATCACTGGGGTCTTCACCCTTGGGCGATTTACGGTGTTGTTGCGCTGTCTCTGGCGTTCTTCTGTTACAACAAAGGTCTTCCACTTTCTATCCGTTCTGCGTTCTATCCGATTCTGGGTGATCACGCGTGGGGCTGGCCGGGTCATATCATCGATATTCTGGCGGTGCTGGCTACGCTGTTTGGCTTAGCAACTTCCCTCGGTCTCGGTGCAAGCCAGGCTGCTGCAGGTATCAACCATGTGTTTGATATTGAGTCCGGCGTTGGTTTGCAGATCGGTGTGATTGTTGGTGTTACTCTGCTAGCGATTGTTTCGGTTGTTCGTGGCCTGGATGGTGGGGTTAAGCTGCTTAGTAACGTTAATATGCTGATTGCGTTCGTGTTGCTTATCTTCGTTGCAATGGTCGGAGCCGCGGTAGCTTTCGGCTCGATTCCTACCACGCTGATGGCGTATGTTTCGAATATCATCCCGCTGAGTAACCCGCACGGTCGCCCTGATGAAGCATGGTTACAGGGCTGGACTGTGTTCTACTGGGCATGGTGGATCTCCTGGTCGCCATTCGTCGGTATGTTTATCGCACGTGTTTCTAAGGGCCGCACCATTCGTGAGTTTCTGATTGCAGTGCTCGCTGTTCCAACGCTGGTTACCGTTATCTGGATGTCTGTCTACGGTGGTATTGGTATTGATCAGGTGGCCAACAAGATCGGCCTGCTGGGTGAAAACGGCCTGACTTCTGTTCCTCTGGCGATGTTCCAGATGTTTGATGCCCTGCCTATGAGTATGGTTCTTTCTGTCATCGCGATCGTTCTGGTGCTGGTGTTCTTCATCACTTCATCCGACTCCGGCTCGCTGGTTATTGATAGCATTACCGCAGGTGGCAAGGTGGATGCGCCAGTTCCTCAGCGTATTTACTGGGCGTCAGTCGAAGGTGCCATTGCTGCAGCGCTGCTGTGGATTGGCGGTAAAGAGGCGATTGAGGCGCTTCAGGCCGGTGCTATTTCAACGGGCTTACCGTTTACTTTCGTGCTGTTGTTGATGTGTGTGAGCTTAGTGATGGGCTTACGCACTGAGCCGAAAGGTTAAGCGCTAGCTTAATGAAAAGCCCAGCATTTGCTGGGCTTTTTTATGGGCGTTTTCCGGGAGTTTTTTACAGGCACAGCTCTTTGACGGCGTGATTTGCTAATTTCCATTTCTGGATCTGAGCTTGCAGTAATTCGGCCGTTGCAATCGCGTCAACCAACGCATTGTGATTTTCGTATTCGGGTAGGTTATAGCGCTGGCGTGTATCTGGCAGTCGTAAGGAGGGCAGGGGTTTTCCCAGCAGACGGTTATACCAGCGCTGGCTATGAGTGAGGCAGCTTGCCTCCAGTGCAAAGGTATCGATAACGGGGAAAAGCCAGGGTTCAGACCAGAGGTGGAATCCCAGTTTTCTGAAAAACTCACGTTCCATCGCCCGGTAGTGCACAACGCACAGGCGCCCGGCCATCGCATCTAGCAACTCCGGCATGATCGAATTAATTCTGGGTGCAGTTGAGACATCGGTATGTGTAATGCCGTGAATTACCACTGAGGTGTCGCTCAGTTCACCCGGATTAACTAACCAGTGTTTTGCGGTTGGCAGATATACGCGTTCGGCATCAAACTCAACGACCCCGACACTGACGATCTTGTCTTCCTCGGGGTTCAGCCCTGTGGTTTCTATATCAATGGCCAGGCAGCGCGTCTGGTTTAAATTCCGTTCTAAGTATGAAAAGCCCGCATCGTAAAAGCGTTTGAGGTCGGCTACGTCGGTTTTCGACGTATCGGTTGATTCCGACATTGTGTTCTGAAATTCTGGCCAGCCACGGGGCACAGAACCAGGTACTTTTAATGATTCATCCATTCGCGGTGTACCGGTACTTCAGAAAACGTTGTGCCTGAGCAACCACGTTAAATGCTTCTTTCAGTGAACGCTGCCGGGTGAAGCTCAAGGTGTCAGGGGCGATGTTGTTGTTGGGTTCTCTTTTGTCGCGGATGGCCAACATCTGTTGATGTGCGCGTAAGCTATAGAGCAGTTCCAGAGCGTTCGTCAGCTCATCGTATTTTTCTTGCGGGAGCAGTTTGGTTTTTGAAATATCCTCTAGGCGCTCGAAGGAGTTCTGTGACATCGACCCGGTTGCCAAAGCATGAACCCGAATAATGTCCGTCAGGGGAGCGGTACCGCGGCGCTTAATATTCAGAGACTTACCTTGTCTGCCGTCTTCTTCCAGTACAAAGTTTTTAAATACCCCTAGCGGAGGGGTGCGCTTCAGTGCATTCCGAGCCAGCAAGGCCAGAAACGGTTTGCTGTTTTTGGCTTTCGTTGAGATAAATTTCTGAAGTTCTTTAGCCCATATCTTGGTGCCATGTACAGCGACCAGGTCGAAAAATATGCAGGCGTTGAGCAGGGCTTCTGGTTCAGGTTTTTCAATCCAGTTGGTGAACTGGGCGCGCCACTCCGACCGGCGCATCCGCCATTTCGGGTTTGAGGCCATGATCAAGCCTTCGCATAAGGGGTAGCCACAGCGATCAAGGCCTTCGCACACCATTTTACTGAACTGCTCGAAATAGGTACCGTGCGCTGCTTCGTCGTAATCATCGGAGAGAATCAGAGCATTGTCCTGGTCGGTAACTAAAAGTTGTTCGTCCCGGGCTAATGAGCCGAGTGCAATTAAACAATAGGGCACAGGCGGGGGCCCCAACTCCTCCTCTGCCAGCTTTGCCATCTGTTGCATAAAGCTGGCCCCGATGACGGACATGGCTGAGCCAATCATGTGGGATGTCGCGTGCTCATTGACCAGGCGCTCATAGACAGCAGGAAGCTGTTCCGAAAGCTGAGCCAGAGCATCGATACTTTCAGATGACAGTATGCTGCGCACCAACAACAGGGAGTTCTGGGACTCATGTGCAACTACGTCGAGAAGGGAGACGATCCCGAGTACGCGGTTGTCATCAACGATAGGGACATGGTGGGTATTATTACGCAGCATCACCAGCATAACTTCATGAAGGTATGCGTGGTCGTCCATGACCAGCGGTTCGGTACTCATGATCTCACCCACGGGGGTATCATATGGCAGCGACTTGGCGATAACGCGCGCGCGCAGGTCACTGTCTGTAACTATGCCCAGAAGATTGCCCTGGTCGTCCTGAACTAATGCGGCGGCAATGTAGTTATCAGAGATACGCATTGCACACTCTGCGACGGTTGTATCGGGAGTGATCAGAAGGGGCTCTGCTTTGATGACCTCAGTCACAGGCACAGTCGTCATGTCGTCGGTGCCGACCTGAGTCGCCTGCTCCAGAATGGAGTGTTCGTTTACTTCAAAAAAGTCGCCGAACTCAGAGTATTTTTCACAGTAATCGATAAAGAGTTCGCTGGGGATCAGGTAGAAGAGGCTGTCTTTACGGGTTGTTGCCGGAAAGCGCACCTTACCCTTCATGAGTAGCCCCATTTGACCAAATACATGCCCCGCAGGCAGGCGGTTATAGAGGCTGCCATCCCGACGAAACAGTTCAACTTCACCTGAGCGTATAAAGTGAAGGTGGTGTATGGGTTCATCCAGAACCAGCACATCTTCACCGGCTTGTTTGTAGCTCACTTCGATTGAGCGTGCCATATCAGACAGGGCATCTGCAGGAAGCCATGAGAAAGGTTCATGCTCAGCGAGTGCTCGTTCAATATCAGGAAGCTCAATGCTCATTCGTTAATCCGTCACTCAATATAAAAGGATAGCTGGGCCTAGACTGGCATAGCCAGTAATGGGTGATCAAGCTCAAATGGTCTTCTCAGCTTAAGCTTTATGACTTGCTGCAATGCGCCATTCAGAGTGTCTTGGTCATCTTCGGTGATTAATGCTCTGTAACGCCATTTGAAAGCCTTATGGCGTGGATTGACAGTATCGATGGAAATATTTTTAGAGGGCAGGAAATGCTTACTGATCAGTGTATCAACTCTCAATACAGCGGTGCGTAAGAGCTTCAGGCGTATGAACTGGAATTGGCTTCTGACTGAAGCGTGATTTCAGCTCTGGCGCAGTCGGTCAATGATGCCCTTCATCACTTGATGCACTGCACAAAACTCGATACGAATAGTTCTCAGTTTTTTTATAGTTTAACAAGGAGTGAGTTATGGGTGATTCAGCAATGAATTCAAACGTGGATTTCGAAATATGGAACCATAATGATCGTGGTGGCTTGAGCGATACTTTCAAAAATGCTCAGGGTCAGGACAGCATCACGGGCAATACCGATTCGTTAGAAACTGCATCAAACACTTGGGTGATTGTTTTCAACGAAACCAATTATTACGGCGACTCAATGCAGGTCGGGCCCTCTACCTACCTCGATGATCTGAACCATACTACCCGTTACAACTCATCAGGCAGTGATGAGGGGGACTGGAAAAATCAGATTCAGAGTTTTGTGCTTTATAAGACCAAGCCCTCTTACTGGGGAAGAAATCCAACGAGGGATGAGCTTTTTGCTCCTCCTTCCGGGCATGCTGTGTTCACGGAGAATAATAATTTCCTCGGGGACAACCGTACCTTTACAGCACCCTATAACGCCCTGAATCTGGGGGTTGTCGGATACACGACCAGCGGCACAGAAATGTATCGGACGACGGGCGGCACGATCAATTCATTACGCACAGGTCCAAATGCCTGGCTGATTGTATTTAACGAGGCAGATTGCCGCGGTTGTGCCCTGAGAGTGACGCCAAACACGAAACATGGCGACCTGAATAATATCACCCGCTATAACCTCCAGGGAGAAGACGAAGGTGATTGGAAGAATCAAATAGAGTCTTTCCTGCTCTACAACAAAGAACCCGAATTCTGGAGTACTGGATATCCGCGCCCGTACATCGATTTCACAACTCTGTTCAACCTATATCCGGGGACGACCAACACCAGTAGCGACGACAAAATTACGTATGTCATTGAAGATGCGACCTATAAAATTGATGAGCCAGAAGTCGCTGCGCAGGCAACAACACAGGTTATCAGTGATTACTACATTAATGATGACTTCAGTGTGTTGCCTGAGGATGGCTGGACGAAGTATCACATTTCAATGAGCCACGAAAATACCGGCGGCCGCAATGACAAAGCTGAGTTTGACATGTTCTTCGATAACTCAGGAAAGCTTGTCAGCATCCAGCACTTCGAGTGGTCATCGAATGGCGCGTATAACATTTCTCAAGCTTTGATAACGATTGTCGATGATGAGGCCTGGTTGTTGGGTACCATTGGTGCGCTTGAAACTCTGGGGATTTCCGAAGAAGTCGCAGATGGTTTCGTACAGGTTTTCGATTTTTTAACGACAGCCTTCAACGATATTTCATCGCTGGTTTACAGAAAGACAGACAACGGTGGTAGTTACTATTTCCTGCCCGTGATCTGCCATACGATTAATCGTGTTTACTCGACGATTGCGGGCACATTTAACCGGCCTGCTTATTCTTCTTCGTCAGACAGTCGGGCCAATTATGCGTTGGATTTCAATTACGACGGCTACACAGATGCGTTGTCGGGCACGGGTTCTGGTGTCTCAAACGTCGGCGCCTGGGGCCTGAAGTCGGGCACAAGCGGCGCGATGCCGTTCAGTCAGGTGATTGAGTTTGAGTACCAGGGATATAACTTCCGTGTCTGGTACCCGGAAGTTTCGTTCTCGACTGAGCTGGGTATGGTCATGTCTTGTAAGATCGACTACGAAATCAGTGATAACAAGGATGATCACGTCATCCTGTTGATGGGTGTCAGTGTGCCAGCCAATGCAGGTGATCAGCCAGTATTGAGTTTTGCCCAGGCCACCATCCAGTTCACGGACATGTCAGACTCAAACATCATGACGTCTCCGTGTGGTGGTAACAATATCATTAACGATGTCTACGACCAGCTCAGTAGCCAGCTGACAGGTACCAACATCGACAGTAACTCAGGTGGGCGTGCTTACCTTGCAGACGTCGCTAAGGCCAATATGCAAGCTATGCTCGACTGCGCTGTGTTTACTCAGAAGTAGCATCTACAACCACGTGGCAGCGTTGTACGTTGCCACGTTTATTCGCTTGCTTCCTGCCAGAACTGGCATATATTAAGCGCTGAACCCCGTACCCTCCCAACGCTTGCCACGAGAAGGCGGCTCTGCCGGTTCACCTGTGTTTACTTTTTCTTTGACGGGTGATGACTCCATGAATGAAATGTTAGCGATTGCGCTGTTAATCGGCGCCAGCGCGTGCTTTGCGATGGCCGAAATTGGTATCGCAGCCTCACGCAAAATTAAGCTGCGTGTACTGGCAGGCGAGGGAAGTCATAAGGCTCAGGATGTGCTGGACCTCCAGCAGAACCCCGGCGCTTTCTTTGCCATGATTCAGATTGCGTTAAATGCTATCTCGATTCTGGGCGGTATCATCGGTGAGGAGGTGCTGACGCCTTACGTAAAAGAAGCGCTGAGCATGGTGTACCAGGGTGCCGCGTTGGATCAGATCAGCTTCGCTCTGTCGTTTTTCTGTATCACCGCGCTCTTTATCTTGTTTGCAGACCTGCTGCCCAAGCGTATAGCCGTGAATCTGCCGGAAGCCACTGCCGTACGTCTGGTGACCCCGATGCGCTGGGTGACTTATATGGTGATGCCTCTGGTTGTGCTGTTTAACGGTGTGACCAATGCCGTGCTGCGCTTACTGAAGCTGCCTACTGAGCGTGAGGAGCAGGTCACGACTGAAGACATCGTTGCCATGATGGATGCCGGTGCAGAAGACGGAAGCCTGCAGCAGCAGGAGTATGAGTTAATCGGCAATGTTTTTGATCTCGATACTGCACTGATAAGCAGCGTGATGACGCCGCGTGATCAGGTTGTGTACTTTGATCTGTACGAGTCGGTCGAGTCGATTTCTCAGAAGGTGGTCGATCATCCGCATAATGATTTTCTCGTTTGCGATGGTTCACTGGAGAAAATCAGCGGCTCAGTTGAATCCAAGATGATCCTGCAGCAGGTGTTGAAAGGTGAAATGTCGGGCCTGTCGGCGCTGAACTTCTCAAAGGACGTGCTTTATCTCCCAGAGACACTAACCCTCGGAGAGGGCCTGAATGCCTTCAAAACGGCGACTCAACCCTTCGCTGTCGTCGTGAACGAGTACGCGACTGTCGTGGGGCTGGTCACAGTGAAAGACATGCTCAGTGGTTTTATGGGGCAGCTGATCACTCATGAGGACGATCAGTTGATCATCCAACGCGATGAGCAATCCTGGTTGATGGATGGTATGACGCCCGTTGGTGACGTGATGCGGGCTCTGGATATCGCTGCAATGACGAGCTGTTCGGCATAAACGTGAGTGCTAATGAGTACCCATAGAAGGAGTAGGCTTGTCAGAGGGTGCTTAGGGGTCATGTTATAACCCTAGTCAATATTGCAGAGATCACCAAAGATCAAAGCGCCTTATGGTCGAACCATTGGGCGCTTTTTAGTTTTATGAAGACATTGGCTAAGGCGTCACAATATTAAATGTGCCTTCCGGCTTTTCGATTAGGCTAAAGAACTTTACTAAATCCAATACACTGCCATCCACGGTGAGATCATCCCCAAACAAGGTGTCCTTGATGCCAGCATGACCGACGATCATATCGACAAACAGAGGCTGCGTAAGGGTTAGGGTGGCGTCAGCAATGGTATCTTTGGCCACCGCCTTGTGGTGCAGTACGCTGTTTTTAAGGGTTAGAAGGTAGCTCTGATCTAAATCGCTAAAGGTGACCTTAATAGCCAGTTCGGTATCGGCTGCTTTGTCCGCGTTGAGGTTCACCGCCATGCTATTGAAGAAGAGGTGCACGGGGGTTTTTAACAGGACTTCTTTCATGACCGCTGGGCTGATGCCTTCATCCGGTCCGCCGTGGCGCAGTTCGTAAGCGCCTGTGAGATAGAAATCACGCCATGGTGCAGATTCGGCCTGATACCCCAGTTGGTCGTACACCTTAGCTAATAGGGCTTTGGCTTCTGCGTGGTCAGGATCGGCGAATACGGCATGGTTGAGCAGTTCTGCCAACCAGCGATAAGTCTGGGTGCCATCGGTTGCGGATAGGTTGGCGGTGCCGTCGAATTGCGTCTGCGCTTTGGCGACGACTGCGTCCACGCCACCCATCATTTCAACATAACGAATCGCAGCTTCTTTTTCGGGTAAAGGGTCTAGCTTAGCTGGGTTGGCGTTATACCAGCCTAGATAGGCTTGGTACACCGCTTTGGCGTTGTGCTTGAGTGTGCCGTAATAGCCTTGGTTATGAAACTGTGTGTTAAGCGCCTCAGGTAGGGTTAAGCTTTCCGCAATTTCGTTTGGGGTATAGCCCTTGTTGAGTAGGCGAACACTCTGGTCGTGTATGAATTTATAAGTGTCGCGTTGTTGTTCCAAGAAATGGTTGATTTTTTCTTGCCCCCACAGTGGCCAGTGGTGACTGCCAAAGTACACGTCGGCTTGGTTAAAGCGCACGCGTGCTTCGTCGATGTAGCGGCTCCAGATATTCGCATCACGAACCTTCGCGCCTCGTAATGTGTAGAGATTGTGCATATTACGGCTCAGCATTTCAGCGCCACAGAACGCTTTTTGTTTTGGAAGGTAGAAGGTAAATTCAGCGGGGGCCTCTGAGCCCGACACGGTTTGAAAAACGAAGGGCACACCATCAATGCTCAGTTCGGTGATGGGCTCGGAAATGTGAACGGTGGCTTCTTCAAAACCGAAGCTGCCAAACGCTGGGCCCTTGCCTAATCCTGTGCCCACATGCCCGCGCTCCTCTCTGGCGAGTCGCTTACCGTACATGTACATGGCACGACGACTCATGGCCGTACCAGCAATGATATTTTCACTGGTGGCTTCTTCTTCGAAGCCTGCTGGAGCAACGATGGTTAGACTCTGTTTTTCTTCGTCGCTTAGGTTCTGCAGTATGCCCTGTATGCCGCCAAAGTGATCAATGTGACTGTGGGTGAACAAAATGGCCTTGATGGGGTATTTGCCTAAATGTTGTTGTGCAAAAGTGAGGGCTTTATGGGCGGTTTCTCTTGCGGTGAGAGGGTCCACTAAAATCCAGCCTGACTCACTTTCAATGATGGTCATGTTGGCCAAATCGAATCCACGAATTTGATAAACGCCGTCGGTGACTTTAAATAAACCGTGAATGTTATTCAGCGCCGCCTGGCGCCATAAACTGGGGTTGACTGAGCCGGGTGCGTTTTCACCATTGGCATCGACAAAGCCGTATTCATCCATGTTCCAGACCAAGCTTTTGCCAGTTAAATGAGCAATTTCAAGATGGTCTTCACTGGCGATGAGGCCTTTGCGAGCAAGCTCAAAATCCTCTGTGTTGCTGAATGGCCGTTGTGCCAATACCGCTTGGTTGGCTTTTACCGTGGTGGGGGTGGGCGCACTGTGCCCAAGTGTGTTCGCGTCAGATTCAAATTCAACCGAGTTGTCGCAGGCCGCTAATAAGGCAGCGGATAGGGCGAGCAGGGCAATACGAAACATAAAAGAGCCTCATGTATTCTTATTTTTAGATCAGTGTAACCCTGAGATGCAGGAATGCCTTGGTCTTAAGCGGACAAAGGTGTGTCATGTTTAACCGTCAATGACTAAAGCAGGTGTTTTTTGCGAAATGCCGATGGGCTTTGACCCGTTAGCTTGGAAAAGGCTCGCGTAAAGTTACTATGATCGGCAAACCCCAAGCGGAGCGCGATATCTGTAATGGGTAACTGAGTGTCTTTTAGGTATTGTTTAGCCAGTTGAACTTTGCAATCTTGCAGTAAACCACGAAATTGATTGCCTTCCTCTTCCAATCGACGTCGCAAACTTCTTTCCGTTAACTTCAAATGTTGAGCCGCCCCTGTGACCGTGGGTTCGGACTTCTCAAGCTGGCTGAATATGTAATGGACAACGTGTTGGCTCACGGTTTTATCGGTTAAGTCTTGAACGTAAGACTGCACAATGGATTCATTGTAAGCTGCCATTTTTTTATCGCCCATGAGGTCGCTCTTGGCCACCTGTTGGCGATCAAACCATAAAGCGTTGTGCGTTTGCTTAAACTCAACTGCACAGCCAAAGCCGTTTTGCCAGCGTTCAGGGTAGGGTTCACCTGATCGTTGCAGTGTGACTTTGTTGATTAGCTTTGGGTTGCTGGTCAGTTGCAAGGCAAGCTGGTGAAGCGTTGCTAGAAAGCTGTCTATGGCTAAGGGGCTGATGTCCACACTGGGAATGGGTTGAATGGCAAACTGAATGTGCTCTGGTGTGTAATGCAGTTCGATATTGGCCGAATTACTCACCATGGCGTGATACTGCGCCAGTTTTTGAATGGCTTGCTCAAGATTGTCAGCGGTCAGCATCAACAGTCCCAACGCTCTAAAATGCATGGGCTGAACGTATTTGGCCACCTCTAGACCGAAGGCGGCGTTACCTGTGGCCTGCTCCACTAATTGCCAGAATTGGGTCATACGGCGAACGTCCACCCGCCCATCTGGATTGTCCTTAAACTGAGCAACGGACAGACCTACTTGTTCAAATAGCGGAGCGGGGTCAATGTCTTGAGCCTTAAGGGCGCGAATAATGGCCAGAGGCCATGCGGCAAGAGTGGTGTGGACTGGACGATTGATCATGTTTTTGGTTGTTATTGTTAGTTGGCTCATTTTATGGGTCAAGCTTGTGTCAGGTAAAGAGGTGAACCGGTAAACCCTAGCGTACGTATGTTGGGATAAGCGTATGAAATGGGCTGTTTCATGGAAATAAATCATTTTAATTGTGCGCAATCTAATTTACAGTGGTCACTCCCCAAAAGGGACAGGCTATACTGCTAGCCACATCAAAAGCATTTCCAATACAAAGCTGAAGCGCTTACCGCGCAAGACGGATTTCTGCCTGTACGAGGGCTATAAATTCGAGGTGCTGGATCTTGAGGGCGTGCGGGTAGAGCAGTTGCTGGTCACCCGATTGAATGGATGAGGTTGGTCGATGGCAAAGCGGGGTACTCCCGCTTTGCCACTTTCCTTAACGTTATCCCGTTGCGCTTATTTTGCAATCAGCTCGCGCAGTACATAATGCAGAATGCCACCGGCTTTGAAGTAACTGATTTCATTACTGGTGTCGATTCGGCACTGCACCTTAAATGATGTGGTTTTACCGTCGTCATCCGTCGCTTTGACTTCAAGAAGTTGGTTGGGTTTTAACTCATCATTAATACCTTTGATATTGATAGTTTCATGCCCGGTTAAGCCAAGGTCAGCAATGTTCTGACCGTCGATAAACTGCAATGGCAGAACACCCATACCGACCAGGTTTGAACGGTGAATCCGTTCGAAGCTTTCGGCGATGACCGCTTTTACGCCGAGTAGAATTGTACCTTTTGCTGCCCAGTCACGGCTTGATCCTGTGCCGTATTCTTTACCTGCGAGTACAACCAGTGGCGTGCCTTCTTTCTGGTAACGCATCGCAGCATCGTAAATAGCCATGCGTTCACCGCTTGGTGTATGGATGGTTTCACCACCTTCTTCGCCGCCGAGCATCTGGTTGCGGATGCGGATGTTGGCGAAGGTGCCGCGCATCATGACTTCGTGATTACCACGACGTGAGCCATAAGAATTAAAGTCCTGAGGTTTTACCCCAAGACTCTGCAGGTATTCACCCGCTGGTGAACTGGTCTTGATGTTACCCGCCGGTGAAATATGGTCGGTGGTAATGGAGTCACCAAAGAGTGCCAGCACTCGAGCGTTTTCGACGTTCTCTAAGGGTTTTAGAGGTTGGTCGATGTCATCAAAAAACGGCGGGTTTTGCACGTAGCTTGAGTTGTCGTCCCAGGCGTAGGTTTTCCCTTCGCTGATATCAATACCTTGCCAGTGCTTATCGCCGCTGAATACATCGGCGTAACGGGTGCGGAACATGCCATCATCGACCTTGGCAACGGCCTCGGCAATTTCGGCATTGGTTGGCCAGATATCTTTCAGATATACCGGCTTGTTGTCTTTATCCAGACCGAGCGGTTCGGTTTTTAAATTAATGCGGGTATTTCCGGCGAGCGCGTAAGCAACAACAAGGGGCGGTGACGCTAACCAGTTGGCTTTGACGTGCGGGTGTACACGCCCTTCGAAGTTTCGGTTGCCCGACAGTACCGCTGACACGGTCAGATCATGTTCGGTGATGGCTTTGGCTATCTCGTCGGGGAGTGGGCCAGAGTTACCGATACACGTGGTACAGCCGTAGCCCACCAGATTAAAGCCGAGCTTATCCAGATACGGTGTGAGTTCGGCTTTTTCAAGGTAGTCGGTTACGACTTTCGAGCCGGGAGCGAGTGAGGATTTCACCCAAGGTTTACGTGCCATGCCCAGTTCTATGGCTTTCTTCGCAACCAGACCGGCCGCCATCATGACGCTTGGGTTCGATGTGTTGGTGCAGGAGGTAATAGCAGCAATCACCACAGCACCGTGGCTCATGGTGTGTTCTTCGCCGTCAATCGTCACTGTTGCCTGTGCGTTCGGGCCGCCTACGGCCGTGCCGCTGCCACCTTCGCTTTCCAGTCGTGCTTGCTCATCATCGGCAGGCGTTACCTGCAATGCGAGCAGATCGTCGAAGGTATCCGGTACATCGGGCAGGGCAACGCGATCCTGCGGACGACGTGGCCCGGCAAGGCTGGCTTCTACTGTGCTCATATCGAGATGCAGGCTGTCGGTAAATTCAGGCTCATCACCGGCTTCACGCCACAAGCCTTGTGCCTTGCAGTAGGCTTCAACTCGCTTGATTACATCATCGGGGCGACCACTTAAGCGCATGTAATTGAGGGTTTCATCGTCGACGGGGAAGAAACCACAGGTCGCACCGTACTCGGGTGCCATATTGGCGATCGTGGCACGGTCAGCGAGTGGCAGGTCGGCAAGGCCATCGCCGTAGAATTCGACGAACTTACCGACAACGCCTTTGTTACGCAGCATCTGGGTGACCGTAAGTACCAGGTCGGTGGCCGTCACGCCTTCGGGCATTCTACCTGTGAGTTTGAAACCAATGACTTCCGGTATCAGCATGGAAACGGGTTGGCCCAGCATGGCCGCCTCTGCTTCGATGCCGCCAACACCCCAGCCCAGTACACCGATACCGTTAATCATCGTGGTGTGCGAGTCGGTGCCTACGAGCGTATCCGGGTAAGCCCAGTCTTCACCGTTCACATTGGCGGCCCAAACACTCTGAGCGAGATATTCAAGGTTCACCTGGTGACAGATACCCGTACCGGGCGGCACAACGCGGAAATTATCAAAGGCGGTCTGGCCCCAGCGCAGGAAAGCGTAGCGTTCGCCATTGCGTTGCATTTCGATTTCTACGTTATCGTGAAACGCCTGATCATCGGCAAAGCGATCCACCATCACTGAGTGGTCAATCACAAGATCAACGGGTGAGAGCGGATTGATGCTCTCGGGGTCACCGCCTGCGCGGGCGATGGCATCACGCATGGCGGCGAGGTCCACAACTGCAGGTACACCGGTGAAATCCTGCATCAGTACGCGGGCAGGGCGGTATTGTATCTCGCGGTCGGACGAACGCTTATCCAACCAGTCGGCGATGGCTTTAATATCGTCTCTAGTGACGGTGTCACCGTCTTCGTTGCGCAGAAGGTTTTCCAGCAGCACCTTTAAGGACTTAGGCAGCTTATCAATGCCTTTCAGTTGTTCGGCCGCTTTCAGAAGCGAATGATATTTGTAGGGTTTGCCGTCCACCTCTAGCGTGGACTGGGTATTCAGACTGTTAACTGTCGACATGCTCGGCCTCCATGAAATCCGTGAATCAGCCGCTGTCATCACAGCGGCTGATGTATAACCTAGTAAATTTGGTTCGGAAAAGGAGGACAAGTTCAACCTGATTGGCAAGGATTGGCCAAACAGAGTGTTCCGTCGCGTTTGGCGCCTCAGTACTCAAGGAATGCCTTGAGTGGCGTATCAGCAAAGCCAGCTTTCCCATAAGTCAGATCTCACGGTGGTGTTACTCGCAGAAGTGTCCTCGGCACGGCATAATGACTGCAAATTTTAAGGAGCCATTATGACTTTTAATATTGTTCTGATCGTACTTATCGTTTTGCTGGTGATCTACGCGCTAAAGCGTGCGGGTGTATTCAGCAAAGGCGCAGCAGAAAACGAGACCGTCGGTGATGCTTATTTAGCTGAGAATGCGTTGCGCGAGGAGGTTACTCAGACCGACAGCGGCCTGCAGTACGAAGTGCTCACAGAGGGTGAGGGTGATACTCGACCGGTAGCGACAGATACTGTGCTGGTGCATTATCACGGCACTTTGATCAATGGTTCTGTCTTTGATAGTTCGGTAAAGCGCGGTGAGCCGATTTCATTTCCGCTGAATCGCGTTATCGCGGGCTGGACTGAGGGCGTACAGTTGATGACTAAAGGCGCAAAATATAAATTCTATATTCCTGCGCGTCTTGCCTACGGCAATCGTCAGGTGGGTACGATTCCGGGTGGGTCGCTGCTGATTTTCGAAGTCGAACTACTGGATATTAATCCGGCCTGATCTTATGGCGTTTGACACTGAGCTTGCGGAGCGTATTCGTGCGGTGGTCTGTCACTTCGGCCACTGGGACGAAAAGAAGATGTTCGGTGGGCTTTGTATCATGCTCAATGGTCACATGCTGTGCGGCGTTTTGGGGGATGAGCTGATGGTACGGGTTGGTCCTGACGATTACGAAGACGCACTTGATGAAGACGGTACGCGAGAGATGGACTTCACCGGCCGTCCATTAAAAGGCATGGTGATGGTCGATGGCGCAGCGGTCGCTGAACCAGAGGATCTGGAATACTGGCTTCAGCGGTGTAACCGCTTTGTCGGGCGCCTGCCGCCCAAATAACCCGAAAGGGCTTTTGAAATAGCCTCCGCCTGAAGAGACCAATTGAATCGTGTTTTAATCAATCGATCTTTTGGTGACGTTTTTACGCCCTGAAAAGAGAGAGCCTCCGCGACCTTTTGGCTCTTTTGGTGGTGGCGCGGATGGCTTCTCTTTAGCGCGGTTGGCACGTGGCACGGAGCTCAATTCCTGATTGTCTTCACCGCTCTGTTTTCCTTTTGAAGCCTTTCCTTTCTGTGCTTTCTCTTTGCCTGCTTTTGTCTTCAATGTTTTACGCAGGTTGAGTTTACCAGGCCCTGTCGCGGGGACGCTGTGGTTTGGTACATGTCCGATAAGATCCTCGCGACGTAGTGCGCGGCCGATCAGAGTTTCAATGGCGGTCAGTGTGTCGACTTCATGGGCGGCGACCAGTGAAATCGCGATACCTTTTTCACCGGCGCGGCCGGTACGACCAATACGGTGAATGTAGTCGTGCGCGACAGGCGGCAGGTCATGATTGATGACCGCAGGTAAGTGTTCAATATCAATGCCGCGTGAGGCGACATCCGTCGTCACGAGAACTCGCAGGCGATGCTCGCGGAAGGCATCAAGAATGTCGTTACGCTCAGCCTGTGTTTTATCACCGTGCAGCACTTCCGCCTGAATGCCTTCTGATTTGAGGTGATCCGTCAGAGCGTCTGCACCTTTTTTGGTCTTGGTGAAGACCATTACCTGCTTCCATTTATTTTCAATCAGAAGCGAAGCAACGGCATTGCCTTTATCGCTGTGATCGACAGGGTGCAGCCACTGACGGACGTTTTCGCTAGTGCGGTTGGCGTCTTTCTGCCCGAGTTCGATGGCTCCGGGCATAAGCTCAGACGCAAGTTCGCGTACGGCATTATCAAATGTTGCCGAGAAAAGAAGGTTCTGGCGAACGTCGGGTAGTTTCTGAACAATGCGTTGCAGATCTTCGGCGAAGCCCAGATCCAGCAGGCGGTCTGCTTCGTCGAGCACCAGACACTGCAGATGCTCAAAACTGACACGATGACGGATCATGAGTTCGTACAGGCGACCTGGTGTGGCTACGACAGCGTCTGCGCCTTCGGCCATTTTATCTTCAATGGTGCGTGGGTTCTGTCCGCCGCAAAGGAGCAGACAACGGTGACCGCAGTTGCGTCCATAGTCCCGAAAATTCTCTGCCAGTTGCTGAGCGAGTTCACGCGTTGGCGCAATAATAAGTACTCGCGGGTAGCGATAACCTTCTTCTTCTGTGCGTGGGTGCTCGCTGAGTAATTGCAGAAGCGGAAGCATAAACGCTGCGGTCTTGCCCGTACCGGTTGGCGCTGCGGCCATCAGTTCGGTTCCCGCCAGGATATGAGGGATTGCGGCCTCCTGAATCGGGGTAGGTTCAGCGTATCCCAACGATGCCAGCCGTTTCAGAATGTTAGTGTCGTGCAACAGGCTGCGGAAGCTACTCATGACTGGTCTCCACCAAAGAGTGTCTCAGGCGTAAATTCGATGGACTGCTCGTCATTTCCTAGCCACATGGTGCCGTCCTGGATCGTCGCTTGCAGTCGCATGGTGCGGGTGCATAGTGACTCTAGCTGAGTGCAGGCATCGTCGGCGAGCTTAATTACGCTCAGCTTTGGGTATGCATGAATTTTATTTTCATGCTGTTTCCACCAGACATCAAATGCATTGCCCTGATAGCCGTACAGTTTGACTGACTGTGCTTTATTACACGCCTTTCGTAGACGTTTTTCATCAGGCTGGCCCAGTTCAATCCAAAGCTCCGTCTCATCGCTGTATGTGCGCTGCCAGAGATCAGGCTCGTCATCTGTGCTGATGCCTCGGGTAAATTCCAGACGTTCGTGTGCATTCAACGCGAATACCGCGATGCGGGTCATCATTCTCAGTATGGTTTCTGAGGGATGTTGGGCGATCGTCAGGGTGTGGGTCGCATAGTAGTCGCGATCCATGTCAGAGATCATCAGTTCAGCTTTGTAGATGGTGGCTTTCAGTGCCATGCCTGGATTCTCGAGCTTTGTGTACGGGAGAAGAAAGGTGCGTACTCTACTGCGATTGGTGGAGCTTGCATAGTATAAATACTTTTTACTTTAAGGATCATTCATGATTAATTATATATATTAATGTTGTTTAGGAGGTCATAAATGAGTGAGTATGATCTTGATCCACTGTCAGATCAGCAGATTCTGGCAAAGTTGGCCGGGCGGCTCCGGAGTGAGCGTCTCCAGCGTAACGTTACACAGCAGGCGCTGGCTGATCTCGCTGGGGTGGGAGTGGCCACACTGCGGCGTTTTGAGGGCGGAGAGGGCAATCTGAGTCTGCTTAATCTTATCGCTGTTTTACGCGCCCTCGGGCTTGTGCACCTGTTGGATGCATTGATTCGTGAGCCTGATGTCAGCCCGATAGCGAGCCTCCGAGAGAACGGTGCCGGGATTTATCGGGAGGCGCCCATACGTCAGAGGGCAAGACCTGAATCGTCATCGGCAGATGATGCAAGCTGGTCGTGGGGCGATGACGAATGATCAGCCTGGCGGAAGTGCAGCTTTGGGGACGCACAATAGGCGCTGTTCAATGGAACAGTGTGCGTCAGCTCGGCGTGTTCGAATATGCTCCTGAATTCCTACGCTCCGGCATAGAGTTGGCACCACTGCAGATGCCGTTAAGAGCGGGGCGTTTCAGTTTTCCACAGCTGGCTCATGAGACCTTTAAGGGCTTGCCGGGAATGTTGGCAGATGCCTTGCCGGACAAGTTCGGTAATCTCCTGATTGATCAGTGGCTGGTGGCACAAGGGCGTGATCCGGAGTCATTCAACCCTGTTGAACGTCTGCTCTACATTGGGCAACGAGGCATGGGGGCGCTGGAGTTTGCTCCGGCGACGCGAGGCCATGTAGGCGCTGGAACGCCAGTCGAGTTGTCCGAGTTGGTGTCGCTGGCGAATAAAGCCCTGAATCAGAAGCAGGGCCTTGCGGTAGAAATTATTGAAGGCGAAGAAGACGCTCAGGCGTTGAACCAGATTATTGCAGTGGGAACGTCGGCGGGTGGTGCACGTGCAAAAGCCGTCATCGCATGGAACGAGCAGACCGGAGAGGTGCGCTCCGGGCAGTGCGATACAGAAGCGGGCTTTCGGCACTATTTGCTCAAATTCGACGGCGTTGCGGCGAATCGTGATAAAGAATTGGCAGACCCTCAAGGTTATACCCGCATTGAATATGCATGCTATTTGATGGCACAGGCTGCGGGCATCGAGATGATGCCAAGTCGCTTACTTGAAGAAAACGGTCGTGCGCACTTTCTGACCCAGCGGTTTGACCGGTCTGAAACTGGCAAGAAGCTTCATATGCAAACGCTCTGTGGTATTGCTCATTACGATTTTAATGTGGCAGGCGGGTATTCTTACGAGCAGTGCTTTCGTGTGATTCGTCAGGTTGTGAAGAGTCAGGCACGCGTTGCTCAAGAGCAGCAGTTCCGGCGAATGCTGCTTAATCTGATGATACGTAATCAGGATGATCATACGAAGAATATTGGCTTTCTCATGAACCGTCAGGGGGTGTGGTCTCTGGCGCCCGCTTATGATGTAACTTATGCCTACAACCCTGATGGGGACTGGACTTCTACTCACCAGATGTCTGTCAACGGCAAGCGGGATCATTTTGCCCTTGATGACCTCATCGAATGCGGTAAAGCAGCGGACATTCGGGAGCGACAGGTTAAAGAGTTGATTAGCGAGGTGGGAGAGGCTGTCCGAGACTGGAGAAGGTTCGCCCAGGAGGCAGGCGTCCCGGAGGATTGGGCCGCCTCTATTGAATCGTCCTTCAGGAAGTTTTCAATTTAAAATATCGCTAATGATATACTGGTGTTAATTTATGCAATTTAGTGATCATTAATGATCTTTTGATTCGTTCCATTTGAACAACAGTAAACGTACACGCTCATCGCATGGCTGATGCCAGAAGTTGGTGTCTTCGTACCACTCTCCGAGCATGTCGAGGCCAGGCTCTGCCTGGCAGGCGCCGATCTCAATGGATGACTCTTTGCCGTAGGCATCATAGAGCTTTTCAAGAAGAAGCTCGCAGCGCTCTGCGTGGTCGGCTAGCAGAAACGGCTGATCAAGGTCTGCTTCCAGCTCGCGGATAACGGACCAGCCGGTTTCTCCCATCTGATAGAGAGTGTCCTGAGAAATACCATGCAGGTCTTCGAGTGCGAAATCCCAATCGTCCCAGTCATCGTCCGGTTGAATCAGAGTTGTCTTGACGGTGCCGTCCGCCAGAGACCAGGCGATTGCGACGGGGTGTGCGCTGTCTTCGTATGAGCTGGCATCAATCGCAACAAAAGACGGGTATTCCACGGCGGACTCCAGATATAAATCGATTAGTCAGGCGGCGAATTTACTTCGCCGCCGGTCGGTGTGCAATATTGCAGTGCAATAAGTCGTCGGGGTGCAGGAACTGCTCGGCGTCTGAGGCACTCACTGGGTGACCATAATAGAACCCTTGTGCGAGATCACAGCCGTTGCGGATCAGAAAATCAGCTTGCTCAGCGGTCTCAATTCCTTCAGCCACAATCAGCATATCGAGGTTTTTGCCTAACGTAATGATCGAAGCGGCAATGGCCTGATCGGCAGTGCTCGTGCTCAGGTCCTTCACAAACGTCCGGTCGATCTTGATGGCGTCGACGGGTAAGTTCTTCAGATAATTGAGTGATGAAAAGCCGGTGCCGAAGTCGTCAAGGTAAATAAATATGCCATGTTCTCTGAAATACTCGAGGACGTGGCGGGCATGAGTGAGGTCCTGCATCAGCAGGCTTTCAGTGATCTCAACTGAAATCAGCGAGGTTGGTATGCCTATTTCTTTAATCGTGCGGACGATATCCAGATGAAAATTCGGAATCAGGAACTGTCTTGGGGAAATATTGATGCTGATGTTGGCCTGGTAGCCTTGCTGGTACCACTCTTTTGCCTGGATGCATGCTTGCTCAAGAATCCAGAAACCAATCCGGCCGATCATGCCCGCATCTTCTGCGATATGGATGAAGCTCTCTGGTGATACGAACTCACCGTTAGACTTTGGCCAACGCAGTAACGCCTCAAAGCTGTGGAGGTGGCCAGTTGACATCCCCGGTCGTATATCGTGGAGGCACACCTTAGGTTGGTAATATAACTCCAGTGCGTTGCTTTCCAGAGCCTTGCGCAGACTGGTCTCAAGGGACATACGCTGAACGGCGATACGTTCCAGCGATGGCGTAAACAGATGGTAGCAATTTTTACCATTTGCTTTTGCACGGTACATGGCGATGTCGGCATTACGCATAAGAATGCCGACTTCTTCGCCATCGGTAGGGTAGATGGCTATACCCATAGAGGCGCCAATGACGAACTCTCTGCGTCCGAGGCGAATCGGATCACACAAGCGAAGCAGCAGATGCTCTGCGGACTCCAGTACTTCATCGTGGTGCTCGACGTGGTTGAACAGTACGATAAATTCGTCACCACCAACACGGGCCAGTGTGTCTCCTGGGCGCAATACTCCCTGAAGGCGTTGGGCGACCTCAATGAGCAACTCGTCCCCGGTACTATGACCAAGGCTGTCGTTGATGGTTTTAAAACCATCCAGATCCAGATAGCAAAGAGCAAAGCGCTTGTGTGTATCTGTGGCTTCTTCAATGGCCTCAGACAGTTTCTGCTGCAGGTGTACGCGGTTTGGCAAGCCGGTCAGGCTGTCATGGTACGCCTGGTAACTGATGGTCGCTTCTTTTTCACGGACTTCCGTAATATCGCGGATCATCCATATAAAGCCGGCAACTTCATGGTGATGTCCGTATATCTCCAGTGTTGTTCCGTCATGAAACTTGTATTCATCGAACGACGATTTACCGGGATCACGAATCGCCGCCAGTTGACTATGCAGCTTCGTTTTATCGCTGAACAAGGAGCAGGAGTAGTGGAACAGGTCGGTGCCCGACCGAGAAATGACTTCGTCCCGTGAGGTGCGGAGCAACTCTACGTAGCGGTCGTTGAACGCTACGACATGATCATCGTTGTCGACAACAAGAATGCCTTCGTTTGACGCATTGAGCGTGGCATTGAGTACTTCGTATGACTGACTCAGTTCCTGTTGTGACTTTCGTTGGGATTCAAGGTTGCGGGTCAGGGTAGCGTTCCGCTCCAGCATGGTACGCGCACTCTGCTCAAGCGTTTCCATGAGGTCGGACCGCTGTTGATCCAGTAATTCGTATGTTCGGTCAACGTCCCGGAGCAGCGCCTGAAAGTTTTCGGGCAGGCTCGCCTCTTCTCCGAGGTGTTGCTTTATGTGTTGCTCAAGCCTTTGGTGCATAGGGCCGCCAGGTACCTGTTTGTTTTTGTAGTTGTCGGTAAGCGTGGTGACGACCTGACGGGAGAATCAGGACGGCCTGACATCCGCTGGTTGCCGTGGCAGTGAATCGAGCGTATCCGGCTATTTTGTCCTGTCTGCATCTTCCGCTCTGACTTTTTAAGGAAGGTATGCAAGGCATCCGGAAAGAACTCGACTTTTGCTAGCGGCAACCGGCTTTTGTTGCTCGATTATTGCTCTATAAAACGGTTTGTTTAAACGTCTCTCGAGTGTGATAGATCACGAAACTCTGAGTTCTTCAGCGCCAGCAGTGCACTCTATCTCGTTTGTCTCATCTACCGTGATCGCGCGCGCTGGCGCTGCCGGCACGGAAAGCGCCTTAATGTGGCGATAGTGACCTTTGATGGCCGCCCGCATCGTTGGGTACGAGCGCAGCTCATAGCCCAGTTCTGCCGCTTTCTTTTCAACCATAGGGTGCAATTCAGCGTAATGCACATGGCTCACACGTGGGAACAGGTGATGTTCTGCCTGAAAATTCAGTCCTCCGAGAGCCCAGGTCAGAAAACGGCTGTCCGTGGCGAAGTCTACCGTAGTACGCATCTGATGTACGGCCCACTCGTCCGGTAATACACCACGTTCGTCCGGGCGGGGGAATTCAGCTTTGTCTACGACATGTGCCAATTGGAAGATAACGGCGAACAGGAAGCCCAGAAAAGCGTGCATCAGAAGAAAACCGAGCAGTGCTGGGCCAGTTCCCAAAGCAGCCATTGGAATCAGCAGATACAGGGTCACGTAGATGGCTTTCGATGCCCAGAACTCCACATGGTCAGCGAGCTTCATGCGGTGCGAATAATCCCTGCGGGCAATTTTCTGGCTGCCATAGGCTTTAAAATCCAACGCAAAGAACCAGAACAGACTGGTAATCAGGTACAGGAACCAGACATAAAAATGCTGATATTTGTGAAATGGGCGATGCGGTTGATGAGGGCTCATCCGGAACAGTCCGAGAGCGTCGATATCCTCGTCCGCCTCGTCGACATTGGTAAAGGCGTGATGATTGCGATTGTGCTTCTGTGCCCAGTAGTAGCGATTACTACCAACGAGGTTGAAGGACATCGCCATCAGGCGATTGACCTTGCGAGAACCGCTGAAAGATTCATGTGCACCGTCGTGCATGATATTGAACCCGACCAGTGCTGTAGCTATGCCATGCAGTGCCCAGGCAATGTAATGCATTGAGCCAGACAGACCGTAGATGAGCAGGTAGCTCCCTACGTACAGCAGGGCAATAAAAATGGCTTTATTATGCAGGCGATCATCGCCGGTTTTCCTGATTCCTTTCTCTCTGAAGAAACGGGTCACTTCTCCAGATAATTCCTGATATACCGGGCGTTTGCCGGACTGAAAGTGTACGTGAGACATGTTAATTATTCTTTAGTTATGAGGCCGCAGCCTGTGCTTTTCGGACGCTCGTTTCTTCCACTTCCGTATGGACAATCAGCGCCTCAAAGTTATCGTTATTATACAGGTGTTGTGAAACTATGGTTGGAAATATTGTGACTCAGGACACATGTTTGGTCAGTTTTCGGTAATTTAATGGTGTGATTCCCATCCATTTCCGAAACGCCCTCACGAAGTTTGACGTGTCTGTGTAACCTAGTTGCTCGGCGATTTCTGAAACCTTCATGCTCGAGTTGCCAAGCAGTCTTGTGGCCTGTTCACGTCTTACTTCTTCAACCATTTTTCGGAAACTGGTGTTGAGCTGTGCCAGTTGCCGGTTGAGGGATCGGGCGCTGATACGCAGGCGCTCTGCAACATCTTCTAGTGATAGGCCGCTGCCGTAACTGATCAGTAGCGTACGGACGCGTGACGCAAGATCGATGTGCTCACCCGGCGCTTCCGCCAGTAGCCGCTCGCATTCCTGCTCCGCGCTATGACGAGCAACGCTGTTCGCTGTAGATACCTCGAGGCTCAGAGCTGCTTTGGGTAATACAAGTTCATACTGATCACAGTTAAATTCGACGTCGCAGCCTAACAGTTGTTCATAGAAAGCCACTGGTCGCTGTGCTGACTCGACCAGTCTGATGATTGGAGCCAGGATGTCACTATTGCGGGTCAAAAAACGCGCAATTGTTACCAGCGTCGATAGAATGTTGTGAGCAATAAAAGGGTAGGAGTCGGGCAGGGCGGCAGCTCTGATAATCTCCAGAGCGCATTCATCCTGCCCCTGACGAAATCGAATGCGCGCCAACCCGGTACGGGTGCCTGCGTAACGTACCGCCAACGAGAGACCCTCGCCCAGAGTTTCGCTCGCCATCACCGCAAAACCGAGAAAGCCATGGCTTGCGATGCTCATTCTTCGCCCATGCTCCAGCCCCAGCAGGGGATCGTTTGACAGGCGATAGGCGTTGCGTACGATCTGGTCATACTCACGCGCTGAGATATGTGTGCCGGGTTGTCCGAGCGCCCGTGGCGAAAGGCGGGTATTTGTGACTAACTGTGCCGGGCTTATCCCTCGGTTAGCCAGCAGCTCCAGCAAGGGGATCAGGTACTCGTTAGTAAACAGCGGGTGAACTGCGGATATATCCTGACGTCCGGGCATGGTAAACCTGATACAATGTGTGGCGGTAAATGACCAAAATGATGTCACGAATATCACTTTCGCTCAAACTCGCTTTGCTTCATAGTCTGGGCGCGTTAAAAACGATCAAATAAACAGGGGAAAAACCTATGGATGCGTCTTTCTGGGACGGCAAACGTGCGCCCGGTATCGTTGATACCATCAATGTGAATGAATACGATTCGGTTGTTGAATGCATTGACAGTGCGTTCAAGCGCTACGCTGACCGCAAAGCATTCACCAGCGTAGGCTACACTCTGACCTATCGTGAAATCGACGAGTACAGTGCTGCATTCGCATCCTATCTCCAGAACCATACTACCCTGCAGCCAGGCGATCGTGTCGCGGTTCAGATGCCGAACATTATGCAGTGTCCGATTGCGGTATACGGCGTTCTTCGTGCCGGTATGATTCTTGTGAACACGAACCCGCTGTACACTGAACGCGAAATGCTTCATCAGTTCAACGACTCAGGCGCTAAAGCCCTGGTGTGCATGGACATGTTCGCTAAATCTGTACAGAGCATCCTGCCAGAAACGGGCCTGAAGCACGTTATTGTGACCAGCCTTGCAGACATGCTGCCATTCCCTAAGCGTCAGCTGATCAATGCTGCTGCTAAATACATCAAGAAAATGATCCCGGATTACTCGTTGCCAACCGCTGTGCGTTTCCGTAAAGCGCTGAGCCTGGGTAAGTCTGCGGGTGCCTATAAGAAGAACCACATCACTGGTCACGACAGTACTATCGTTCTGCAGTACACCGGTGGTACAACAGGTGTTGCGAAGGGCGCTGAGCTGACCAACCTGAACCTGATTGCGAACATGCTGCAGGCGCGTGCCAACATGGCACAGGTTGATGATAACGGTAAGCCACTGAAACCAGCCGAAGGCGCTACTGTAGTAGCTCCGCTGCCTCTGTATCACATCTACTCGTTCACTGTTCACCTGATGGCGATGCTGGATTCTGGTGATCACAGCATCCTGATCGCGAACCCTCGTGACCCAGGCATGTTCATTAAAATGATCAAGCCTCATCGTCTGGACGGTTTTGTTGGTCTGAACACACTGTTTGTCGGGCTGTTGAACCACCCTGAATTTAAAGAGTGTAACTTCGAGCACCTGAACCTGACTCTGTCAGGCGGTACTGCTCTGATGGATGACACTGCCAAGCGTTGGAAAGAAACCACAGGTTGCGGTATCTCAGAAGGTTATGGTCTGACTGAATGTTCGCCAATTGTTGCGGTTAACCCAGCGGCTGGTCTTGAGCGTCTTGGTACTGTGGGCCAGGCTGTTCCGGGCACGTCACTGAAGTGTATCGACGATCAGGGTAACGAAGTGCCTCAGGGCGAGCGCGGTGAGCTGTGCGTTAAGGGTCCTCAGGTAATGAAAGGTTACTGGAACCGTCCTGAAGCGACCGCTGACTCTTTCACTGAAGACGGCGAATGGCTGAAGACCGGTGACGTTGCTGTTATCGATGACGATGGTTTCGTGAAGATCGTTGACCGTATCAAAGACATGATCCTGGTATCTGGCTTCAATGTTTATCCAAACGAAATTGAAGAAGTTGTGGCAGCGCATCCTGCTGTTGAGAACTGTGCCGCGATCGGTATTCCGGATGCGAAGAGTGGTGAAGCAGTGAAACTGTTCATTATCTCTACCGATAAGAACCTCACTGCGGATGACATCAAAGCTCACTGCCGTGAAAATCTGACCGGTTACAAACAGCCTAAGTACATTGAGTTCCGCGATGAACTGCCAATGACTCCGGTTGGTAAGATTCTCCGTCGTGAGCTGAAAGACGAAGAAGCTGCTAAGAACAAAGAAGCTGAGCCGGCTTAATTCCGCTCGGTACTTTGTTGCAATTTGCTGAAAATAGAAACGGCCCCTCATGCAGGGGCCGTTTTGTTTCTTGACCTATCTCAATAACACCCGCAGAACCCCCCGGACTTACCAGTGTGACACCCTCTGTTGGTCATCGCGGCCAATCGCTGCTTCTGGCTGCCGCTGAAAGAATGCTGATGGTAGCTACAACATCACCGGGACTAAGATTTTTATTTCTTCGGGTGAACACGACTTTACCGACAACATTATTCATATCGTACTTGCCCGTCTTCCTGATGCGCCTGCAGGCACAAAAGGTATCTCGCTGTTTATCGTGCCTAAGCTGAATGTGAACGACGATGGTAGTGATGGCGAGACGAACAACGTGACCTGCGGTTCTATCGAGCACAAAATGGGTATTCACGGTTCGTCTACCTGTGTCATGAACTTCGACGGTTCTAAAGGCTTCCTGATCGGCCCTGAGAATAAGGGCCTGCACTGCATGTTCACCTTCATGAACACGGCTCGTCTGGGTACTTCTATTCAGGGTATCGGTGCGGCTGAACTGTCGTTCCAGGGCGCACTGCCATATGCCAAAGAGCGTCGTTCAATGCGCTCCCTGAGCGGTAAGAAGAGTCCGGACAAAGTGGCTGATGCACTGATCGTTCACCCGGACGTACGTCGTATGCTGCTGACTCAGAAAGCCATCGCCGAAGGCGGTCGTGCCATGCTGTATTATGCAGCGACGCTGGCAGACAAAATGATGGCCTCACATGCTGCAGGCGATATGAAAGGCTACGAGGACTGGGACGACAAACTAGGCTTCCTGACGCCAATCATGAAAGCGGGTCTGACAGAACTGGGTTACGAAGCGGCGAACCACGGTGTTCAGGTATACGGTGGTCACGGCTTTATTAAAGAATGGGGCATGGAGCAGATCATCCGTGATACTCAGATTGCCAAGCTGTACGAAGGTACTACAGGCGTTCAGGCACTCGACCTGCTGGGTCGTAAGATCCTGCTGGGCCGTATGAAGTCATTTGATGATTTCCGCGCTGTGGTAAACCAGTTCATTAAGAACCACAAAAATACCAAAGAGATGAAGCCGTTCATCAAGCAGCTGAAGCGGGCGATGATTGCCTGGCGTCTGAACACTTTCCGTATTGCGTTCAAAGCACGAAAAGACCGCGACATGGTAGGTGCTGCGTCAGTCGATTACCTGATGTACTCGTGCTACATCGTGATGGCGTTCTTCTGGGCGAAAATGGCGGATGCTGCTTACACTAACATCGCTGAGGGGAAAGATGTCGATTTTCATAAAGCGAAAATTCAGACCGCAGAATTTTATTATGATCGTCTTCTGCCTCGAGCGAAAGCACACAGGAAAATGATGCTAAAAGATCCGAAGTCTCTGATGCAGATGGATGAGGAGAGCTTTGCTTTTCTGTAAGTGAGATCTGACGATAATAAAACGGCCAGCAAATGCTGGCCGTTTTATTGTCCGGGGAATATTAATCAGGCTTCGACTTCGCTTTCATCATCGTCATGCACTGACTTGTCAGAGTAATCATAGAGCGCGATTGAAAGATCAATATCGAGCGTATTCTCATCGCTTAACTGGCGGTTCAGATCGCCATGGAAGCGGGTTGTGGTGATATGTTCAGCCAGACCAAAGTGCGGATGAGGCGTTACTTCGTCGGTGCCTTCCGGGAGTGCCAGTGAGAAGTGAACCTGTGCCATGGCACCTTTTACTTCCGCACTGGATTTGAGAAGGGTTGCACGTTCCAACATTGGCTCTCGTTCGAGAATTAGGCTGATCAGGAATGACAGCAGTCCGGCCGGTTCTGATATCACTAAAGAGAATGGCATCTGAGTCACGGTTCGGACAGACTTAAGAATCTCAGATTCGTGTAGCAGGTCGTCGAAGAGCTTCGGCAGATCAACAGCGCCCTGGCCCTCGTTGGTGCAATGGCGCAGATACTCGCGCATGACCGGCATTCTGCCTGGGAGGTCTGCACCTTCTGGGTAGTGCTCTTCCATTTCTGCAAGCAGCCACTTCTTGAACTCATTCGTCGACTGCTGATTCACCTGAGCATTTTTCTGCTCCAGACGGGTCTCGAGGCGCCTTACTGTTTCACGGGCCTTCTGTTGCTCTGTGTACAGCTGCTCCGTGCGCTCGGTGACTTTATTCTCAAGTGACGCTGCTAACTCATGAGCACGGCGGGTTGCAGACTGTTCGCGGGTTTTATCCAGCATGCAGATCAGAACTTCACGAGGGCGCGATTCACTGAACTGGAGCGTTTGCATGGTGATATCGAAATAGCACTTCTCATTGCGGAAGTTGGCAATGGTAAATTCGCCATGCAGTCGCGATATGCGGCCAAGCAATAACTGGTTAATCTTTTCCCGCTGCTCCGGACCTTTAAGCCCCCGAACCATGTCACGGATATGTTCCATCGCACTGGGCATGGACTCCAACTCCTGGCGCGTGGTCGCCAGATGCCGTGCAAAGTGGTTATTACATTGAAGATGGTCAGACTCAGGCAGGTATCTCGCAAAGCCCAGAGAGGCGTTGTCAATTGCGACTGTCAGCTGCTCTTTGGTTTCGACCAGCTGCTCTCGGGCCTGCTCCCGTTCCTGGGCGTCACTGCGAAGGGTTTCGCGCATGCGGTTAATTGCGTTGGCGACCATGTCGAGCTCATCTGATCGCTTATGTTGATCGCTGAACTGCAACGGATCATCAAGATTATTCAGGCTGAAGGTGTGTGCCCACTGGGCCATCACATCTAACCGGCGGGTAATCAGCAGGCGTACCATAACAAGGATGAAAATAGAGACTGAAAAAGTCTTTATAAACTGGGTGCCGATGATGGTGACTGCTTTGTGCTTGAGATCATCATAGAGGCCGGTGTAGTTCACATTCAGGTAAAGGTTACCGAGCTCGTATTCCTGAGAAGCGCTCTGGTGCGTCAGCGGAAACGAATAATGAAGGTCCGCGGCGGCATAAATATCTCCCGCGCTCTGTACCAGCTTCTCACGACTTTCGATGTAGACGTAAACCACACCCGGGAAGTTGAGGATACCGGAGAGCTGAGATTCGATCTGGCGGTTGTCAAAGTTCCAGAGGCTGTAGCTGATACTTTCCTGGTAACTGGCGTGGATCTGATCGAGGTTGCTGCGGTATTGGCTGACACCGCGGCGGTAATCAGAATAGAGTACAAAGCCCGAGGCCAGGACACTGACGATAAAGCTGAAAGCCAGAAGATATGACAGCAGACGCACGCCAACGTGGCTTTTCTGAACGAATTCCTGATCAGTCTGTTTCTGCGGGCTACTCAAGTCCTGTGTCCTGCAATTATGAAAGTTATACTCGTTTTGTAACTATAGGCCAGAAAACAAATTTTGACGACCAGAGATCAACAGGGTCATATTCTCTGGCTTGTTTCGTACATTCTTCGCCGAAAATTGACATAGATCGTGCTTCGCGCCTGTGAACCGTTCGTTGTTGTTTTGTTCTTGATTTGTATCAAATGACGTCAATGTCATTTACGTATTCTGGCTGTGTTTTCTATTGCACAGACATAAGGAGTGCGCGATGAAACTGATGAAAACCCTGATCGCTGGTGCTGTATCAATGGCTTTCCTTCCTGCCGTTCCCGCATTTGCATACGAAGCTGGGGATATTATCGTTAAAGCTGGCGTAATCAATGTTATTCCGAAAGATGGCAACGCCGATACCAGTGCTCTGGTGCCAGATTCAGAGTTGGATATCGATAGCAATATTCAACTCGGGCTGACCGGTGTTTATATGGTCAATCAGTACCTCGGTGTGGAATTGCTTGCTGCAACACCTTTTGAACACACTGCCGAAGGTGATGGTGGGGCGATCGACGGTGCCGATGTTCTGACTACGAAACACCTTCCGCCTACTTTATCAGCGCAATACTACCCTATGGGCGCGGACTCTGCGATTCAGCCATATGTTGGTTTAGGCGTAAACTACACCTTCTTCTTTGACGAAGAGGATGATGCTGGCCTTGGCTCTAACGGACTGAAACCAAGCTTTGGCTTAGCATACAGCGCCGGTGTTGATTATATGATCAATGATAACTGGTTGGTTAACGCTTCTCTCTGGAAAGTGGATATCGACACTGAGGTAAAAGGTGGCGCTGCGGATGGCCTGGATGTCGAGATTGATCCTGTCGCCTTTATGGTTGCGTGCGGCTATAAGTTCTGAGCAGCCATCATGACCAATAAAAAAACCGGGCGATTGCCCGGTTTTTTTTATTGCTATTGGTTTTACAGCACAGGCGCTATAAGGCGAAGCAGGCGCGCAAGAAGCTGCTTCCACCAGCGCTGATCGACGTGAGTAGGGCGACAATGGTCGAGGTCATCAAGCATCATCGCCTCGATTTCAGCAGCGAACTCTTTGTCTTTAATCAGAGCGCCAATTTCGAAGTTGATGCGCAGCGAGCGGTTATCCAGATTGGCACTGCTAACGCACGACCACTCATCGTCTACCAATAGAACTTTCTGATGAAGGAAGCCCGGTGTGTAAGTGTAAAACTGCACCTGAGCTTTCTGTAAGGAGGCGACATAGCTGCGGTTCGCCTGAGCTACCATCCAGTTATCAGAGATACCCGGAAGAATAATCCTGACATCAACTCCACGCAGGCCAGCCAGTTGAAGCGCAGCATAGACGTTCTGGTCCGGAACGAAATACGGGCTCACAATCCAGCAGCGCTCTGTGGCGGTGTTAATCATGTGCGTAAAGAACAGGCTGCCGCTGTCGTAGTAATCGGCGGGACTTGGGTTAATGCACATCACCTTGCGATTGCCCATCACCTGTGGCGATTCCCAACACAGTACCGGAGTATCACCTGTCGCCCACATCCAGTCTTCACAGAAGGATAACTGAAACGCCAGCGATACCGGGCCGGACACACGCATGTGCGTGTCACGCCAGTGGCCAATTTCCGGGTCTTTGCCCAGATACTCGATGCCCACGTTATGGCCGCCCACGAAGGTTGTGTGATCATCGATAATCACCAGCTTACGGTGGTTGCGGAAGTTGATGTTGGTCCGGTTGCGCAGTTTGAGTGGGTTAAAGCGAGATACTTCTATGCCAGCATCTGTCATCTGCCTGATGAAATTCTTATCCAGACCACCAGAGCCGATTTCATCATAAAGCAGGTAGACCCTGACACCTTCAGCCACTTTCTGGCACAGTACATCAGCAAAGCACTGTCCCAGAGCATCGTCGCGGAAAGTATAAAACTGCACGCAGACGGTATGCCGCGCTGTTCTTATGGTGTTCAGAATCGCATTGAAGGTATCGTGTCCGTTAATCAGTAGCTGAGTGTCATTGCCATCCAGCATCGGGACGCGAAAAAGTCTCTGTAGTGGCAGGGTGGTCGTGTCAGGCGACAGTACAGCATCAGTCAGAGTTTTACGGATCTGCCGCTGACGTTTAGCCAGGTGCGTGTCCTTTTTTCGGCGAGCGCGACGATAACCTCTGAAGCGGCGACTACCAAAGAGAAGATAAACGGGAAGGGCTACCAGTGGCATCAATATCAGAGCAAGTACCCAGGCGGCTGTTCCCTGCGCGGTCCGGCCTTGCCACAAAGCGTCAGCGGCGGCTGCTATGCCGCCGATGTATAAGAGGATGGGCCACACCCACCAGGCAAAAGCTTCCATAATCTTCCTGAGACGACTTTAAGTCATGTGAAAAGGCGCCTGGCGCCATTCGATATCAGACGGGTCAGCAGGTGAGGTGGCTTGTAATCAGAGGCCGACGAGTCTCATGAATTCTTCACGGGTCGCCTGATTAGCGCGAAAGTCACCCTTCATCACCGAGGTGCGCATCATTGAGTTCTGCTTCTGTACGCCACGCATCATCATACACATGTGCTTGGCTTCAACGATGACACCTACACCACGACAGCCCGTGACTTCTTCGACGGCTTCCGCGATCTGTTTCGTCATGTTCTCCTGAATCTGAAGTCGACGTCCGAACATGTCAACAATTCGCGCGAACTTGGAGAGGCCGAGTACTTTACCGTTTGGCAGGTAACCAATATGGCATCGGCCGATAAATGGCAACATGTGGTGCTCACACAGTGAGTAAAACTCGATGCCCTCTACTACAACCATTTCGTCGTTATCGCTGCTGAATACGGCACCGTTGACTACTTCATCGATTTTGGTCTCGTAACCACTGGTCAGGAACTGCATCGCTTTCGCAGCTCGTTTGGGTGTATCCAGAAGGCCTTCGCGTGAGACGTCTTCGCCTAATTCAGTTAATACATCACTGTAAAGTGATTCTAGTTTCGACATTTTGGTTCCGTCGCTTATTCAGATTTGAAGTAATAGTACTTAATTCGATGAAACTTATACAGGGTTTTGTGCTTGTATAAGTTTTATTGTGTTATCGGCCAGTCGAATGGCATTCGTTTTACGCGCTCGCCAAGCTCAGAAAGGTAGCCAGCGACGCCATCAGGCTCATGTCTTCCGGTCCAGTGCAACCATGTATGGCTCCCGGTTTCTCCAGGCAGACCGCTTTCCGCCGAAACCCTTATTTCTGAGATATTTACTGACCTTGTTGAGACTGCAGCACGGAGTATTTTATCGGTCTGGCGAGCAATTGCTTCACCTGAGTCAATCCAGTGATGATCCGGCCAGAGATGTTCTAATTCGTTGCGCAGAAGTGGGTAGTGTGTACAGCCAAGTACAATGGCTTTCATGTCCGGGTATGTCTCCAGCCAGGGGCCAAGGTGGGCCTCAAGTTCTGAACTGACGTCCTCGCCGGAGATCGCACGCTCCGCGTAACTGACCAGCAGTGGGCTTCCAAAACGGTGAACTTCGAAGCCTTCAGCGAAGTCTGATATGAGGTTGTCGGTGTATGGGCGCTTCACCGTCGCGGGAGTTGCGAGAAGACCGAATGAGGTATCAGCCGAACTCGCGCAATACCCGGCGGCGACTCTCACCGCGGGCACAACGCCCACAACTGGGATGTCGAGTACTTCACGGAGTAATGGCAGGGCTAACGTACTGGCAGTGTTGCAAGCGAGAACAAGTACCGCAGGATCGAAGCGCTCGACTGCTGCCTTGCATAATTCAGGGATTCGGCGTTCAAGGAGGCTATCACTCTGATTACCGTACGGAAAACAGGCTGTGTCCATCAGGTAATGAAAGCGCGTTACCGGGAGTTTCTTGCGGACCTCACGAAGTATCGACAGACCACCGGCGCCAGAGTCAAAAATCAGGATGCTGTTGTCTCGGGAAACATGAGGCGTGGAGGTAACCACTGAAGAGAAGTCCGCAGGTTAGTCAGTATTGCCGGCATTCTATCAAAGAAATTTCGCTCATGCCGGGCAAAAATCAGGACAGCGTCTACACTGAGTGGAACGGGAGAGGACGAACCTTGGAACTAGCGGAATTACTCGAAAACGCCCGCCGCAATGAAGCGCTGCTGCAGCGTCTACAGGCGTTTGAACTGCAATTACTGTCAGCTCAGAACTGGCAGGATTTTCTGACCTTACTTCTTGAAGCTCTGCCTTCTCAGTTTGACCTCGACGCTGTCAGTTTACGTATCTGTGACCCAGATGGAGAACTGAAAGCCTCGATGCTCCAGTCTCTCGATATCGATCAGGGAGCATTGCTTAATCAGATCGAATTCAAAGTCAGCTTACCCATAAGCAAAGCCGATGTTATCGACACACCACCACCGTGGCGTTCGGGTCTGCGTTTGCCTTTAATGCGCAGTGGCGAATACATTGGCCAGCTATGTATGTTTTCATCTCGAGAAGATCGTTTTACCGCCGGTATGGCGACCGATTTTATGCAGCATCTGGCGGCAGTGATCGCTGCTTGCCTGGTGATGGTGCGGCAGTCTGAGGCACAGGCGCTGATGGCACTGACTGATCCACTCACTGGCGCTGAAAATCGTCGGGGGTTTGATCGTGTTTATCGGCGTGAATGGGCCAGAGGGCAGCGGCAGCATCATGTATTTGCGATGGTGCTGATGGATATCGATCACTTCAAAAAGGTCAACGATATTCACGGCCACGGCACAGGTGATCGCGTACTGAAGACGTTATGCCGGACATTGAAATCGACCATACGACCCACCGATCACATCGGACGCCTCGGCGGAGAGGAGTTCGCATTGATTCTGCCTGGTTGCCAGCCAGATCAATTAATTGCGGTGGTTTCCCGGGTTCAGGAGTCGATTCGTGAAATGTCGGTATTGAATGACTCGGGCAAGCGTGTGCCCGTGACGGCGTCGGGGGCTTTTATTGCAGTCACGCCACGTCCGCATCAGGATCTGTCAGTCGAGCAGGTGCTCGATCATCTGGATAAGTATCTGTACAAAGCAAAAGCGGCCGGCCGGGATCGGTTCCTGCCGGCGGCATCTGCCTGAGCGTTACTCAGGAGCTTCGGTAAACAGTAGAGTAAAGGTCACGGGCACAGTCGTTGAAATTCGATCCAGACCTGCGACTTCGCGCAGCGCTTCGACACCTTTTGCCAGTTTAAATTCGCCAGCATTCACTAATACTGGGGATTGGGTGGTAACAATCACGTGACCGTCGGCAGCCGCAGTAGCGAGCACATCCGCTTCAATGTCTTTCTTCTCGCCGTGCAATTCGAGAGTCAGCGGTAATAAAGACGTTGCGGTTTCGCCGTTTTTAAGCGCCAGCATCATGGTTTCCGGCAGGTCGGCAGAAACTGTGGCTGTGGCATAGTCAGAGACGTTGAAAAGCATGGATTGCATGCGTTCGTTGCGGATGCCAATGCCGGTTTCAACACTGGTCAGATCAATCGCAATCTCTGCATTACCCTTATCGCTGACTGAGCCAGAAACCTGAGTAAACTCATGAACTTCGGTAATGTTGGTGTTTTTCGTACTCAGAAATTTCACTGAAGAATCCGGACTCAGTGTCCATTCAGCATAACTTAGTGGGGCGGCAAGAATTAGCAGGGTAGAAGTCAGGAGTTTCATAATTGGTTCTCGTTAACGTTTAGTCTGGACTTTGACACGAAAGCTTATGAAGGTTCAAGGCGTAGCCTGTGACCCAGGGCAAGTCAAAAGGATCATTTACTACGGATTATTGAATAAGAGTAACCTGAGGAAATGAGTACGTGCTCAACCATTTCAGATCGCGCTCAATGGTTAAGCGATTATCGTGTTCCAGAGTCAGGCGCTCTTTATCAATTTTGAACTGTTGTTTCGGCGTCAGGGCTTTGTATTCATCGAGAATCGGCATCGAACGTGTAGCAGTATGGTGGGCGCGGAGACTTGCCAGTTCATCCATGTGCCAGACATCCGGATCGAGGCCCTTCAGCAGATACTCAAGGCGAAGTACGCCCTCGGTGATATCACACTGCTGCTGCAGAACAGAGCGACTGACGAAACGGATGTCTGAAATCAGCTCTTCCTGATGCTTGCGAAGCTGCATAGCGGCTTCTGCTTCCTCACGTTCCTGTTCTTCCTCCATTGCCTGCACTTTGCGGGTTAGACTCCACGCGTACCAGGCGAGCGGAATAATCACGAGCACGGCAAGAATGATAAGCAGGATGGAAAGGGACATGGACACCTCAGGTCAGATACGTCAGTGGTGCCATGATAACCTCTGATACCGATGGGCTGAACCCCGCCTTACGCTTCCAGACGTGCAGCCTATGCCTGATCCAGCAGGCAGCGTTTAACGATAGAGCCCTCGCGATAGCGTACTTTGAAAACAGCACCATCGCGGTGACTGTTGATTTCGAAGCGCCGGGTGGTTCTCCCGGCAACTGCGTCATTCTGAGTTTCCGGCTGGCACTGGGTGTTTGGTGAGGGGCTGCTTTCAGATGATGTAGTTGTCATCACTGTCCTCCGTTACTGAGTGGCCGAGGGCCGTCATAGCCTCACTGATGGTAAAGAAGACTTGCCCAGGATTGATTTTCTCCGCCAGATGCGTTCGGTTCAGTTGATCCATGACTGGCCCTTTAAACTCGGCCAGATGCAGAAGGACAGAACGTTCCTGAAGGCGGCTATTCAGTAACTCCAGCGCTTCAAGGCCGCAGTAATCGATGTGATTAATTGCGGTACCGACGAGGACAACGTGTTTGATGTCTGGCCGTCGCGCGGTGCGTTCAAGAACATAATCGATCAGGTAGTCGCTATTAGCAAAATACAGGTTTTCGTCGACGCGAATCAAAGTGACGCCGGGGATGGTCTCAACGGCGTGTCGTAAAACATTACGGAATTGCTGTGTACGCGGCAAACGGCCAATCTCTGCAATGTGAGGTTGACTGGTGCGACGCAGGTATATGACCAGGGAAACGATCACGCCCGCAATAATGCCGGATTCAGCGTCCATAACGATGACGAGAGTAAAGGTCGTCAACCAGACGATTCCATCACTGCGTTGAAAATGCCAGGCGTTGAGCCCATCGCGCCAGCGGAACAAAGGCCAGGTGGCGACAACGATTAATGCGCCCAGTGCAGCATGGGGAAGATGTTCGAACCAACTACCAGCGACAAGACATACGAGCGCCATAAAACCAAAGGTAAATACCGCAGCCCACTGGCTGAGCGCCCCCGCTGACTGCATCACCATGCTTCGGCCAAAGCCTCCTGCCACAGGCATCGCATGACTGATAGCTGCCGCGACGTTCGCCGTTCCCAGTGCCAGCAATTCTTGATTGGGCCTGATGCGGTTTGTTTGCTCCCGAGCCATCGTATTCGAAATCGACAGGCTTTCGAGATAGATAATCAACGCCAGAACACCGGAGGGTAGCAGTAGCGCCTGCCAGTTCAGTTCAGAAATCTGGGGCAGGGATAATGTTGGGAAACCCGAGGGAACGGCGCCTACGGTCGCCAGTGGTGGGCTGATAACGAGCACCAGCAGAATGCCTGTGGTTACCAGTACCAGTGGCCCGGCTCGGTTTGCCAGTGTGCGCAGGGCATCGGGTAACGCAAAGCGTGTCGTGACCGCAGGAATGACTTTTTGCCAGAATATGAGCAGGGCTGCGCCTGTCAGTGCTGTGATAAGAGGCCATAACGCAATATCCCGCCAATGTTCAGCAGTAAACGCAACTGGGCTCCAGCCAGGTCCGCCTCTCGGAATATCAAGCCCTGTGAAATACTTCAGCTGACTGAGGATGATCACAATCGCAGCAGCGCTGGTGAATCCGGAAATAACTGAATGGCTGATAAATGAAGTCCAGGAACCCAGCCCAATGGCAAAGAATATAAATAACCAAAGCCCGGTCATGCCGGCTAGCAGAGTCGCGTAAGCTGGGTAATCTGATGCATCGGGGCTGACGACGCCCTGAAGTGAACTCAATGTCATCAGAGAAATAATGGCCACAGGCCCGACGGCCAGAGTCGGGCTTGAACCGAGCAGAGCGTAGGCGAGCAAGGGTAGCAGGGATGAAAATAGCCCCGCTTCCGGAGGCAGGCCGGCAAGAAACGCATAAGCCACCGCTTGCGGAACCAGCATAACCGCGACGACCAGCCCGGCAATAAAATCCGGTAGCAATCCCTGGTGGGGCAGCGGGTAGAGAGTATTACTGATCTTCACTGCTGACGGGTCCGTATAAGCGGTTGAGAAGGGCAATGACATCGGCTGCACGCTGATCGCCAAGCCGATAGAACATGGACTGGGCTTCTCTGCGAGAGGTAACGAGCTGTTCGTTCCGTAGCCAGGCGAGATGCTGTGACATCGCAGACTGACTCAATGGCAGCATATTACAGAGTTCAGAAACAGATACCTCACCGCCTCGCAGAGCACACAGAATACCAAGGCGATGTTCGTTTGCCATGGCCTTTAAGAGGCGTACAGCCGCTGCGCGGTTTGCCCTTTGATCGGGGCTACTGGCGGACTCAGGTCTGTTGGCTGGCTGCATTGAATTATTCCTCGGGCGTGACAGGTAATTCACTCTTTATTGCTGAATAAGAATATTCTAATATAATGATTCTATCAAGATGAGTTACTGATCGGGGGAAGGTATGAGTCACACTATCCAAAGCTACATCCATGAAGACACGTCGACCTTTACGCACTTGCTGGTGGATGACGGGTCCCTGTCATGCGCCATTGTAGACCCTGTTCTGGACTACGACCCGAAATCAGGCAAGACAGATACGGGCTTTATTGATCGTATTCTCGATGACATCGCATCCCGCGGTCTGAACCTGAAGCTGGTACTGGAAACACATGCACACGCAGACCACCTGACATCGGCCGCCTACATACGCGAAAAAACCGGGGCGAATATTGTTATTGGACAGAAGATCAAAGGTATTCAGAAGACCTTTGCCTCGATTTTTAATGAGGCTGAGGATTTCAGAGCTGATGGCTCACAGTTTGATATTCTTCTCGGTGATGGGGCTGAGTTGATGCTGGGTGATACCCGCATTAAGAGTATGGCGACACCCGGCCACACACCTGCATGCGCGAGTTACCTGATTGATGATACCGACGTATTTGTCGGTGATACTTTATTTATGCCTGATGTCGGTACGGCACGTTGCGACTTTCCTGGCGGTGATGCAGGAACCCTCTACGATTCAATCCGCAAGTTGCTATCTCTAGACGACGATGTGTTATTGCATATGTGTCACGACTATCCACCCGAGTCACGCACTGAGTTACGCAGTGCTGTGACCGTCGGTGAGCAACGTCGCGATAATATTCATGTTGGCGACAAGCACAGCCGTGACGACTTTATCGCTATGCGCACTAAGCGCGACAGTGGTCTGGCGATGCCGCGTCTGATTTTTCCGTCTTTGCAGGTCAATATCCGCGCCGGTGACTTTCCAGCCCCGGAAAATAACGGAGTCAGCTACCTGAAAGTGCCTCTGAATCAGTTCTGATACGGTTTTTCGGTCACCGGAATTGGCATTCTCTACGGCTTCCGTTAGTCTGAGGTGAACAGCAGACGCTAACGCAATAAGGAACACTTCATGCTGGTGAACAACCGTTGGGTTCGTGCAGGCGGTAGCCTGAAAGAAAAGCCAATCAGTATTCAGTTCCGTGAGGACTGGCAGCTGGCAAAAGACTCGGGCCTTTATGGCTTATGCGTCCAGATCGCCTGGAACGCAGAGAGTAGGGATGAGAGCAGTGGTTTTCCTGCGACAGAAGAGCAGGCACGCATAGTGGCCTTCACTGAGCAGTTGCAAGCTCGTCTGGAACCCGAAGAAGATTCTGTCGTTGCCATGATGATCACTCACGATGGCATCAATCAGTGGATCATCTACACCCGCGATCTCGAGCAGCTTAAAAAAGGCCTGGATGCAATCCCGACCGATAATGGCCTGTACCCAATCGAGGTCGTCGCCGACGAGGACCCCGATTGGGAGACCTTCATTCAGGTTCATGGGCGTATAACCAGCGAAGAAGCCTGAACCGAACTGAGATCGGCACGACAGAGATTATTCGCTGTGGTGCCGCTTTCCGCGTGACTCCTCTTTGGCTGCAGCTTCTCTGGCTGCCGCTGCCTCCGCTTTCAGACGCTCAATTTCTTCGGACTCGACCTGAATCATCGCCGGCGTTTCCATACTGATGCGTCCGATTTTACCGGCGCGTAACTCATGCAACACAATTTCTGATGCTTTGTGCAGATCAACGATACCGCCAGCGCGCAGGCAGCCGCGCTTGGCCGCAATCGTATTCAGCAATTGCTCGGCGTTTTCCGGTGTCTCTTTCAGTTTGAAACGTGCCGTCAGTTCTTTTTCATAGGCGCTACGTAGGTAATCCAGAGCGAACATGGCAACGTCGGTGTACTCGATGGCAGTATCTTTTACTGCGCCACTGGCAGCCAGACGGTAGCCACTGAGTTCGTTCTCGAATCTGGGCCAGAGAATTCCGGGCGTGTCTGAGAGGACGATGCCGTTTTTCAGATCAATCATCTGATTTGCTTTGGTGACGGCGGGTTCATTTCCCGTACGGGCGATATAGCGCCCGGCCAGAGCATTGATGAGGGTCGACTTACCTACATTAGGAATCCCCATAATCATCACCCGTACGGCGCGGTTTTTATCCAGCTGCGCCTGACCGACTTTCTTCGCCAGCGCAATCAGCTGCTTAACCTGCTTCCGGTCTTCGGCAACCATGGGCAGAGCCTGTGTCTGGGCCTGCTCTGAGAAATGACTGACCCAGGCGCTTGTCGTGGCCGGGTCCGCGAGATCCGCTTTATTCAGCACCTTGATCGTTGGCTTGTCGCCACGCAATTCGTTGACGAGAGGGTTGGTGCTGGAGAAGGGCAGACGAGCGTCCAGAACTTCGATGACCAGATCGATGTCTGGCATCGCCTCGCTAATTTTTTTGCGGGCTTTGTTCATGTGCCCGGGGAACCAGTTAATGGCCATTGTGCGCTATCCCGATTGACGTTCGCTCAAGAAAGCGACACATTGTAATGCATGGCAGTGCAAGAGTAACCTTCCTCTGATTGTCATAATCAGGTGATACAAAGCATTGCTAAGGATGATGGGATTGGAGACAACCTATGGATCTTTTGCCTGTAGACATTATTGATACTGCGCGCAAACAGGGCAGACACGCGTCAGCAACCGTTTCTGGACGTCGGCGTGAAGGGTTTTTACTTGGAAATCGCTTTGTCTTTTCGGATCAGAGTGAAGTGCTCTGGATGCAAGCGGGCCCAGGTGAATTCCGGGAATTGAAGATCTGGCGTAAATAGCCAGCCTGGCTCGGTAAGAGTTGAGGTAACAGTCGGCAGATTCTGCCGTGAATTCTAGGCCGCCCAAATAGGCGGCACAGGTCTTTCGCGCTTATTCAGCGTTGGCGGTTTGCTGTTCTTCGTCGTACTCGTTTGCTGCTTCTGTCTGAGTTTCCAATGCGGCCGGTGCTTTTTCGATCGCGCTGGTTTCAGGGTAGTGAGTCGACTCTTCGTTGCTGCTGTCTTTAGCCGCAGTGTCAGGTGCTGCCGCCCGCTCTTCAGCCTGTGGCTTCGGTGTTTCCTGCTTGTTTGCCATAGAGGCTTCTTTCTCTGCCTGCTTGGCTGCCTTCTCGCGTTGCTTTTCTATCTTAGCGATCTGGCGATCCTGCTGTGTCCAATATCCGGTACGGAACTCGACATCACGCACACCGTTTTCTTCGGCGATGCTGTCTGCGATTGACTTGGCGGCATCGTCGGCATCGCGAGCCATCAGCTTACGTTCAGACGCATCAATACAGGAGAACAGATCCAGCAATGCGCTTGAGAGTACTTCCTGGGCTACATCATCACGACCTTTGCGGAACCGACGTGCGATCATGCTCAGCATGGCAAGGTCGTTCGCATCGAGGCGCAGCTTCAGCTCTGCCAGAGAGAGTTCTTTCTCGCGTTGCTCACGCTCTTCTTCGTAATATTTTCCAATCAGGGCGTGTGTCTGTGTGGTCTCGGTCATGGTTGATGGCGTCCGTAAAGTAATTCGCAAACGCGTACTTTAGCGATAACCCTCCTTAGTGTGCAACTGCAGGATAGTCGTTTATGATAGGCCTAATCTAAGTAGTCAGGTGATGTATGAGTCAGGAGCGCACAGCACAGATAATTGAGCAGAAACTGGCAACGTTGGAGCCCCAATTTTTGCGAATAGACAACGAAAGTCATATGCACTCCGGTCCGGCGACAGACTCCCACTTCAAGGTGACTCTCGTCTCTTCTGCCTTTGATGGTGTTCGTACGGTGGCTCGTCACCAGAAAGTGTACGGCATACTCAGTGATGAGCTGGCAGGGCCTGTCCACGCGCTTTCTCTGCACCTTCATACCCCAGAAGAATGGCAGACAGACTCAACTATTCCCGATTCTCCCGCGTGCATGGGGGGCAGTAAGCATGATTGATAGATTGATCGGGTTTGCGCTGGCTACTACGGCATTGGTGTTCACATCGGTGGCTGCTGCCGGTGATTGGGAAGAAGTGGCGTACGATAAAGACGAAGATATCCGCGTATATACCCGCTACGTCGAAGGCTCCGATATGAAAGCGTTTAAAGGCGTCACAACGCTTGAAAGTACAGTAACGGCGCCGGTTGCTCTGCTACAGGATGTTAAACGCGCTCATGAGTGGGTGTTTAATTGCAAGGCAATGGACCTGATTGAAGAGATAGCACCAAATAACGCTACCTACTACACAGTGACGTCTATGCCTTGGCCTGTGAAAAACCGCGATAACATCAGCGAATCACTGGTGACACAGGACGCCAGCTCTGGCGTTGTCACAGTGACCATTCAGGCGCGCAATGATATTTTCCCGTCAAACGATGACCATGTCCGGATTCGTGAACTGGATGCGACCTGGACGCTCGAGCCGCAGGCAGACGGCTTGTTAAAGGTGACGTACGAGGCGCATGCCGATCCTGGTGGTGGCTTACCGTCCTGGTTGGTGAATAGCTTTGTCGTTGAAGCACCTCTGAATACCCTGCGTGATTTCCGCGAACTGGTGGTTGATGAAAAATACCAGTCGGCCTCACGGGAATATATAACGCACTGATTTAAAAAGGCTTTTTTAGATTTGTAATATTGCTGTCATAAAAGTCAGGTACTCTCCGACGCTGGTGAATAGAGTAGTACCTACTATGCGCATTTTCGTAATTGTCACAGCACTGTTGTTATCTTTCGCGGGCCTGCCGTCTCTGGCACAGCAGCCGGAGTCGCTTTTCAGCGATATTTCCTCTGGGCGTTATCAGCATCTTTTTCGTATTGATGGCTCCAACACCATTGGTGCAGAGCTTGGTCCTGCTTTAGCTGAAGCCTGGCTGACCAGTCACGGTGCCAGCCAGTTATCCCGCGTTCCTATGGCGGAGAATGAGACCCGTATTACAGGCTACCTTGATAGTGTTGGTTCTCACGTGATTATCGATATCGCCGCCCACGGTTCAGGCACCGGGTTTAAAGCCCTGTCTAAGGGGCTGACCGACATTGCCGCCGCGTCTCGTCCGGTAAAAGCCAGCGAAGCGGCGATGATACCAACGGCGGACCTGACCAGTGTTGAAAGTGAACATATTGTTGGCATCGACGGTCTGGCCATCATCGTTGATCCCTCAAACCCGCTTAATGCGTTGAGCGTGGACGCTCTCCGCAATATTTTCTCAGGTCAGGTCGCTAACTGGAAAGAGGTTGGTGGTCCGGACATGCCAGTCAGTATCTTTGCACGTGATGACAAGTCAGGTACCTGGGATAGCTTCCGTCATATGGTATTAGGTAAGACTCCACTGGCTGAGACTGCTGAGCGCTTTGAATCGAATAACGACCTTTCTGATCGGGTTAGCGGCGTTCGCGGCGCGATCGGATTTGTCGGCCTCCCCGCGGTGCGTCAATCGAAGCTGCTGTCGGTATCGGTGGGAGATGTAGCAGCGCTGGCGCCAGATCGCCTGACGGTTGCGACTGAGGATTATGCCTTGTCCCGTCGTTTATACATGTACACCGCGGGTACATCAGATAACCCCTACGCACGAGACTTCCTGCGTTTTGTCGCGACCGAGGGGCAGGAGCAGGTGGCTGCGACAGGCTTTATTTCACAGGATGTTTCTGCAGTTCGCCCAGAGAATACTGCCAGCTTGCCTTCAGAAATACGTCAGCGGGTTGAAGGCGCCTATCGCCTGAGTGTTAATTTCCGCTTCAAGGACGGTTCCGCCCGGCTGGATAACAAAGCCCAGCGTGACGTAGAACGCCTTGTGAAGTACCTGAGTAACAATCCAGATGCTGATGTAATGCTGTTCGGTTACGCGTCTGAAAGCGACGACCTGAATCGTGCTCACCTGTTGTCCAAGCATCGGGCCATGGCGGTCAGTCGGGCATTGAAGCAGGAGGCGCTCTATCCGGATGAGATTGATGGATTTGGTGCGGAGGCACCACTGGCGCGCATAGAAGGAAACGATGGCCGTCAGAAGAACAGTCGGGTGGAAGTCTGGATTCGCCCACCGCATTCAATCGCCGAAGCGCTGTAACGCGCTTCGCGATTGGCCGGACGTCGCTCTGATAGATCAGGCGGCGCCGTGCATCATCAGATAAAGTTCGACGACTGCCGCAGGAATGTTGGCGCACATACGGTCGGACAGGTCAGCATCTTCATCGATATCCGCCATTTCTGGCTCATCCATAAACAGCCCTGATGCATACATGATCGGGAACAGGTGCTGAGCCACGATTTCCTCACGGTCGGCATACCAGGCTTCTTCGTTAAGCAGAACGGCTGACATAAAGCCCATTGCCCAGCTTTCGAGTGGTGGTTCGTTTTCATCGTCGATCAATGTCAGATCCGTAGGGACGGGAAAGTCCTGACCGGAATCCAGCCACGCCTGTATCTCTTTCGACAGCTGGCTCATCAGGGTATCAACTTCCTGACGTTCCGCTTTCGAGAAACCGGGTTGTGCTTCAAACGCACAATCCCATAGGGTTTGTTGGTCCATGCCAGAGGCACCCGAAGGGCCCGTCAGAAGGCCGGTAATGAAACCGTGTACAGCGAAGAAATCAAAGCTATCGTTGCGCTCTGCTTCGTCTTCAAGCAGAGTGCCGAGTCGTTCGAGTTCTTCTTCGGTAAGGGTTGGGATACTATTCAGATCAGTCATATATTCAGAAATCAGATTAACTTAATTCGGGCAATCGTATCAGGCTTATGAGACAGCGGAAATCCTACCGGCAGGAATTATGGTTAGATGTCGCCGGAGAACAGGTAAAAGTACTGCTGAGTGCGTCCGTCCGGAAGTCGATTCGCCTGCAAGTGAACTCAGAAGGTGACGTTGATATCCGAGTGCCGGTCGGTACTCCCAAGAGCGATGTACTGACCTTTGTTCGTCGACATGAGAGCTGGCTGAGTGAGCGCCGCGAGGCGGTGAGAGAGCGCGATCGTAAGCGCGCCGCATCGGTAACTCTTTATGGCCGTGAACTGCCCATTATGGAAAGTGCGCTGGGTGAATTTCTGGTCACTGATCAGCAAGTATGGATGCCACTGGAGTGGTCGCAGGAGAAACGCGATAAGGCACTCGATAAATGGCAGCGAGAAGAAGCACGCCTCTGTTTCACGCGTTTAATCGAACAATGGTGGCCACGTTTCACCAAACCCGGCCGTGAGCGTCCCGTATTGCGCGTAAAGCGGATGCGTACGCGCTGGGGCAGTCTCTCTAAGAAGGGTTACATCAACCTGAATCTGGCTCTTCTGTCGCTGCCTGAGGATCTTATTGAGCTGGTGGTTGTTCACGAACTTTGTCATCTCGAACATTTCGATCATGGTCCGGGGTTTAAAGCTTGTATGACATCTTGCTTACCGGACTGGCGTGCGCGCGACAAGCGAATCAATCAGGCGGGTCTGATGCTGCTTTAAAGCAGCATCAGGTCACCTGCAATACGCTCTCTTATCGATTACTGACGTCTGTGTTCACCCACAACTGCGAATACCAGTAGAAACGGCCAGGTTGGCTCAGACTGGGAGCAGTGCAGTTATAGCGGCCCCGGCCAGCAGTGATGGCGTTCGGTTGCTGCATCTCCACGGTCATGATTTTACCTTCGACAGACGTTTCTATATCCAACTCTCCAGCGCCGGCGGCATAGCATTGCAGTTGCGCGGGCTTGAAGTCGTCCACATCAATGGTCAGGGTGAGTTCTGGTGGGTTATTTTCCAGTACGGGGTCTCGCACCTGATCGGCTGAAATCGAAAACGGCAGGCTCATAAGCTTGGTCGCAAGAGTGTCTGTGTTGGCATACACCCCAGAGGCCGGGAACCGCGCTATGACCTGCGGATGAGCGCTCTGACCAACGGCGCCGCTCTGTTGACCGAAAGCAATGTAACCATGATCTTCCAGCCATTCGGCCATCTCCAGTGTGTACTCGCCGTAGGGGTAGGCAAACATACGGGTTGATGATCCGGTCTCTGCCTTAATACGTGCTTCCGCTTGTTTGATTTCGTTTTCCCACCAGTCTTCGGCATCCTGACCTTCAGGGGTTTCCAGTAAGTAGGGGTGGCTGCGTGTATGGTTGGCAATGACAGCTCCACCGTCTTTAATCTCGCGAAGCTGATCCCAGGTCATCATGTCGGCGTATTTCTTATCCACCGGGTCAGTACTGGTGAACATAGTAAATGACCAGCCGCGTTTCTTAAGTTCTGGCCAGGCATTCTCGTAGACTGACAGATACGCATCGTCGAACGTAATTGCGACGGCACGCTCGGGTAAGGGCTCACCGGTCATGATCGACTGCAGCGCTTCTTCGAGGTTCACCACGGTCATGTTCTTTTCTTCCAGCAAGGTCATATGTTCGCGGAAGACCTCGGGTGTCACACTGGTAATGGCCGGGGTCGAAGCATTGACGTGGTGGTACTGCAGGATCACCAGTGCGTTTGCCAGGCCCGGAAACAGGGCGCTCATAATGAATACAGCAAAGATCAATCGGTGCGTCATATAGTCCTCAGAGTTGGCTCTCTATTCGTAATAGCTTCTATCGTGGTCAGCTGTTAGCCGTGCCGATAGCGTAATCGTTGATAGGCGGAGCTGACTTTGCGGAACGCCTCTGCGTCGCCGCCTTTGTCTGGATGATGCTGACTCGCCAGCCGTCGGTATTGCTGTCGGATGGTACTGAGATCTACCGGAGGCGTCAGCTCCAGCATAGCCAGATCATCGTCGTAATGTTCTGGTATGACCATGCGCTGCCAGAAATCGTTCAACAGGGCGTCGACGCTGGCCTGATCTGTATCCAGATTGTTCAGATCGAGATAATACTCAGCGAGTGCATCGTGTTGGTCGGGCAGGTCGCTCCCGCTGTCGGTTTTTAAAGGAACGAGTCCTATATCCAGTGCACTGATCTGAAGGTAACCCCGCGCATCCTCAAGCCAACGATTTCGCAATCGATACAGGGCATGCATGACGATGAAGTTAGCCCGGAACAGAGTCATAGAATCGCTCAGGGCATCTTCACGAAATATGCCTTGCTCTGGGGCCTGTAACCACCGGATCAGTTCGTATTCCGGGCACCGGTGTCCGTCGGCAAGGTAAGTCGCTAACAGGTCGGTGACCAGATTGAGAGTGTCTTCTTCCATGCACACAAGGTAGCACAGAGCGGAGCCGTCAGCTTCGTCTATCGGGGTCCGTTTCTTCGATCACGCGTCGGACAAAGCCGGGAAGGCGTGGACTGATGTGATTCAGACGCCTTGAGGTCACCGGATAACGACATCGCAGACGCTTCAGGTAACGCGACAGAGCGGGGATTGCTGGAACGAGCAGCGAAACGCCAAGGATGATCATCAGTAAACCAACGGGTACAGGCAATGGCAGAACGAGTAGCCCGGCAACGATCAGAAGGACGCCGCCGACAAGAGTTACACTGCGTCGGATCATTAGTTATGCTTTAGAAAAGCCTCAAAGGGCGCGTGCAAGTAGTGTGTGCGCTCAAACTACTGACCAGATGTTGCAATACGATGACCGAAAATAAAAAGCCGCTGCCGCGCCGGGCACACCTGATTACACCGGGCGGGCTGAAAGCTCTTGAAGACGAGCACGATTTTTTATGGCGCCGCGAACGCCCGAAGGTAACCCAGGAGGTCTCTGACGCAGCTAAGCTCGGAGACCGCTCCGAGAACGCGGAATATATTTACGGTAAAAAGCGCCTGAGACAGATTGATAGTCGTCTCAGGTTTCTCGGCAAGCGCATTGAGGCAGTCACCGTAGTCGACCGCCCGCCCACAGATCTGGATAAGGTTTTCTTCGGTGCCTGGATCGAACTGGAAGACGAAGAGGGCGAGATCCTGCGTTACCGTATCGTTGGCGAAGATGAGATCGACTTGCCGCATGGTTATATCAGCGTCGATGCGCCGCTGGCCCGTGGCGTAATCGGTAAGTTCGTTGATGATGAGGTGACGGTGCGCCTACCGAAAGGTGAGGCGACGTACTTTATTGCCAGCGTACGGTACGAGCGACCTGACTGGGATAAGCGGCCCACACCCGAGTTCTCGTAAGTGATCCCCGTACGGGAATATGACGCACGGGCAGGTATGAACTAATCTTGAGCAAAGGAGGTGCATGATGATGCAACGATGGCTGCTTACGCTGCTCGCTATACCGGCCCTGGCTCTGGCCGATAATCACGCGGCTCACGGTTCAGGTTCGAACTCAGACGCTAAAGATGCGCTGTCAGAAGCCTATGTAATGCCGGTCTGGGTCGATGCAGTGACTCAGGTTTGCCCGTGGAAATCGGAAGATGCTGAAGGGTATATCCGTCTGATTCGGAAGAAGAACGACGATGGTAGTCACGGGCTGTTCGTACAATGGATACGGAAAGGAATTGCGGGTGCCCCGACCTCGGCGGTATCAACGTTGGCCGTAGAGCCGCTTGAAAAAGACTATCTGGTCAGAATTGAAATGCCGCAGCCGACCCTGGCGCGGGATGCTTGTCGCCTCAAGGCGATGGCGGAAGATATGATGAATGAGCGACGTTACGAATTCGACCTGCTGCTCCGGGGGCCTGGCGACATGCAGGTCAATATTACGCGTATGCTTGGCGGCGGAGTCTGAGCGGGTCAGTCGTCCGACGCCAGAAGGTCAATGCGGGTACCCAGGTGGCTCTTATCCTGTTCGTCCTGCAGACCTTCGAAGTTCCACAGTTCGCGATCGCCCAGCTGTGATGGCGCAACGTTACAGACAGCGGCAAAGATGTTTTCACTGCGTCCTGGTTGTTCTTTCTCCCACTGAGCCAGCATTCCTTTGATGTTCTGACGCTGCAGGTTCTCTTGAGAACCGCACAGATTGCAGGGAATGATCGGGAATTCTTTCTCGATGGCAAACTTCTCAATGTCTTTTTCTTTGCAATACGCCAGAGGACGAATGAGAACGTGCTTTTTGTCGTCGCTGAGCAGCTTGGGCGGCATGGCCTTGAGCTTGCCGCCGTGGAACATATTCAGAAATAGAGTTTCGATGATGTCGTCACGGTGATGACCCAATGCAATCTTGTTGGCGCCAATCGATTCTGCATAGCCATACAGAGTACCGCGGCGCAGGCGTGAGCATAGCCCGCAGGTGGTTTTTCCTTCAGGGATGATCTCTTTAACGACGCTGTAGGTGTCTTTCTCGATGATATGGTAGGGCACGCCCACCTGTTCAAGGTAAGCCGGTAGGATATGCTCAGGGAAGCCTGGCTGTTTCTGATCCATATTGACGGCGATCAGCTCGAAGTTGACGGGCGCGCTCTTTTGCAGGCTCATCAGAATTTCCAGCATGGTGTAAGAGTCTTTGCCACCCGACAGACACACCATGATTTTGTCACCGTCTTCAATCATCCGGTAATCTTCGATGGCTTTGCCGACGTTACGACGAAGGCGCTTCTGGAGCTTGTTGAATTCGGTTCTGGATTTGCGTTCAGCTTGATTGGCTGCAGCTTCAGTAGCTTCTGCAGATAGCTCAGCGGCCGCTGGATCGAAGATCTCAGGCTGATAGCCTTCTTCAGGTTGTGAAACAGCAGATTCAGACACGTTCAATTCAGACATACAACACCCCATGCGTAGGGTGCGCTTTATATCAGAATGCGGTGCTTATATAAACATCAGGCCACAGCGTCACTGGATTCAACCAGTTCTTCATAGCGTTGCACGAAGTCCTGTACGCTCAGGTCGTCACGGGTGTGATAACAGTTTTTCCAGAGCGTTGCCAGATGCACCACACTGGCGCCACGGGGCAGGGTGAACTGAGGGTGGCGAACGTAGGCGAGCCAGGTAACAGCGGTCGCATAGGCGAGGTTTGTTGTTAGTTCAGCGTGCGGGTTCTCCAGGAATTCCCGTTGGCTGGCAATGCCTCGCACTTTACTGGCCAGTTCTGGCCGATCTGCAAGATAGTCATCCCAGATATGCCGGTGCGTCAGGCCATGCAGCCGGTAAATACCCGAGGTGCGTTGCCCCTCTGTTTTCAGGAATGAGCCCAGCTCAGACTCAATGGCTGCAGTACCCAGCAGTAAAAGCTCTGCGTCGGCACTGTTAGCGTCCAGTTTCTGCAGTGTTGGACGAATAACGTACGTCCGGAAATCATCAGCATCTATACCCATCAGAAACTCCAGAGGGTGTAATTTTGGCAGTCTCAATATCAGGAGCAATAAGCGTACCTGAATAACTGCCGGTACAGGCAGCGCCTGTTATCAGATGTTTACTCAATAGTACTGCCCAGTACGTGAAGCATAGTGATGCAGGTCTCAGGGGGAAGCAAATATTTGCGCACTGTGACCAATGTCTGATATAGCGAGCGAAAAGAGGATGAGCACGGTCCGTGTGCTCATTAGGATGCTAAAAGCCAAAATTTAAATCAGCTTTCTGCCTGATGCAGACACTCATCGTTGGCGCGTGTCAGGCCCGCGAGATCATACAGGGTGTCGCTGTCTTTCAGGATAATCTCTTTGCCCTGTGTTTCGATCAGTTCATTTTTCTGGAAGCGTGTGAACACTCGGCTGATGGTTTCTACCGCCAGGCCCAGGTAGTTACTGATGTCGACACGTGACATTGGCAGGCGGAAGTGAGTCGCTGAGAAACCACGACGCTGATAACGTTGCGAAATATCTAGTAGGAAAGAGGCAACACGTTCTTCTGCATTCTTCTTGCTGAGAAGCAGCATCATGTTCTGATCGTGCCGGATTTCAGTGCCCATGGTGGTCATCAGCTGACGACGCAAATCAGGTAGCTCATCCGCCAGTTGTTCAAGCTGCTGCAACGGAATTTCACATACTGTTGTGGTTTCGAGGGCTTTTGCCGTCAGCGGATACGTGCCTGCGTTGTAGCCAGACAATCCGATCAGCTCGCTGGCCAGGTGAAAACCTGTGATCTGCTCTTCGCCGTTACTTGCCAGGGTGTAGGTCTTCAGTGCACCCGTACGAACCGCGAATACAGACTGAAATTCTGTACCTTGCTGAAACAGCAGTTGGCCTTTCTGGATCGGGCGACCACGACGGATGATGTCGTCCAGACGTTCCATATCGCTTTCAGTCAGGGAAAGTGGCAGACACAGAGCATTCAGTGAGCAGGTCTGACAATGAGGCTGTGCTCCACGCATAGGAGCATTAACTGACGTTTTCATAGGCAAGAACGATCTCTAATACTTTAGATCAAGCGGCTGCGAACATGGCTGGTTGCCACACGGAGGCCAAAGTCCAGCAACCATAACCGATCAATAATAGGCCCGCAATATTTCGCGCCCACTGATGCCGAATAATATTCATCACGGATGCCGAGGCCAGCCCAGCGGATAAAATAGCGGGAAAGGTTCCGAGACCAAAAACAAACATGGTCAGGGCGCCCATCGCAGGCTGACCGTTAGCTGCTACCCAGCTCAGGGTGCTGTATATGAGCCCACACGGCAACCATCCCCACAACATGCCGAGAAGCCACTGGCTGGCTGGGTCTGAACGGCCCAGTCGTTTCTGGGCGTGGGGTTGAATTCTGCGCCAGAACAGTTGGCCAATTTGCTCAATGCGGGTGAGCCACAGTGCCCAGCGCGCGACGTAGAGACCCATTAATATGAGCATAACGCCTGCGATTGAACGTAGTGTGATCATCAGAGCTTCGTGCAGGCTCGACAGCCAAAGTCCGAGACTGCCAACAATCAGGCCTGCAAGGGTATAGCTGGTAATGCGGCCAAAATTGAACAGCAGTGAAGCCCGGACTCTGTGCTGGGTGTCCAGCTGTCCTGCTGCCGCGGCAACTCCACCACACATAACCAGGCAGTGGCTAGCACCAAATAAGCCAAGTAGCAGGGCGGTAAGGAGGGATAAGGGTTCAGTCATTCTTGGATTTTTTGGGTTCGCCGTCTGACTCTGAATCCGCGTCTGAATTGGTCTCAACGCTATCTTCGCGGCGCTCGTTCAGGTACTCATCATCATCGAACAGAATCTTGTGCGCGGGCGAATCCAGGTCATCAAACTGGCCGCCTTTCACAGCCCAGAAAAAGATGGCAACTGCAATGGCGAGCAGGGCAATCGACAGGGGAACCAGTACGTAAATAATATCCATGGTCAGCTCTCAGCAGTAAGTGCAGGTGGGCGACGGGTCAGTCGCAGAGCATTCAGAACGACAAGTAGTGAGCTGAATGACATGCCAATGGCCGCGGCCCAGGGCGGAACCAGACCGGCCGCCGCAAGTGGTAACGCGATCAGGTTGTATAGTAACGCCCAACCGATGTTCTGACGAATGACATTGCGGGTTTTATGGGAGACTGATAACGCATCAGCAATGACTTCAAGGCGGCCATTGGTCAGTAGGGTATCTGCGTTGGTTTTCGCAAGATCTGTAGCTTCATTCACGGCCAGCGAGACATCCGCGCCCGCAAGTACCGGAACATCATTAATACCATCTCCTACCATAAGAACAGTATCGCCCTTTTGTTGCCACTCGCGCACGATGGCAAGCTTATCTTCCGGGCTGAGGCCATTGCGGACATCGGTAATGCCGAGTTCATCAGCAACGAGGGTCGCAGATCGAGACGGGTCGCCGGTGAGCAGGGCGACTTCAATACCACGGGCTTTCAGTGTCTCGACCAACGGAGACGCACTGCGGCGTACTGTGTCATTGAGGAGAAACCAGGCCAACGGCTGATTATCATCGGCAAGCAATAACCACTGCCCTGATGCGCTCTCGGGCGGCAGAATTCCCTCCGGCCAGACGAAATCCGGGCGACCAAAACGGAATCTGTAGCCATTAACCTGACCACTGACGCCCTGACTCGGGTGGTGCTGAATATCTTCGGTAGGTAGCACCGGGTAGTGGCGAAACGCCTTAGCAATCGGGTGGCTGGCATGTTGTTCAAGCGATGCGACTACTGAGGCCAGAGTATCCTGATCCAGCTCCATCTTGTTGTCTGTACCGCCCGCAACAGGGCGGATTTCTGTCAGAGTCAGGTGCCCTAGCGTCAGGGTGCCGGTTTTGTCGAACACTACACGGTTCACTGACTGCAGAGTTTCCAGAACATGGCCTTTACTGATTAATAAGCCGCGTTCGCGCAGCGCCGTTGTTGCCGCTGTCAGAGTGGTTGGTGTAGCAAGTGACAGGGCACATGGGCAGGTAACGACGAGAACAGAGAGAGCGATAAAGAAGGCATGGTCGTTGCCCTGAAACATCCAGTAGCTGAACACCGACGCGGAGATAATCAGAACCGCGGCAACGAACCGACTGGCAATGCTGTCGGCAATAAGAGCGACTTTGGGCTTTTCCTGTTGCGCGCGATCCATCAGGCGAACGATGGTCGATAGCTGCGCATCGGCGCCGGTGGCCGTAACTTCCATCACGAGTGGGCTTTCGACGTTCATGGTGCCGCCGATCAGTGTGTCACCGGCTTGCTTGTTCAGTGGCATGTATTCGCCCGTCAGTGCCGATTCATCGACGGTGCTCTGTCCTTCAATCACAACGCCATCCGCAGGGACTGGGTACCCGGGTTTCAATAACAAACGGTCGCCGGTTGAAATGTCACCTGCGGCGATGATTTCTTCACCGTCCTGCGTTTGTTTCAGCGCTACATTCGGCAGAAGTGTCATCAGATTGTTGCCCGCTTTGCCCATTCGATGGCGGGCGCGCATTTCCAGAAAACGCCCAAGCAGCAGCAGGAAAGTGAACATACAGACGGAGTCAAAATAAACTTCGATGCCCTGGTTGAACGTGCTCCAGATACTGGCGCAGAAAGCGAGAATAATTGCCAGTGACACAGGTACATCCATGGTCAGATGGCGTGTCTTCAAATCGCGTATTGCCGCATCAAAGAACGGTCGGGCGCTGTATAACACGACCGGTAAGGTCAGAATCATCGAAGCGAAGCGCATAAAGACTTCGTACTGTTCGGCCATGCCGGCATACAGGGGCACCGCAAGCATCATTACCTGCATCATGCCGATACCGGCGACAGCGAGGCGCCGGATCGCTTTCTTGCCCTCGCGCTCGCGCTGCGCGTCGTCTTCTGTTGATGAAAACGGCGCGGCTTTGTAGCCGAGGCGGTAGATGGCTTCGAATATCTGGGAGAGCGCTATGTCGGTGTTATTCCACGCGACGACGAGGCGGTGGTTCGAGAGATTCAGCGTCGCCCGTTCGACGCCCTTCAGTTGATTAATTCTGTGCTCAATCAACCAGGCACAGGCGGCACAACTGATTCCGTCGATAATCAGTGTCGCTTCTTTCTCCTCTCCCTGCGTCGCAACAAACTGCTTCTGCAAGGCTTCGCTGTCATACAGACTGAGAGACTCGCGAGCGGTCAGGACCTCGTCGTCTTCGTTCGCAGGCGATATCTGTGGAAGTTCTGTGCGGTGACGGTAGTAATCTTTGAGACCAGAAGCAACGATGGTTTCGGCCACGGCTTTGCAGCCTGGGCAGCACATGGGTTCTTCTTTGCCATCGATGATGGCCGTCCACTGCTGGCCTGCTTTCAGCGGTTCACCGCAGTGAAAGCAGGGCGTACGGAGGGTTTGCGTCATTGAGTGACTGTCTGAATCTTCTTACCGTTTTCGATGACTGTACGCGCTGTAACGCGCCACTCCTGATCCGGGCTCGTCAGCCAGATAACGCGCTTCTGCGGCAGCTCCAGCTCATTGGCGGCAACGTACTGACCACCCGGAGTACGCTGCAGAAACAGAGTAAGGTCACGATCTTCTAGTGTCGGGTGAATCAACTGAAGCTGCAGAGAGCCAGGGTCTTCATCGGCAATGGAGGTCGCGTTTACGATGATTTCGTCTTCGGTGAAGGTCAGGTCTGCCTGAACATTGAGGCGGCGGGCGCCCTCATGAAACCGCAGATCCTGCGTATAGCTCATGCCGTCCTTGTAGTAACTGTTGCTCACGAGCGAGTCTTTGGTGTCGAGTGCGAGTGACAACATGATGAAGCCCCATACTACAGCGGCGAGCGGTACGCCGATGACAAGCAGCATCATGGGTTCTTTGTACCAAGGGGTCGTCTTTTCGCTAGTCATGCAAGGTATCCAGGGGAAAAATGAAAAATCGCCCAAGTGTAACTACTTGGGCGATAGGGCTCCAGTGCTACTGTGTCAGGAAGTTATATGACGTTCAGATCGCTCTTGGTGCGATAAAACGGCTTTCTTCCCGGGTCACTTCTTCACCGGTATCTTTGTTGACGATGACGAACTCAATGTCTGTTTTACTGGCCGAGGTTTTCACCTCATCCGGGTCGATTTCAAGGTTGATGGTGGTCTCTTTCAGCTCATTAACGCTGAGTTGATACTCAGTGTCGCCAAGCAGTCTGATTCCATCAAGACCATCGACGCTCAGGACATAGGTGTGCTCCTCCTGAGACATATTCATCATCTTCAGGGTATAGGCATTCTGAATCGTATCATTCACCGTGACCTGATAGAGGCGACCACGGTCGCGCTCGATATCCAGCTCAAACGGTGTGCGGTCGAGGATGGCATAGCCCAGGCCACCCATCATCAGAACCATGGCACCGGCGTAGCCAAACAGGCGAGGGCGAAGAATATGGGTTTTCTTGCCTTCAAGCTCGTTCTCTGTGGTGTAGCGGATCAGACCTCTAGGCTTATCGAGCTTTTCCATGATGTCATCACAGGCGTCGATACAAAGCGCACAGCCAATGCACTGGTATTGCAGGCCATCGCGGATATCAATGCCGGTTGGACATACCTGAACACACATTGAGCAGTCGACACAGTCGCCGAGTTGTTGTGTGTCGCCATCTGCTTTCGCTTTTTTGCTGCGTTTGCCACGAGGTTCGCCACGGTTGTAATCGTAAGATACGGCGAGGGTGTCGTTATCGTACATAACCGACTGGAAGCGGGCGTATGGGCACATATAGATGCAGACCTGCTCGCGCATCCAGCCAGCGTTCAGGTAAGTAGCAACCGTAAAGAAACCGATCCAGAAGATGGCCCAGGCACCGACGTCTCCAAAGGTGAAAATATCGACAACCAGCTCGCGAATCGGAGTGAAGTAACCAACGAAGGTGACACCCGTCCAAAAAGCAACAATGAGCCAGGCGATGTGCTTAATGCCCTTTTTACGCAGTTTCTCTGCCGACATCGGCGCTTTATCCAGCTTCATTCGCTGGTTGCGGGTACCTTCAGCGCGTTCTTCGATCCACATAAAAATAAACGACCACGCCGACTGCGGGCAGGTGTAGCCGCACCAGATCCGCCCCGCAAAATTGGTAATCGTAAACAGACCGAAAGCACAGATGATCAGCGCCCAGGACAGCAGCATGAAATCCTGAGGCCAGAAAGTGACGTTGAATATATGGAACTGACGTGCCGGAAGATCAAACAGCACCGCCTGACGGTCACCGATATTGATCCAGGCCGTACCAAAGTAACCTAACATCAATGCCCACAGAGACCAGGTACGCAGCTTCTGAAAGAAGCCTTCAACTTCGCGGACGTAGATCTTTTCGCGCTTTTGGTACAGGTTGACGGTGTCTGAGGCTTTGTCAGATTTTTTGCTGGGTGGGGTGACGTCTTTGACCGGGATTTTACTCATAACTACTGATCACCTTGTCTTTAGAAAACTCTTATATAACGAGTTGATTATATAGTTTTTGGTCGTTGGTCGGGATAAAAAAAGCGGCCCGTGGGCCGCTTTTTCTTGTTTCCTTGCTCTAGCTCAAGAGGGGAGCGGAGCCCCCGCTTGATTACTTGTCTTGCGACAGAGAGTAGACGTACGCAGACAGAACGTGAACTTTCTCTTCGCCGAGGATCTCAGCCTGAGCTGGCATTCTGCCGGCACGACCGTAGCGGAGAGTAGTCTCGATCTGCTTGGTAGAACCACCATAGAGCCAGATTTCATCAGTCAGGTTAGGTGCACCAACGAGTTGGTTACCTTTACCGTCTGCACCGTGACAAGCAACACACAGCATGTCGTACTGTGGCTTGGCTTTCGCAGCAGCGTCTGCATCGTGCTCAAGACCTGACAGGCTACGGACGTACTGAGCCATGTCTTTGGTGCCTTGCTCACCCAGAGCGGCTTCCCATGCAGGCATCGCCGCCTGACGACCATACATAATGGTCTGTTTGATCTGAGCTGGCTCGCCACCGTACAGCCAATCGTGGTCTGTCAGGTTAGGGAAGCCCTGTGCACCCATAGCGTTAGAGCCGTGGCATACCGCGCAGTAACTCTTGAACAGGCGACCACCGGTCTGCATCGCTTCTTCGTTCTGAGCAAGCTCAGCGATTGGCGTAGCAAGGTAGCCAGCATACAGAGGAGCGATCTTCTCATCGAACGCCTGAACTTCGGCTTTCCACTGGTTGGTCTGTGTCCAGGTAACGTCTTCGCCGTCAACTTTAACGGTACCGAAACCGTCGAAGTTAGCCAGGCCATAGATACCGATGTAACCGAAACCGAATACGATGGTTGCCCAGAACATACCTACCCACCAACGTGGCAGTGGGTTGTCCAGTTCTTCGATACCGTCGTATGAGTGGCCGGTAGTTTCGTCTGTTTCTTCTTTCTTCTGACCTTTACTGGTGTAAACGATCAGGATACCGCAGGCAATCATGGACCCGATGACAATCGCCTGGACCCAGAAACTCCAAAATGAGCTCAACATAATTATTTACTCCGATCTTTATCGTCGTCCGCGGGCATTTCTGTGTTATCCCGGAAAGGGATATCGCCGTCATCCTTGAAGCGCTGCTTACGGCTGGAACCGTAAGCCCACCAGATGATGCCCATGAAAGCGATCAGAGCGAATACTGATCCAAGGCCGCGAACGTCGTTAATATCCATAGGGTTACCGTTTAGTGACGACTGTGCCCAGCTGCTGCAGGTAAGCAACCAGAGCTTCGATTTCGGTGACACCGTCAACCGCGTCTTTTGCACCTTCAATGTCTTCGTCTGTGTACGGTACGCCGACCATACGCAGAGCTTTCAGCTTGTTAGGTGTATCACGACCGTCAACCTTGTCTTCAAACAGCCATGGGTAAGATGGCATTACAGACTCAGGTACAACGTCACGCGGGTTGTACAGGTGTGCACGGTGCCACTCATCAGAGTAACGACCACCCACACGGGCCAGATCAGGACCAGTACGCTTAGAACCCCACAGGAATGGGTGCTCGTAAACGTGTTCACCTGAGGTAGACGGAGGACCATAACGCTCAGTTTCCGCGCGGAACGGACGAACCATCTGGGTGTGACATACCGCGCAACCTTCACGCATGTAGATGTCACGACCTTCAACCTGAAGTGCAGTCAGCGGCTTCAGGCCTTCAGCAGGTTGTTGAGTGTTCTTATCAAAGAAGAGTGGAACAATCTCAGCGAGCCCCGCCCAGCTCAGAGCGATAACAATCATTACCACCATGAGTGGTAAGTTCTTTTCAATAGTTTCGTGCTTCATTTACCAAACTCCTTAAGCGTGTGCCGCAACCGCAGCTTCTTTCTTAGCTTCGCGGGTGGTCATGAACACGTTGAACAGCATGATCAGCATACCGGTCAGGAAGAATGCACCGCCCAGTACACGAACCACATAACCGCCGTGAGAAGCTTCTACAGATTCAACGAAGGAGTAGGTCAGAGAACCGTCTTCGTTCACTGCACGCCACATCAGACCCTGCATAATGCCGTTCACCCACATTGCTGCGATGTACAGAACAGTACCGATAGTCGCCAGCCAGAAGTGAACATTGATCAGGCCGATAGAGTACATCTGACCCGCTTTACGGCCGAACATGATAGGAATCAGGTGGTACAGAGCGCCGATAGACACCATAGCAACCCAACCCAGAGCGCCTGAGTGTACGTGGCCGATAGTCCAGTCAGTGTTGTGAGACAGTGCGTTAACAGTCTTGATAGACATCATCGGGCCTTCGAAGGTAGACATACCGTAGAAAGACAGAGATACAACCAGGAAGCGCAGGATAGGGTCAGTACGCAGTTTGTGCCAAGCACCTGACAGAGTCATCATACCGTTGATCATACCGCCCCATGATGGCGCCAGCAGGATCAGAGACATAACCATACCTGAAGTCTGAGCCCAGTCTGGCAGAGCAGAATAGTGCAGGTGGTGAGCACCAGCCCAAACGTAGATAGAAATCAGTGCCCAGAAGTGAACGATCGACAGACGGTAAGAGTAAACCGGACGACCCGCCTGCTTAGGCACGAAGTAGTACATGATACCGAGGAAGCCAGCAGTCAGGAAGAAACCTACCGCATTGTGGCCCCACCACCATTGGATCATGGCGTCTACGGTACCCGCCCATACAGAGTAAGACTTGGTCAGCGACACAGGCACTGCCAGGTTGTTACCCACATACAGGATAGCGATCATGATCATGAAGGCAGCGAAGAACCAGTTAGCAACGTAGATGTGGCTTTCTTTACGGATAGCCAGCGTGCCCAGGAAGTTCACTACGTAGGCAACCCAGACCAGAGTCACCAGAATGTCGATTGGCCATTCCAGTTCTGCGTACTCTTTAGTAGAGGTCAGACCCATCGGCAGAGTGATGGCCGCTGCAACGATCACTGCCTGCCAGCCCCAGAAGGTGAAGCTTGCCAGAGTGTCTGAGAACAGACGGGTACGACATGTGCGCTGAACAATGTAATAGGAGGTTGCGAACAGAGCGCAGCCGCCGAAGGCGAAAATCACCGCATTGGTGTGAAGAGGACGCAGACGTCCGAAAGAGAACCAAGGGGTATCGAAGTTCAGTTGAGGCCATGCCAGCTGAGCAGCGATGAGTACACCGACTGCCATGCCAACAACACCCCAGACAACAGTCATGATGGCAAACTGTCTTACCACCTTGTAGTTGTATTCTGGATGGTCAAATGCTGTGCTCATGATCAGATTCCATTAAACAGCGAGGGTTAGAGGGTTAAAAAATCGGCGCAATTATCGTCGCTGGCCTCCCCATTTGCAAATAATCCATGTAAAAAAAGTGCCATAAATACAGCGGCTTAGGGCAGTTTTTACACGAATGATAATCAAATGAGAATCAATCGTATTGACGTTTGGTTGAAAATCTGACAGCTCTACGTGCCTCGCCAGGACATATAACCCAGACTCAACCTGCGCATACTCCAATTTTACCGCACCTTTGCAGCCCAATTGCAGCCCCTGCATGGTATTACTGTCGTAAACAGGAGTATTGACCCAGCTCAAGCCTTGACGCAGAACGTCCCAGAGCCAGAATACGCGCAACCAGAACCACAAATAACGAAACTCTTGAGGTGTAAGCTAAAGAGTAGAAGAGGAGCACCAGATGGCCAGTGAACAGACTCAGGAAATACTCGACTCCATTATTGTCGATGGGAAAGAGAGCCAGCCAACACTGATCCTGGCGCACGGCGCAGGTGCAGATTTATCAAGCGAATTCATGACTGACATGGCCGGAAAGATCGCCGCGCATGGTGTTCGGGTGATGCGGTTTAACTTCCCGTACATGATTAAGCGCATACAAGACGGCAAGAAACGACCACCAGACCGCGCACCAAAACTCATTGATGCTTACGCAGAACTTGTTGAAGAGCTGGATACTCCATGCGTCATTGGCGGTAAAAGCATGGGGGGGCGTATCGCCAGTATGCTTGCTAACGGAAGTGATGTGCCTACACAGGTGCAAGGCTGCGTCGCACTGGGTTATCCATTCCACCCGCCAGGAAAACCGGACAACCTGAGAACAGAACACCTTTTAGCACTCAAAACACCGACGCTCATTGCGCAGGGCACACGCGATGCGATGGGAACAAAAGAAGAAGTATCGGGTTACGGGTTAGATAAAACACTCGAACTGGTCTGGCTCGAAGACGGAAACCACGACCTGAAACCAAGAAAGGCATCCGGTTATACCCATGATGCCCACCTTCAAGCAACCGCAAAACACGTCGCCGACTTTGTAAAACGCTGCCTTTAGGAGGGGATCACATCCCCGACCTGTGCGTGAGCCGGTCGGTGTTGGTTGTGGGAGCGAATCAGCCGAAGGCTATTCGCGAACGAACCCCATACTTCTGCACATCACGCCGTAAGAATTGTGATCTTCTCCTGCGTTTCCAGAATCGGCTGAATCGACGCAATCACACTGGCACGCTCTGGCGACTTAGCCCAGGCCTGCCAGGCTTCAACACTCGTCCAGTTAGTGATGATCATCCGACGGTTCTCTTTCTTCACATCTTTATAGCTGGCACCTGACACATAGCCCGGCGCTTCGAGAATCGCACGCAAGGTGTTCTTAACCGCAGCTTCATATGTCGTTTCCATATCTGCGGCAATCTCACGCTCGATAATCACTTTAATCATTGCAGGGGCTTCCTTCTGATGTTTCTCAATATCAAGTAAGGTATGGGCCGAGGGTGTGTATTGCAACCACGAAAACCCAAAAAGCGGAACAAAGAACCAATATGGCCAACAGCGACCTGATTCAGCGACTTCACCGCCTGTTCTCTGAACAGACAACGGGCCTAAACACCATGATGCTCGCCGCAGAAACCGGCGTTGGCCCGGCCGAGCTACAAAGTGCATTGCAACAACTTAAAAGCGACTACAACGCACCGCTGGAATACGACACCGACAGCCGCACCTACCGCTATCGTAAAACCCAGGAGCAAAGCTTCGAACTGCCGGGCCTGCAACTTACCGCGACCGAACTTCGTGGCTTGGCCATCGTCCTTAACATACTTAATGACCTGAACCCCGGGCAGGGCAGCGGCGAACTGAACCGCATCCATGAGCAGGTCTCGCGGCTTACAGAAGAGCGCGGTGTTGACCTTAGCGAACTGACACAGCGCATCCGCATCCTCAGTGCCCCGCGCCGTCCGGTAAACCAGAACATCTACCAACAAGTCAGTGACGCACTGTTTGCGCGAAAACAACTGCACATCCATTACGTTGCCAGTGACCAGAGCCTGAGCGAGCGTAACGTCAGCCCACAAACGCTGGTTTACTACCGAGACCACTGGTACCTCGACGCCTGGTGCCACAAACGCCAGCAGCTACGCACTTTTATGCTCAGCCGCATTAACAGCGCTTACCAAACCAGCGAAAGTGCAAAAGAGTTTGAACAGAGCGAACTCAACGACCACTTCCATAATAGCTATGGCATCTTCTCTGGCGGCGAACAGCACATAGCTGAACTCATCTTTATGCCCGGAGCCGCCCACCTCGTTGCGCAACAGCAATGGCACCCCGATGCCAAAGGCCAGTGGAAAGGCGACGAATACCACCTCAGCTTGCCGTACAACGACCAGCGTGAACTACTGAGAGACATGCTCTCTTATGCCCCCAACGTCATCATCACAGCTCCCGAAGACCTCAAATCAGCGTACCGAAAACGCCTTCAGGAAGCCCTCAACCGTAACCTATAATCCGGATTACATGGTGGATACTGCATTCTTATATTGATTGTAGGAGGGAAGCTTCTTCCCGAACCATGTTTGATATCCGATTCTGTAGGAGCGCTTCAGCCAGCTTGCCTGGCTATGCGCGAAGGTCACTATGCCGATTGTGGGAGTGAATCAGCCGAAGGCTATTCGCGAAAATACCCATGTAAGGTATAGTTTGGCCAAACTTATCGAACAAAAGGATTTGTAAGTGTCCGTAGCGCAGCAACCAATTCAATATCTCGAATACCGGGTAAAACCGGGCGATACACTTTCATTTATCCTTTCTCAGTTTTACGACGTTGGTTTTGGTTCCAGCGAATATAAACGACGTGCCGCGGGTATCATGGAACTAAACCCTCACATCTCGAACCCTGATCGAATAACCGCTGGAGATTTACTTGTTCTGGAAGCGTCTACTGGGTCGCAGATGTGTCTTGCTCCTCAAGGGAGCCAGCCAAAACTGTTTAAAGCTCCCGCTCCACAGATTTTAAGTTCAGTCCCTCGTGACAGTGATTCAGATTTTTATGCTTTGAGCTGGTTGGCAAGTAACGCGAATTACTTGACCCTCCCTGGGAGTGTGGCACTTGGAGGTCAAGGTAACTTGCTGAGTGGTGGTAACTTAGGCCTGATCGACAAAGTCAGTGAGCTTTATGCTGACTATAAATCCGGAAAACTTACAAAGAACCAGTATGACTATCAGCGCAGGCTGACCCTTGATCAGTTTCGCAAAAACATCGGCCCATTTGAGAAATTACTTTACGGCGAGAAAACTCCTCATGAGGTAGTTCGTATCGCCCGAGGCGGCGGAGTTCCCGCAACTGCGAATATTACAGCGAACACGCAGCAGCTGAAGAAGCTTGCGGCGATGGCGAAACATGGCGGGATCGTACTGACAGGCGTTGGTGTGGCTGCTTCTTGTGTTCAGATAGCGGATGCGGATAGCAGTAAAAAGAAGAATGAGATATTTATTGAAACTCTTGCAAGCACGACCATCGGTGCCGCGGGAAGTTATGCTGTAGGTTTGTTTTTGATATCAAATCCAGTGGGGTGGGGGACAGCTATTGTCTTGGCTGCAGGTACAGTTGCAGCGGGTTACTTAGCTGGGAAAGGCGCAAGAGCAGCTTATGATCTTACAGGGGCAAAGGTAGATTTTGTCTCGGGCACAGGGGTTGGTTCGATATGTCGCAGGTGATGATGGAGCAAGCTTTCCTTCTTATGATGTACTCGTTTGCAGCATTCTGGATATGGACAATGATATCGGTCGGCTTCCTGCTAGCTACGCCGAAGGCCTTTCTGGAAAAATACTTTTGCCCGCCATATTTTCGCTCGGCAGAAGTCATCATTTTTTCAGCTTTTCCTTCAAACTTGATCCGTAACGTAATGTTTATTCGTTTGATTGCTTCGCCGTCATCCGGGAAAGTGCGTGGCCTGAGCGAAGCATATCGAGACGTTCCCTCGTGGCTAATAGCCTATGCCAAATTTCTGTACATCAGTCTTATCCTGGTACTGATCTGGATGTTTGGCATGTTGGCCTTTTGGGGCTGCTATATTGCATACGACCATTGGCTTGCCTGACGACTACATGCAAACCCTGGAAAACACGCGTCAATTGTCACTTCCGCGAGCAGGGAAGTCTGATACCATGACCTCAAAGAAGATGAGGACACGGAATGCCAATCCCAGATTATCAAACCCTGATGCGCCCTGTGTTAGTTACGCTCGATTCCTGCGGCGATATGTCATTGCGCCAGCTTGTCGACTTGTTGAGTGACCAATACCAGCTCACCGATGAAGAACGCCGCCGCATGACCCCCAGCAAACGCAGCCCGCTGATGTACAACCGCGTTGCCTGGGCGACCACCTATCTACGAAAAGCAGGCCTCATAGAAAGCCCAACCAGAGGGATGAACAACATCACCTCTCGCGGAAAACAGGCACTGATCCAGACTGACACACCCATTGATCGTAAATACCTTATGCAGTTTGAGCAGTTTCAAGACTTCCAATCTGTAAATCGATCCGATGATGCTGGCCCGCAGAACGAACTGAACTCAGTACAAGTGCAACCAGAAGCTCTCGATCCCACCGAGCGCCTGGAAGAAGCTCACCAGGAACTGCAAGCAACACTAGCCGATGATCTACTCGCACAAGTAAAACGCCAGACACCCGAGTTCTTCGAAAAGCTCGTCGTCGAGCTCATGCTCGCCATGGGATATGGCGGCTGGAGCGAGAAAGCAGGGCAGGCGACCCAATACACCAACGATGGCGGCGTCGATGGCGTCATCAACGAAGACCCATTAGGCCTCGATACCATCTACCTGCAAGCCAAACGCTACACCGAGAACTCTGTCGGTCGCCCTGACATACAGGCCTTTGTCGGAGCGTTAGAAATGAAGCGTGCCAGAAAGGGCGTATTCATCACCACAAGCCGCTTCAGCCGTGATGCCATTGAATACGTCAATATGATCGAAAAGCGGGTAGTGCTGATTGATGGCGTGCAGCTGGCCGAGTTGATGATCCGCCACAATCTGGGCGTTACCGTTAAAGAAACCTATCAGGTAAAATCGCTGGATTCAGATTACTTTGCTGAAGGCTGATCGCCGACAGCTGGCGAACGACAAGCCACAGATAAGTAAAACCAGAAAGATGAGCCGATGATAAGCAAAACCAGATAGGTAAGTTCGTAACGCTTATCATCCAAGAACACAGAAAATAGCAAACAGATAACAGAAATCAGGAAACCTAATGACAAGTTCCCAAACCAACTCAAGTCAGCAACGCGCCGCCCTGCAACGCCAGATCTGGGCGATTGCCAATGATGTACGAGGCTCAGTGGATGGTTGGGACTTCAAGCAGTACGTACTGGGCACCCTGTTTTATCGCTTTATCAGCGAAAACTTTGCTGCCTACATTGAGGCCGGTGACGAAAGCATTCACTACGCCGAACTGCCCGACAGCGTCATCACCCCAGAGATCAAAGAAGACGCCATCAAAACCAAGGGTTACTTCATCTACCCCAGTCAATTGTTTGAAAACGTAGCGAAAAATGCCAACAACAATGAAAGCCTGAACACCGATTTAGCAACGATCTTCAGTGCTATCGAAGCCTCAGGTTTTGGTTATCCGTCAGAGCAGGACATCAAAGGCCTGTTCGCTGACTTCGATACCACCAGCAACCGCCTCGGTAATACCGTCAAAGACAAAAACCTGCGCTTAGCCGCCGTACTTAAGGGCGTTGCCGGGCTGAACTTCCATGGTGAATCGGGCGGGAAATTTGAAGATAACCACATCGACCTGTTCGGTGACGCCTACGAGTTTCTGATCTCTAACTACGCCGCGAATGCCGGTAAATCCGGTGGCGAGTTCTTTACTCCGCAGCATGTGTCCAAGCTCATCGCCATGCTCGCGGTTCACGGCAAGGACAGCATCAACAAGATATTCGACCCCGCCTGTGGTTCGGGCTCACTGCTCATGCAAGCCAGAAAACACATCGACGTGCACAAGATTGAAGAGGGTTACTTCGGCCAGGAGCTGAACCACACCACCTACAACCTGGCGCGTATGAATATGTTTCTGCACAACATTAACTACGACAAATTCAATATCCAGCTGGGCAACACGCTGACCGAACCCCACTTCGGTGACGACAAACCCTTCGACGCCATCGTTTCTAACCCGCCGTACTCCGTAAAATGGATTGGCAGCGACGACCCGACCCTGATCAATGACGACCGCTTTGCCCCCGCCGGTGTGCTAGCGCCCAAATCCAAAGCCGACTTTGCTTTTGTGCTGCACGCGCTCAGTTACTTGTCGGGCAAGGGCAGGGCGGCGATTGTCTGCTTCCCCGGTATTTTTTATCGTGGCGGTGCTGAGCAGAAAATCCGCAAATATCTGGTCGATAACAACAACGTTGAGACGGTCATTTCACTGGCCCCTAATCTGTTCTACGGCACCACCATCGCCGTCAATATTCTTGTGCTGGCGAAAAACAAACCCAACACCGATATCCAGTTCATTGACGCAAGTAACCTGTTTAAAAAAGAAACCAACAACAACATCCTCACCGACGACCATATCCAGAAGATCATGGCAGTGTTCGCGAGCAAAGAGAACATCGACCACTTTGCCCGCTCCGTGCCTGTGGAGGAGGTGGCCGAAAACGACTACAACCTGTCGGTCAGCTCCTATGTGGAAGCCGAAGACACCCGCGAGGTGGTGGACATCACACAGCTGAATGCCGAACTGAAAACCACGGTAGCGAAGATCACTCAGCTGCGCAGCGAGATTGATGCGATAGTGGCGCAAATCGAAGGTGAAGGAACTGAGGCATGAGTCAGCCGGATATGTCAGGGTATATGGAAAAGCTACTGGATGGGGTTGAGGTTGAGTGGAAAGCTTTAGGAGAAGTGTGCGACTTCAAAAATGGATTCGCGTTTAAGAGTAGCCTGTTTAAAGAAGCTGGCTTACCGATTGTTAGAATTACTAATGTGGATGGAAAAAATATTTCCTTAGCCGATGTAAAGTATTTTGATCCGTCGGACTATAAGGAAAATACAGCGTCTTATGAAGTTAGCAAAGGCGATATTTTGATTGCCATGTCTGGAGCGACGACTGGGAAAATTGGCTTTTACGCTCATGAAAATCCCGCCTACCTGAATCAACGAGTAGGAAAATTTTTACCCAAACCGAAAATTCTCAACAATCGATATTTATATCACTATCTTCTTTCGAAAGTTGAGCAGATTTATGTAGTTGCGGGCGGCGGTGCGCAGCCCAATCTTAGTTCAAATGCACTAATGGCAAAGATTAAAATCCCCATCCCCTGCCCAGACAGCCCTGAAAAATCCCTCGAAATTCAGGCCGAAATCGTCCGTATTCTGGACGCATTTACCGCCATGACCGCCGAGCTGACCGCCGAGCTTAACCTGCGCAAGCAACAATACAACTACTATCGTGATCAGTTGTTGAGGTTTGAAGAAGGGGAAGTGGGGTGGAAGAATCTAGAAGATGTTGCTTCATTTAGGCGTGGCTCATTCCCCCAGCCCTATGGAAATAGTGAATGGTATGACGGAGAAGGCTGCATGCCCTTCGTTCAGGTTGCGGATGTTGCTGATTTTGGCTTTCGGCTTCACCAAAAGACGAAGCAGCAGATTTCAAGGCTTGCACAGCCTAAAAGTGTATTCGTTGAAAAAGATACTGTTATTGTTTCGCTACAAGGTACGATTGGGCGTGTTGCCATTACTCAATATGACTGTTACGTGGATAGAACCCTTGCAATATTCACTAATTACAAAGTAGACATAAATAAGAAATATTTTGCTCATCAACTAAAAGCCAAATTCGATCTGGAAAAAGAGTTTGCCAGAGGAAGTACGTTGAAAACTATCACAAAGGAGGAGTTTTCAAAGTTCCAGATACCTATTCCACCTATTGAAGAACAGAATCGCATTGTCTCACTGTTGGATAAGTTCGATGTTTTGACCCATTCAATCAAGGAAGGCCTCCCCCGCGAAATCGAACTGCGTCAGAAGCAATACGAGTATTACCGCGATCTGCTGCTGAGCTTCCCAAGGCCGAAAGAAGAGGCTGTGGCATGATATGAGTAAGACACTGGATGATATCGCCTTAGAGATTTACGAGAATAGTAAAAAAGTAAAGCTTATCTATGCTTTCAACGGTAATGGGAAAACGCGCCTCTCCCGTGCCTTCAAAGAGCTGATCGCTCCGAAAAGTACCGATGATGAAAGCGTAGGCGTTGCAGATGTATCTCCAAGAAGTATTCTCTACTACAACGCTTTTACAGAAGATTTGTTCTATTGGGATAACGACCTCGACAACGATGTTGCGCCAAGGTTGAGGATACAGCCAAATTCCTTTACTGAATGGGTGTTAGTGGACCAAGGACAAGACAGGAATATCGTTACCAATTTTCAGCGCTACGCCAACCAGAAATTAACGCCACACTTTAGTGAGGATTTTTCTGAAGTAACGTTCTCGATGGAGCGGGGGGATGATGAGAGCTCAGGCTATCTGAAAATCTCTAAAGGCGAAGAAAGTAATTTCATCTGGAGTGTGTTCCAGACCGTGATCGATCAGGTTATAAGTATCCGTAATGTTGCAGAAGCAGACGAGCGAGAAACCGACCAATTTGATCAGTTGGAATATATCTTTATTGATGATCCAGTGAGCTCTCTGGATGAAAATCACTTGATTGAGCTTGCGGTCACCCTGGCAGAGCTTATTAAGTCAAGTGAATCAGACCAACTTAAGTTTATCATCACAACGCATAATCCATTGTTCTATAACGTTCTGCATAATGAGCTTAAAAGTAAGGCATGTTATTTATTAGAGCGTTATGAAGATGGGACTTTTGATCTGATTGAGAAGCAGGGTGATTCCAATAAGAGCTTCTCTTACCATCTTCATCTGAAACTCACTCTTGAAAAGGCCATCGCAGATAATTCTATACAGAAGTACCACTTTACACTGTTGCGTAACCTTTATGAGAAGACGGCTAATTTTTTGGGCTATGACAGGTGGTCGGATCTTCTAGATACCGTTCCTGGTGATAAGTCGGGGTACTTAAACCGTATTATTCAATTCAGTAGTCATCGTACATTGTCGAATGAGGAGGTTCTGCAGCCCACAGAGCCTGAGAAACAGATGGTCAGATTATTGCTGGAGAACCTGAATAACTACGGATTTTTACAGCAGGAGGCTCCATGACCGAATACAAAACCATCGCCGAATCCAATAACTTTATTGTCTTGGACCGATACAACAAAGACTGGGGCGTGGCGGAGAGCTATCAGAGCGAAGGCGATCTGGAACGTGAGCTGATTCGGGATCTGGTGAGTCAGGGTTATGAGTATCTGCCGGGCTTAAACAACCCCATTGCCATGCTGGCCAATGTGCGTGAACAGTTGCAACGCCTGAACAATGTTGAGTTTCAGGAAGGTGAATGGCAGCGCTTTGTTGAGACCTATCTCGATAAACCCAGTGACAATGTCGTTGATAAGACCCGCAAGATTCACGATGACTATATTCACGATTTTGTCTTTGATGATGGGCGTATCAAGAACGTCTACCTCGTCGACAAAAAACAGATTGCCCGTAACAAAGTTCAGGTGATTAAGCAGTTTGAACAGTCGGGTAGTCATGCCAACCGCTATGATGTCACTATTCTGGTGAATGGTTTACCGCTGGTGCAGATCGAGCTGAAAAAGCGCGGCGTTGCCATTCGTGAGGCGTTTAATCAGGTTCACCGTTACAGTAAAGAGAGCTTTAACAGCGAGCATTCACTGTACAAATATCTGCAGTTGTTCGTGATCTCTAACGGCACTGATACGCGATATTTTGCCAACACCACGAAGCGCAACAAAAACAGCTTTGACTTCACCATGAACTGGGCGAAGGCCGACAACACCCTGATTAAAGACTTGAAAGACTTCACCGCGACCTTCCTGCAGAAGCACACGTTAGTCAATGTGCTGCTACAATACTCGGTGTTTGATGTCAGCGATACCTTGCTGGTTATGCGCCCATACCAGATTGCCGCGACTGAGCGCATTTTGTGGAAGATCAAATGTGCGTACGAATCAAAAAACTGGACCGGCCCTAAAGAAGGCATGATGCCAGAGAATGGCGGCTATATCTGGCACACCACAGGTTCGGGTAAAACCTTAACCAGCTTTAAAGCAGCGCGGCTGGCTACGGAGCTGGAGTTTATTGATAAGGTGTTCTTCGTCGTTGACCGGAAAGATCTGGATTACCAGACCATGAAGGAGTATCAGCGCTTTTCGCCAGACAGTGTGAACGGCTCTGACAGCACGGCGGGTTTAAAACAGAACCTGAGTAAAGACGACAACAAGATCATCGTCACCACCATTCAGAAGCTCAACAACCTGATGAAGAGCGAAGGTGACCTGCCGGTGTACAACCAGCAGGTAGTGTTTATCTTTGATGAATGCCATCGCAGCCAGTTCGGTGAAGCCCAGAAAAACCTGAAGAAGAAGTTCAAGCGTTTCTACCAGTTTGGTTTTACCGGCACGCCGATCTTTGCTGGCAAAAATGCATTGGGCGATCAGGACACCCAAAGCGTATTCGGGCGTGAGCTGCATTCGTATGTGATCACTGATGCCATACGCGATGAGAAAGTCCTCAAGTTCAAGGTCGATTACAACGACGTACGCCCACAATTCAAACAGCTTGAAACTGAACAGGACGAGAAGAAGCTGAGTGCGTTAGAGGACAAGCAGGCGTTACTGCACCCGGAACGTATTCGTGAAATTTCGCAGTATATTCTCAATAACTTCCGCCAGAAAACACACCGCATGAAAGCGGGAGGAGCAGGCTTTAACGCCATGTTTGCGGTCAGTAGTGTGGATGCCGCCAAACTGTATTACGAGACGCTTAACCAGCTTCAGAATGAGCCTTCTTATAAAGACAGAAGTAAACCGCTCAAGATCGCCACTATATTCTCGTTTGCCGCCAACGAAGAGCAGGACGCGATAGGCGATATTGTGGATGAGAGTTTCGATGTGTCAGCAATGAACTCCAGTGCCAAGGAGTTTTTGACTAAAGCCATCGCTGACTATAACGCCTTCTTCTGCTCGAACTACAGCGTCGATAGCAAGGGTTTTCAGAATTATTACCGTGATCTGGCGAAGCGGGTAAAGAGCAAAGAAGTCGACCTGTTGATTGTGGTGGGGATGTTCCTCACCGGCTTTGATGCGCCGACCCTCAATACCTTGTTTGTTGATAAGAATCTGCGTTATCACGGCCTGATGCAGGCGTACTCGCGCACTAACCGTATTTATGATGCCACTAAGACCTTTGGCAATATCGTTACCTTCCGTGATTTAGAGCAGGCTACGGTCGATGCCATTACCCTGTTTGGTGATAAAAACACCAGAAACGTGGTTCTGGAGAAGAGCTATAAGGAATACCTCGAAGGCTTCACTGATGTGGTTACCGGTGAGGCGAAGCGTGGCTTTATGACGGTAGTCAGTGAGCTGGAGCAGCGCTTCCCTGATCCGGCAAATATTGACAAAGAGTCTGACAAAAAAGCCTTTGCCAAACTCTTCGGTGAGTATCTGCGAGTTGAAAATATCCTGCAGAACTACGATGAATTCGCCAGCCTGAAAGCCTTGCAGAACATCGACATGAGCGATCCGGATGCGGTTGAGGCCTTCAAAACTGAGCATTATCTGGACGATGACAAGCTCGCCGAACTGCAGAGTATTCGTCTGCCCGCGGACCGTAAAATTCAGGATTATCGTTCAAGTTACAACGATATCCGCGACTGGCAGCGGCGCCAGAAATCGGCAGAAGTACAAGAGAAATCTACCATCGACTGGGATGATGTAGTATTTGAGGTCGACCTGCTTAAATCGCAGGAGATAAACCTCGACTACATTCTTGAGCTGATCTTCGAACACAACAAGAAGAACAAGAGTAAGTCTGACCTCGTGGACGAAGTTCGCCGAGTGATCCGAGGCAGCCTCGGCAACCGCGCCAAAGAGAGTCTGGTGGTCGATTTCATCAACCAGACAGATCTGGATGAGATCGGCGATAAGGCCACCGTCATCGATACCTTCTTTGCCTTTGCGCAAGCCGAACAGCAGCGCGAAGCTGAAGAGCTGATTGAAACCGAGAACCTCAACGCCGAAGAGGCTCGCCGCTACATCATCAGCTCGCTTAAGCGCGAGTACGCCAGCGACGCGGGCACAGAGCTGAACTCTGTTCTGCCTAAGATGAGCCCGTTAAACCCGCAGTACCACACCAAAAAGCAGACGGTGTTCCAGAAGATCGCTGCGTTCGTTGAGAAGTTTAAAGGGGTAGGTGGGAGTATCAGTAAAGACTGATGTAGCAACCAAGTGTGATTCAGTACGAGTAGCTGTTAAAGTAACATGCGTGTTGCAAGGCTGGGAAGGAACCCAAGGTCAGTTTATAATTTGACCAATCCAGGAGGACATATGACTCAGGCCATGATTAACCCCGAAATGCTTAGCTGGGCGCGTGAACGCGCAGGCTTTGCCGTGCCTGAATTCGCGAGAAAGATGGGCAAAACGCCCGAATGGCTGCAGGAATGGGAGTCCGGTTCTCGTCCGCTGACGTTCCATCAGGCTACCCAATACGCCGAAAAAGCCTACATCCCGCTCGGATACCTGTTTCTCAGGCAGCCACCTGAAGAAACGTTGCCAATTCCCGATCTGCGAACCATCGAAAACGGCGAAGTACGCCGTCCCAGTGCTGAACTTCTGGACGTAGTGAAGCAAATGCAGGAAAGACAGGAGTGGTACAAGGATTACCTGTTTGAGAACGGCGGCGAAGAGTGCCGGGTCGTTGGGCGTTGTAAGGGGAGCGACAGCGTCGATGTTATTGTTGCCGACATGCGCCAGACCATGGCCATACCTCCACACCCTACGCGCGGCACTTGGGAAGATTATTATCGTGGTTTGGTGAAGCAGGTTGAGTCTCTGGGAATTCTGGTTATGCGCTTACCACACCTTGGTAGCCATCATCGGCGTTTTAAGGTTGAAGAATTTCGTGGCTTCGCGATGGTCGACAAAATTGCTCCCCTCATTTTTGTAAATCATGCCGACGCGCCGGGAGCGCGACTATTTACTCTTATCCATGAGCTTTGCCATGTCTGGCTTGGTGAATCTGGGGTGTCTGACGGCGATGCGAATACGCATAATCGTATTGAAGTACTGTGCAACGCTGTTGCAGCGGAATTTTTGGTTCCCGAAGAAGAGTTCAGGCAGATCTGGGATCGGGAAGTGGAATACTGGCAAGAAAACCTGAAGCCACTCGAAGCCCACTTTCACGTCAGCACCTGGGCATTGGCGCGACGAGCGATGACGCTGGGGTTTATTACTAAACCTGATTACCTGAAATACATTGCGGCAGAGAAAAAAGCACATGAAGACCGCGAGCGCGAAGGTGGCGGTGGAGGCTATTACAAGAATCAGAAATCCTGGCTGAGTGATCGCTTTAGCTTTGCTGTTTCTTCTCAGGCATTAAATGGACAGATTATGCTTAGAGAGGCTGGGCATTTATTGGGAGTGAACCCTGCTAATCTTATTAAGTTTGCAAAGGAGATCGGTGTTTGAAGTATTTAATGGATGCAAATACTTATATTGAAGCAAAGAACAAATATTATGGAATGGACTTCTGCCCCGGTTACTGGGATTGGCTCATTGATCAGTTCGCCATGGGTAATGTGGCCAGTATTGACTTTGTTGGTAAAGAGCTTGAGAAAGGCAATGATAAACTTAGGGAATGGTGTCGCTCTCATCGGGATCATTTCATTGAGTCAAACGACCTCGATACTCAGGCGGAGTATTATGAAGTCGTCAACTTTGTGATGGGCGGGAAGTATAACCCCGGTAATCGTGATGGTTTTCTCAAAGGGGCTGACCCTTGGTTGATTGCCAAGTCCAAATCAATCGGGGCTGTTTTAGTGACACATGAGGCAAGAAAGGCACCGGCAGATACCAAAAAAGTAAAGATACCGAATATCTGCGATGCATTAGGTGTGCAGTGTATCTCGACATTTGAGCTGCTTCGTACTTTGGAAGCGCGGTTTTGCAAATCTACATGATTGAATATCTGGTAATAGATTAAGCAACCTGTGCGAAAAGAGCATCTATAAAATCAGTTTATTATCAACGCCCCTCAACAATGTGGTCGGTATTGGGTACGGTATAGTTTATCAATCAGAGGGTTATTTGTTAAAACATGGCAACCTATAGGATCGAAGCAGACGTTTCTGAGTGCCAGTCAATCGTATTCGATATTGACGATTACCTTGATGTGCTCGACCCTTCTATCGGCGAGAAACAGGCAATGTTTCTTCCCATGGTTAATCTTTCTGTCGCAGAAGGCTGGTCGCCGATTGAACTGTCGTATTTTCAGAATGAAGGCACCGTAGATCTTGCTGATGTAAGTCTCTGGAAGTCGGGCCTTTTGCTGATGAACCAGAAAGGCTATGACGCTTTGCACGATGTGCTTACTGCTAATGGTGAGTTCTTGACTTGTGAACTACATGGGAAGACTGCTTTTATCTTTAACTGTCTTGAGTTGAAGCCAGAAAATGGCGCAAAGGTAAGTTACAAAGAAAAAAACGGGTGGAAGCAGTCTGTTGACGCAATTGAATTTCCCGACGGTTGGAATGAGCCGCTTTTTAAGTTTAAGAATGAGCTGACGTTTAACTTGTATGGTTCTGAAGCATTTAAAGTTGCTTACGACTCAAATGAGCTGAAGGGGCTGTGCTTTCACTAGTTTCGTAACTAGGCCACTTCATCAGGCTCTTTTCCGGCCACTCTTGGCCACGTCCTAACACCCGTTCTACTCTTTATTCATCCTTCACAATAATTTTGGCTGAGTATGATTAATAAGAAACTAGTAGTAACGGGTTGCTTTGCACTTTCATTTGTAGCGCACGCAGAGCGGCCAGTCGTCGAGCATGGTTTGATCGCGGGTGCATCTGTTCAGGTGGGTAGCTATGAAGAAGACGGTGCGGATAGCGTATCTCCTATTGGTGGGCTGCTTTCTCTTGAGAAGCCTTTGACTGATAACTTCAGCTTGAGAGCGGATTACGCCTTTGGCCTGGAGGCTGATTCTACTGAGGTAGGTACAACCGAAGTCGATGTCTCTTTGGGTAATATGTTCTCGGGGTTTGCCAAGGTTCAGACCAGTGACATCGCTGGTTTCCGGCTTTATGGCTTGCTGGGGGTGAGTAAGGCGGAATTCAGGGCCGAAGTCGTCGATACGGAAGGCGAAACCACTGATGGCGATACTGACCTGTCGTATGGCTTGGGAGTGACTGCAGGTATTAAGCCGGGCCTTACAGTGAATGGTGAATTCGTTTCTTATCTTTCTGAAGACGACTATTCCTATTCTGGTTTTAACTTCGGGCTTTCAAAGCTTTTCTGACCTCCTTACAATGACACCATCATTTACGAGGAGCACAGCATGGCCAAGGGTTTTGAAGTTACGGGAATCATCCACACCATCGGTGAGACGCAGTCGTTCGGTCAGAACGGGTTCACTAAGCGTGAGTTTGTGGTCAAACTGACCGGTGAAGGCGAGAAGGAAGAGTACCCGAACTACGTGGCGCTTGAGCTTATTAAAGATAAGTGTGCTCTGATGGACAGCTACCAGCCAGGCGATGAGATTAAGGTTCAGTTTAATCTGAACGGTCGCCTCTGGAATGCGCCGGGTAAGCCTGAGAAGTGCTTCACCAGTTTGCAGGCGTGGCGGGTTGAGCGCATGGATGATGTGCCGCAGTTTGCTCAGCAGCAGCCGGCACCATCTCAGGCGTACAATGATTTTGATGACGATGTGCCGTTCTAAGTGGGCAGTCTGAATTAATGAAGGCGCGGTGATCGCGCCTTTTTTGTGGATCGGATTCAGGAGAGTGCTAATGCGTGTGTTGATTGCCGGATCATCGGGGGCCATTGCCGAAGCTGTCGCCAAGCGAATGCGTGAGGAGGGGGATCATGTATTTACCTTGAGCCGGTCGGGTGAGCCTTCGGCGACGCACTGTGTTGCCGATCTGACCAAGCCATCTTCCGTCGAGCAGATAAAAGCATTCGTTGAGAAGTGTGGGCCTCTGGACGCGGTGTTCTGTGGCACTGGCTTGCTGCATGGTGGCTGGAATATGCCCGAGAAGTCGCTGTCACAGCTGTCGATGGATTGGCTGCAGCAGAATATGCTGGTCAACGTTCAGACGCATATTCATCTCGCTCAAGCCGTTGCGTCGCTTGTAAAACGCTCTTCCCCAATTAAGTGGGTCTCTCTTTCGGCAATGGTTGGCAGTCTGGAAGACAACGGCCTGGGTGGCTGGTATAGCTACCGTATGAGTAAGGCCGCGCTGAATATGTTTATTCGGAATTTGTCGATTGAGTGGTCGCGGAAGGCGCCAGGCAGTGTGGTTGTGGCCCAGCATCCGGGCACTACGGATTCACGTTTGTCAGAGCCGTTTCAGGCTGGGATTGCCGAGGGCAAGTTGTATACACGCGAGCAAACCGCTGAGCGCCTGGTCAATGTTATGAGAGAGCTGACGCCCGAACAGAACGGGCGTTTGTTGCATTGGGATGGAAGTGTGATTCCTTTTTGATCTAAAACCTCACTCCTTCAGTCCACCCCGGTAATTTCATTCCTTCCGCACTCAATTCAATATCATCCGGCTCCGGCTGGGCTTCTTTATCGCGGTAGGGCAGTGGTAAGTTCTCTTTCGCAACAGCGCTCAGGTACTGCTGCTGACTCTCCCGGATCTTCTCATTTCTTGCTATGTAGCTGTGCCATTCGGCTTCGGTGACGAGTGTTTTCAGGTGTTCACGGCTTGCTTGCCCGCTCAGCACCCAGGCGCTGGCGTTATTGCCTCCAAAGCCTTTGCTGTTAATAAAACAGACCGGGATATCTTCGGCTGAAACCTTGGTGTGCCTCAGCGGAATTGTCAGTTGTGACTGCTGCACGTCGGGGGCTATTTCGCTTGCTGTGGTAATGCCGGGCAGGACACCGTAGTTCCATGAGCCCAGAGTCATTAACAGCTGGTCGGCGGACGCCGCAGAGATGGAGTGCCCTAAATGGGCTTTCACCGCGCATACAGGCCACTTGCTGATGCCGAATTCTTTGGCAAGCCGGTTAAACATGTCTGATTCGGTAGTACGGTTTTGTGGAGTGCTGCTGCCGTGAGCCTGCACAAAGCTCTTCTGTAGGGCATCGTCTCCCAGTGCGGTTTTACTCAGGGTACGTTTTGCGCTGGCCATGGCTTTTCCCATGGTGATGTAGTTGCCAATGCCCGGTGCCGAGATAGAGCGTTTATAGCCATCTGCGTGGATAAATACGTCGCCAATACTCCCGAGTATATTCAGCCCAAGCTCAAGCGCTGTATCCCGACTGGTAAGCACGAAACACTGAGCCGACTCTGCCAGGGTGAAGCCAACGTTTTGAGCGAAGGGTCTGGAAGCACGGCGAAATTCAGGTTGTTGATTGTTGCTCAGACCTTCAAGTTTTTGCAGGCGCTCTTCGGTAGCGAGTGCTCCCATCGCATTAAAGCCTTCAACAATGCCCGGGATGAGCGGCGCTTCGCTGTTACCTGTGAGGACAAGCTTACGGCGCCCGCTGCGGATATCATCAAGTGCCATACGCAGGTTGTAGAGGAAGCTGGCACAGGCGCCGTTGTTGCTTCCAGTGGCTCCAGCGTTGCCAAGCAGGTAAGCGTTGATAAAGTCGGCGGGCATGGTGGATATGCCCATTGGTAACTGGCGGGATGTGTTGCGCTGGCCCATCAAGGGGGCGCACAACATGCCGCCGAACCCCTGCATATCAAGCTGACCCGCCGTCGAGCCCATATAGACGGCAATATCATCAGGGCGGAGGTGCTCTTTAATCTCATCGGCACTCATGCCCAGGTTGCCCAGAGCGTCTGCTGCAGCGTAGAGCGCCAGTTGTAACCCGCGAGGGTGATGTTTCGAGTTGTAGAGGCTGGCCACGTCAAATCCGGTCGGGATCTGACCGGCGCTTTGCACATCGCAGCGCTTGTAGGTCTCCCGATAGAGTTTGTTGGTTGCAGCTTCATCTCTTGAAGTTATACCGTTATCTATGTTCGATTCTTTCGCTTGAGCTACGTCTCCCTCCTGAATCTCGTTGAAAATCATGGCGTCCGGATTCCAGCCACGCAGGTCAGGGCAGTCTTTGTCCCAGGCACGGACGAGGGAGTTATTGAGAACCTCGTGAGGAGGTTGGTCAGTCAGGTTGGCCAACTCATTCTGCAGTTCTGTTTGCTGAACTGGAGAGAGTGCATCGTAAATAATCCGTCGATACGCCTGATGCCCGGAGGCGCGCCCTGCGGCATTGATACCGCCGAACGCGGCAATCACTACATCGGTGATTTCAGGGGAGTAGGTTGAATCTGACAAAGTGGCCTCCGGGGTATCATCAAGCTGTGTTTTGGGCATTCGCCCGAGTGTGCCCACACAGTGTGCTCCGGATTCAGTTGTTCGGAATAGAATAAAAAGGCCGTATAGTGGTATAAAAAAGACATATTCAAGGTGTCAGGAGGTATTCTTGCTAAATCGATCTGACTTTCATATCAGCGTTCTGCAGCTTGATCAGATGCTCTTATCGAGTCTGGCAATGCCACTTGAAATGCTCCATGCGGCGGTAAGCTACCATCGAACCAGAAGCCGTTCGCGATTGAGTCTGAATGTCGAATCAGTGTCCGTTACTGAGAATTGTCAGCCAATCGGTGGGCTCGAGATCGTTAGTGGAACGCCTTTGGCGGATGTAGGTAAGACCGATCTGGTGATCGTGCCTGCCATGTGGCGTAATCCATTACGAAAGTTAGATTCATCAGATCCTGTCTGTGAATGGCTCAGACACCGTTATTCCGAGGGTGCGTCTGTCATGAGTATCGGCACAGGGGCCTGGCTTCTGGCGAAGGCGGGGCTGCTTAATGGTCAGGCTGCGACCACCCATTGGCATGCTCTGAATGATTTTGAGCACGATTTTCCGGATGTTAGCCTGCAGCGCGATCACCTACTGACGCAGGCAGGGCGTATTTATTGCGCCGCCAGTATTAACTCAGGCGCTGACCTGATGATTCATCTGATCGGTACATTGTTTACCAGCGAAGTCGCAGCCTACGTTGAGCGACAGTTCTCTCCGGAAGCGCGAATGTCCTTTGATAAGAGGGTGTTTACTGAAGGAGCCCCACAGCACGCTGATGAAGCCATAGCACTAGCACAGAGTTGGTTGCACCAGCACTGGCAGGAGGCTCTGTCGATGGATCGGGTTTCTGAGATTGCCGGTTTGAGCCCCCGACAGCTAAGCCGTCGCTTCAAGAAGGTGACCGGCGAGTCTCCAGGTCAGTATCTGCAGCACCTCAAGTGTCGGTTTGGTAAGGAGTGGCTTAAGAACAGTGACCTCTCGATAGCCGAGATTGCTCAGATGTGCGGATTCAGTGATGCCAGTCACTTCGGGCGCATCTTTCGTCGTTGGCAGGGAGTGGCGCCATGTGACTACCGACGTGCAGTCCGGGCCAAGCTATTCAGCGTGAACAGTCAGTTTTAGTAAAAGAGATTAATTTTCACTTCCAGGAACAAAAGTCTGGCTGGTAATGTCTGACCAGAGGTTAAATTGGTCATTGAGGCCATTACTCTTTAATAAGAACAAAATTCGACTAACCTGATGTTACAGGGGCTATGCGGCGCGAGAAGCGCGGGAGCAGGCAATGGCGGTAACGGAACAGAGGGATTTGACGGGGCTGAAGTCCGGGGCGTTCGACGCCTTGTTGAGCTCCGAGGATATGGGGATAGCGATACTTGATAGCGGGCTACGCTATCTGGAGCTGAACTCCCTTCTGGCGAGATTTAACGGTGTATCTGTCGAAGATCATGTCGGCAGAACTGTCTCTGAGGTCCTGCCAAAGCTGGGCCCCCTGATTATTCCCATCCTGAAAGAAGTTATCGAAACCGGTGAGCCTGCACGGAACCTGGAAATTGCTGGTGAGACGCCCAGCGTAGTCGGGCAGGACTCTTTTTGGGAAGCATCGTATCTTCCGATTTTTTCTTCGCCGGGTCAGGTTGCTGGAATTCTGGTTATGGCGGTTAACCGGACGCTCGAGTATGAACTCAAACGCACTCGGGAAGAAGCTCACGAGCTTCAGCGACGTATTCTCGACAGCCTGTTTACCTTTGTCAGTATTCTCTCTCCAGACGGCCTCCTTATCGATGCTAACCGAGCACCGTTAGAGGCTGCGGGCATTGATCTCGCCGATGTCATCGGCAAGCGTTTCTGGGACTGCATCTGGTGGAATTACTCACCAAAAATTCAGATGCAACTGCGCTCAGCTGTTATCCGTGCAGGTGCGGGTGAGACTGTTCGTTATGATGTGCCTATCCGTACGGTGGGTGATACCCGCATTACTATCGATTTTATGGTTTCGCCGCTGCTTGGCGCGGATGGCGAAGTCACTCACCTCGTCGCCTCGGCAAACGACGTATCTGAACGAAAAAGTCGGGAAACTGAATTATCGCTCAGTGAAAAACGCTTCCGCCGCGTGTTTGATTCTACCGCTGATGGTCTGGTGATGATCAATGAGTACGGGGAAATCATGCTGGCCAACCCAAGCATGGCCAGCATGTTTGGTTATTCGCTATCCGAACTTTACTCCTGCTCAATCGAAGATCTTATCCCTGCACACCTCCGTGATAAGCATCGAAAGGAGCGCTCGCGTTACCAAGAAAGTCCAGTCCCACGTGCCATGGCAGCTATGCGTGAATTAATGGCATGCCGACGCGACGGTTCTGAATTTCCAGTTGAAGTTGCACTGACGCCTTTGCAGTTCCCTGAAGGGACTCGGGTTCTCGCAACAGTGGTCGATATTTCGATTCAGAAGCAGATCCAGGCGAGTCTTATCAAAGCTTTGAAAGAAAAGACGTCTCTCCTTAACGAAGTTCATCACCGGGTAAAAAATAATCTTCAGGTGGTTTCAAGTTTATTGAGCCTTCAGGCGCGCAGTGTACCCGAAGAGCTTGTAGACGCATTTCTTGAAAGCCAGGGGCGCGTGAAGGCAATGGCTCTGATGCACCAGCAGCTTTACGAGCATAAAACGTACGAGAGTATTGGCGCTGCAAAATACAGCAGCGAGTTAGTTACGCTTATTACGCGCAGTCATACGATGACCAGCAGTCAGAATATCAAAACCGTCCTTGTACCTCCCGAACGGGAAGTCTTCCTGACGATGGATCAGGCACTGCCTTTCGGTTTATTGCTTAATGAGCTCGTAACAAACTCCATAAAACATGCATTTACTGATCAGGATGTCGGTGAGATACGTATTTCAATGTCACAAGATGGTGATATGAATATTGTGGTCGTTGAGGACAACGGAAAGGGAGTCGAGGAAGGGGTGGAACTCGGCGAAACAACTTCGCTTGGATTCCAGCTCATTCCCGGATTAGTCGAGCAGCTGGACGGAGAAATAGTGTTGATAAGAAATCAAGGAACTCGCTATGAAATACGCTTTCGCAAGCAGGAGACAGAGGAATGAGTGGCGAAAAGATTCTGATCACGGAAGATGAGCGGATCACTGCGCTGGACCTGAAGATGACACTGGAAAAACTGGGTTATCTGGTGGTTGGTAGTGTTGCTTCTGGGGAGGAGTCAATTGAGTTTGCACGCCGGTTGAAGCCTGACCTGGTTCTTATGGATATTCATTTGAAAACAGCCATGATGGGTACAGAAGCCGCCCAACTGATTTCAAAAGAATTGGATATTCCTGTTATTTTCCTGAGCGCATACTCGGACAGATCGGTAATTCGTGAAGCTGGGCAGTCGACTCCTTATGGCTATCTGATAAAGCCTTATGATGCGCGTGAGATCGACGCATCCATTCAGGTGGCACTGGCAAAACATGAGGTTGATGATGAGATAAAAAAGAGTGACATGAAACTGAAGCTGGCACTTGAAGCCGCCAATATGTCCGCTTGGGAGTGGGAGCCAGAAGACAGACGTTGTCTGGCGGCGGCTGAGCAACCAGAAACGACGAATTTCGCAAGCACGATTGACGATATTATCAGTCGCGTACATCCCGATGACAGAGACTTGCTTGTTTCTTCTCTTAACAGCACTGGCCAGCTCTCACAGCAGGTTCGTTTGTTATACAAGGACACTGACGACTATCATAGTGTCGATTTGTTTGCGGCTGTCGTAACAGATAAAGAAGACCAACGTAAGGTTGTTGGTATTGCTCGCGATGTTGAGAAAGAGGCGCGCGAGCGGGAGGAGCTTCGCCAGGCCAGAGTCGTCTTTGAATCTATCTCTGAAGCGATTCTGATAACCGATTCTGAGAGAAAAGTGATCTCTGCTAATCCTGCCTTGGAAATTATCACTGGATTCACCATTGATGAAGTCAAGGGACGTGATCCGGATGAATTTCTTCACGCTCGTCGTCATAAAGATCATTTTTCTCCCAAACTGCTTGAGCAGGGTAATCATTTCTGGAGTGGCGAGGTAGCCTGCAATACCAGATCTGGTGAACGCTTCCCAGCTTGGGAACATATCTCGGGTGTTTTTGATGATGACGGTATCGTTACGAATTATGTATTCACAATTTCAGATATTGGTGAACTTCGTCGGGCTGAAAAAAACCTGCAGAGAATGGCGTTTCTTGATTCTCTGACCGGGGTCGGAAATCGCGTTCATCTTGAACGCACGTTGAGCGAATGTCTGCACGCGCAGCAAAAATCAGCAGAACCTGTGGCTGTTCTTTATATCGATCTAGACGGATTTAAGCTTGTAAATGACACCTTGGGGCATGCTGAAGGTGATCGGTTATTGCAGATTATTGCAGAGCGATTTGTCAGCTCGGTAAGAGAAGACGATACAGTTACTCGCGTTGGTGGAGACGAATTCGTCATTGTAGCACCGCACTTCAGCGACCATGAAGGGCTGCGCGTAATGGCGAATAAATTGCTTAGGGCGGTAGCTGCACCCATCACATTATCCCGTGAAGTAGTCGAAGTTTCTGCCAGTATTGGTATTGCCATCTCAGGCGGAGAGTTGATTAGCCATGAAGATGTCATTACGGCTGCAGACACTGCCCTTATGCATGCTAAGGGCGCGGGGAAAAGCTGCTTTAAGTTTTATGATTTGGAGCTGGCAATGGTTTCGGTTGAGCGAAACCGCATCGAACGCAATATTAAAGGTGCGCTGAACAGTAACGAAATCTGTGTTGAGTTTCAGCCACTCGTCGATGTCGTTAATAACCGTGTTTATGGCGCAGAGGCGTTATGCCGTTGGTATAGTCATGACCTCGGCATGATCCCCCCTGAGCGATTTATTCCGATAGCAGAGCAAAGCAATGTGATTCTCGAGGTAGGTAAAAAAGTCTTAGTAGAGAGCTTTACCCAACTGAACCACTGGAGATCACAGGGGCTGACCGAGCTTGTTGTATCGGTCAATGTGTCTGCTCGCCAGTTATCTGATAAGAATTTCCCGGCTATTATCAGCTATCTTTTAAACGAACATGATGTTCCGGCGGATAGAGTTGAACTGGAAGTTACGGAAACCGCGATTCAGAATAATAAGCACGCTAAACAGCAGCTTGACCAGTTGCGTGCTTTAGGAATACGCCTGGCCATTGATGACTTCGGAACAGGGTATTCATCATTAAGCCGTCTGAAATCCTTGCCTTTCGATCGCGTAAAAATCGATCGAAGCTTCGTTATGGATTTGCCCAACAGTGAAAGTGACATTGAGATCTGCAAAGCTATCTTTGCGCTTTGCGGCGTTCTCGGCATGAACGTGACGGCCGAAGGTATTGAGAATGAAAATCAGCTAAATACCCTTCGCCAGATGGGCTGTGGCTGTGGTCAGGGCTTCTTGTTTGGCCGCTCTATGGCTTCTCAGCGATTCGTAGAATGGGTGAAAGGTTTTGAATTAAATAACGGCTGAACTATCGGTTGTCTGGCGCTAGAATAAATAAAACCTCTGAACATACAGAGGGCGTTGACAACCGGAGCAGTGAGAATGAACCCACATCAGGCCGGCCTGTTTGAAGAGCCGGGTCGCAGTAGTCAGTATCTGGAATATCAATTTCGCTCGGCAGCTGATGCCGATTTGCGCCAAGCTCTTTCTCGGGCACTAAAGCCTGTTGATGGTGCGCGTATCATGGTCGCATTCAATCAGGCCTCCTGGAAGCGCTTAGGCCCAGGCTGGACACCCTCAGGACTATGTGACTTTACGGCGCAGTATTCCTCCAAAGGGCACGTTATGCCAGCGTCGCAGCGCGACATGTTCATCTGGGTTGTCGGCGAAGATCGCGGTGACGTAATGAATGCCGTAGTTCAAGTTACCGAGGCTCTGTCCGACGTCGCAGATCTGGAGCTCGATCTGGATGGGTACAAAACCCGTGATGCACGAATTCTTACTGGCTTCGTTGATGGTACCGGAAACCCCGGAACGGCAGAGAAAAAGCGTGCGGCAGCGCTTATTCCTGAAGGGGAGCTGGGAGCAGGTGGATCGTTTGTCCTCGGACAGAAATGGACACACAGATTGCAGGAATTTCTGAGTCTGAGTGTAAATGCCCAGGAAAACGTTATTGGCCGCACCAAAGAGACGAATATCGAACTCGAAGGAACGGCGCTGCCGCCTGAATCGCATGTCGGGCGCACTGACATTGACGTCGACGACGTACCGATGAAAATGTATCGCCGTGGTACGCCTTACGGTGGTGGAGAGGACAAGGGGCTTTATTTCCTCGCGTTTGCCTGCGACATGGATCGCTTTGTGAGCGTGATCGATAGCATGCTGGGTAAGGACGACGGAATCACAGATGCCATGATGGATTTCAGTGACGCATTGACCGGTTCATACTGGTTTATGCCGTCGCAGGTGGATCTGGATACAATGTTGGCGGGGTGACCGCCGATAGCCAGCTTGTCTGGCTAACGGCGACCCCGGAGGGTATCAACCGTTAACCGGGGTTCCCCACAGGTCATATTCGTCGGAATGCTCGATATCAACCTCAAGGAAATCCCCCGGCTGGCAATCGAAGAACTCGTTCAGGTAAACCATGCCGTCGATGTTGGGCGCGTCGGCGATTGAGCGGCCAATCGCACCTTCGTCATCGACTTCATCAATAAGCACAGTCATGCGGGTACCGACTCTTCGGGCCAGCTTACGCGTGCTGATTTCCTGCGCTTTTTCCATAAAGCGGTCATGACGCTCCTGCTGAATGTCTTCTGGCACATGGTCAGGCAGGTCGTTCGCTTTCGCGCCCTCGACGGGGCTGTACTTGAAACAACCAACACGATCGAGTTCTGCTTCTTCGAGCCAGTCGAGGAGCATCTGGAAGTCTTCTTCGGTTTCACCGGGGAAGCCGACAACGAAGGTCGAGCGCAGCACAAGCTCCGGGCAGATTTCGCGCCACTTCTTGATACGCGCCAGTGTGTTTTCGGCGTGCGCAGGGCGTTTCATCAGTTTCAGAATACGCGGACTTGCGTGCTGGAACGGGATATCCAGATACGGAAGTATCTTTCCGTCCGCCATCAGCGGAATCACGTCGTCTACGTGCGGGTAAGGGTAAACATAATGCAGGCGTACCCAAACTCCCATCTTGCCGAGCTCTTCACAGAGGTCGAGCATCTTGGTTTTTACCGGCTTGCCATCCCAGAAGCCCGTGCGGTACTTCAGGTCGACACCGTACGCGGAGGTGTCCTGAGAGATCACGAGTAGCTCTTTGGTGCCTGCATTGACGAGGCGTTTCGCTTCTTCCAGTACATCGCCGATAGGACGACTGACATGCTTCCCGCGCATATCCGGGATGATGCAGAAGGTGCAGCTGTGGTTACAGCCTTCTGAGATCTTCAGGTAAGAGTAGTGGCGAGGTGTCAGCTTCACACCTTGGGGCGGAACCAGATCCGTAAACGGATTATGTTCGGTTTGCTTAGGTGACCATTCATGAACTGCGGTCATGACCTCTTCGTAGGCTTGTGGGCCTGTTACTGCGAGAACACCGGGGTTCTTTTCTTTGATCAGCTCAGCATCGGCGCCTTTACCCATACAGCCAGTCACAATCACACGACCGTTTTCGTTCATGGCTTCATTGATGGCGTCGAGAGATTCCTGTTTGGCAGCATCGATAAAACCACAAGTGTTTACGACAACGACATCTGCGTTGTTGTACTGGTTTACTACGTCATAGCCGTCAAGCTTGAGTTGGGTCAGGATGCGTTCGGAGTCCACCAGGGCTTTCGGGCAGCCGAGAGACACGAATCCTACTTTGCCGCTGCCTGGAATTGCATCGCCTTCACCGACACTTGGATTTGAGGGGTGGTCTGTCATGGTGTGTACCTTCGCCGCCGGGGTAATTATCTCAGGGCGGCGATTGTACCTGATTAGTGAGGGGCTTTGGAGGCTGTCACTATGTCTTCCGGGTGAGCCAGTTCAGTACAGTTGCGGCCGTTTTCTTTTGCCCGGTAAAGGGCATCATCGGCTCGCTTGAGAAGATCGTTGAAATTCTCATCATGATCCGACAGTTCTGCCGCGCCAATGCTTACGGTAACAGGGATAGAGGAGGGCATGAGCTCGGATATCTGGTGGCGCATTACCTCGGCTTTGTAGTGTGCCTGATTCAGCGAGCAGGGTTCCATCAGTACGATAAACTCTTCACCGCCAAACCGTGCAACCGTGTCTTCGGTGCGGCATTGCTGCTCAAGCAGGGTCGCTACCTGTTCCAGAATCTGATCACCCACAATGTGCCCGTGCGTATCGTTGATCTTTTTGAAGTGATCAAGATCGATGATCAAGGTCGTCATGGGAGTGCTGTGGCGTCGGGCCCGGGCAAGCCGCTGATCGACCATTTCCAGCATGTAGTGACGGTTGTACAGCCCGGTGAGCTGATCGTGCATCGCCAGTTGCAGCAGTCGATCCTGTTGGCGCTTAAGTGTCACGTGCGTATCAACGCGGGCCGAGAGAATGACCGGGCGTATCGGCTTGGTGATGTAATCCACGGCGCCGATGCGAAGGCCCATTTCTTCGTCTTCGATATTGTCCCGGCCGGTAACAAATATGATGGGGATATCGCGCGTTTCGCTCATGTCTTTGAGCTCACGGCAGGTTTCGTAGCCTGAGATGCCTGGCATTTCAATGTCGAGCAGAATCAGGTCAGGCTTGTGCCTGAGCGCCATATCGAGACATTGTTGTCCGCTTGTTGCTGTCTTTACGCGGTAACGCTCCTGAAGTACCGCGGCCATGACGCGGATATTCGACGCAGAATCGTCAACGAGTAAGACAGTCGATAGCGGCATTTCATTAGGCATTCTTATTGCTCTCATTTATCTGCTGAAGCAGTGATTTAATCCTAGCCTGAGCTTTTGCGTTTTCAAATGCCGTGATCTCGTGCGCAAGCTGCCCCAGTTCTGCCTCGTAATAGGCATTCCCAAGGGGTTTAAGCATGAATTCAAGACTCTTCTGACTAATGTAGTCGTTTTGTTCTAAAGCGTGATTTATTGCAACCAGTCGTTCTTTCAGGCCAATGAGCGGTGTAGGGGCTTTGCTATTCTGGTCGCTTTCCAACAGTTCTGTCAGGCGCGCGGTTTCTTCATGCAGCTCGTCGAGAAGGTTTTCTGCGGTGCTGGTTTTACCGGTGCGGATATCCTGATCCAGGCGCGAGGCGACTTTCTGTATGGCCACCAGGCCCAGGTTTCCTGCGACGCCTTTCAGGTTGTGAGCAACCTCTCTGAGGGCATCAAAACGCCCGCCATCAAGCAGTTGAGTCATCTCCGACAAGCGCACGGGCTGTTCACTACGGAACATATCAATAAGCTGGTTGAGCAGCTTCTCGTTACCTACCACACGCTTAAGGGCCTGCTGACGATCCCAGATTGTTTCGCCAACCTGAGGCTGACTTTTCAATACAACAGCTTGTTCGCCGACCGCGGCATCATTATTGGCGTCGTCTGCCAGTAGCCATCGCTCAAGCATTGAGGTCAGCAAGCCGGGATCAACTGGCTTTGCGAGGTAGTCGTTCATTCCCGATGCCAGACACCTTTCTTTATCGCCAGTCATGGCGTGCGCTGTCATGGCTATTACGGGGGTACTCTGGTGCTGGTCACCTGCGCGGCCGTGTCTGAGTGCCCGCGTTGCCTGATATCCGTCCATTACTGGCATTTGGCAATCCATAAGAATGAGATCGAAAGGAGTTTCTTCAGAGCTGATTTTCTGAATTGCTTCTTCACCGTTTTCTGTGATGACTACCTTGATACCGAGCGCTGTCAGCATTTCTTCCGCGACCAGCTGATTAACCCGATTGTCTTCCACAAGCAGGACGCGTTTATCCCGGAATGTCGGTTTGCTGGTGCGAGTGCTTGTATCTCCCGCCTGACCAAACTCTTTACGCGTGTGGAAGTACTCCACCAGATTGAGGACGTTCAGCGGTTTTAATACATGACCGTGAAGTCGGCCGGACTCGAGTACCCGTTCTGACTGGCGGAAGCTCACTGGTACCATTAGTACTCTGAGTGCTGTATCCATGGCAGGTAGCTGAGCTAATGCTTCAGAACTGTCTCTCCAGTCTTCACCGGGAATATTGCTGCTCAAAATGAGAAGGTCGACGCTGTCTGGGTCGCCTATCAATATTTCGGAGGCGTCCGCGGTGGACCCGACGGCGTCGACGCGAGCGCCCAGGGCTTCAAGGTTCCGGCGGGTTACCTCACGCGATTTTGGGTTGTTAATAATGGCCAGTACACGAGTGCCATTGAGGCCGGGAAGCGGGGTAGCATCTGGGGCAATATCGAGCTGGATCGTGGCGGTAAATGCGCTGCCCACCGTTGGGGTACTTTCTACTGAAACCGAACCATTCATCCGTTCGCACAGGTTTTTCACGATGGCCAAGCCAAGGCCGCTACCACCAAACTCTCGCGTCGTTGAAGAATCGACCTGGTTAAACGCATTGAAAAGGTTCACCCGTTTGGTTTCATGAATACCGATGCCGGTATCTTTCACCGTGATCGATAGTTGCCACTTGTCATCGATTAGTATTTGCTCGAGCGATACAGTTACTTCTCCTTCATTGGTGAACTTAATCGCATTGCTTAACAGGTTAACAAGTATCTGGCGAACCCGGCCGGGGTCTCCGACAACGGTATTGGTGTGTAGCCGGGAGGTGTCGACCAGAAGTTCGACGGCTTTTGTCTCTGCCTGGCTGGCAAGCGACTCTGTTGCAGCTGTCAGTACGCTGTTGAGTTCGAACTCGATGGATTCAAGTTCAAGCTTATTTGCTTCGATTTTCGAGAAGTCGAGTATGTCGTTAATCAGTGCAAGCAGAGACTGCGCACTGTTTTGCGCAATACGTATCCGGTTTAGCTGATCGTCTGTGAGTGGCGTGTCTTTCAGCAGGTTGAGCATTCCCAACACGCCGTTCATAGGCGTGCGGATTTCATGGCTCATGGTCGCAAGGAAGTCACTTTTCGTTCGTGCGGCACTTTCTGCTTCCCGCTTCGCAGCTAACAAAGCAAGTTCATTCTCTTTCTGCTGAGTCACATCGCTGGTCATGCCAACGACCCGGGATCCCTGGGTATGGTCATCGGACAGTATCACAGCGGCGGTTCGAACATGACGCTCTTTCCCGTCGGCACGAACGATTCTGAACTCATAATCGAATGGCTTCGTATGCTCGATGGCGTCTTTGAGTCGGGTCACTACCCAGTCGTGGTCATCTGGGTGAATGAAGGACTCCCACTCTTTAATGCTGGGAGGTGTGACCTCAGGAGCGATGCCGTACAGCTCGCGCATACCTGCGTCCCAGGCCATCTCGCCGGTGATCAGGTTGTGCTCCCAGATACAGATGCCCGCAGACTCAGTCGCCAGCTGGATTCTCTGGTGACTGATGTTGATCTCGGTCTGTGCGAGTTTGTTTTCGGTGATGTCGAGGTGCGTGCCGATCATGCGCAGAGGCTGACCCTCATCGTCCCATTCAACGACACGTCCGGTGTCATGAACCCAGATCCAGTGACCGTCTTTGTGTCTCATCCGGGCTTCGCATTCATAGCGATCCAGTTTGCCTTCCCAGTGCTGCGTCAGAAGTTCACCTGACCGTTCAAGGTCATCCGGGTGGCAAGCTTCCAGCCAGGTGTCGATTGAGACCGGTGAAAGCTCATCGAGAGTGTACCCAATAATGTTGGCCCAGCGTTCACTGAAAGAGGTTTCTCCGGTTTTGACGTTCCAGTCCCAGAAGCCAACGGCCGTCGATTCAATCATTAGCTGATTACGCTGAGCCTCCTCGCGTTTCTCGGTTTCCTGTTCCCGTTCTTCAGTGATGTCCTGGAACGATCCGAACAGGCGGGTGCAGGTACCGTCGACCATGACGGGAGTACCCAGTGCGCGGGCCCAGATTCTTCGACCTTTCGCTGTTTTCAGTGGTAACTCGAGATCCCAGCTCTTACCTTTTTCAATAGCGCTCGCGATTGCTTCGCGGAGACGCTCTTTCGCTTCATCGCCATCGTAAAAGTCGATGCCGTTATCAACCGTGGGTATAAAATCATCCTCGACTTCGTGGATAAGGCGGGTGACTGGGGTCCAGTAGAGGTTTTCCGTTGTGAGGTCGAGTTCCCAGCCACCAATACGAGCTTGCTTACTGACGGCATCCAGTAAAAGACGGTCCCGCTCCAGTTCATTATCGGTTTCTTCGCGAGCAAGCTCGTCGCCGATCCACTTCGCAAATAATTGAATCAGCTCAATCTCGCCGGTGCTGAAAGCGCGTGATCGCGGCTCCGGGCCCGAGAAATTAATTGTGCCGTACACCTGATCTTTGAGAAACAGGGGGGCGGCGAGATACGACTCAAGACCAAAATTGGCGTAAGCAGGGTGATGCTGGGTTTCGCTATCGCCCACATGGTGGTGCGCGACCGCATGACAACCAGCGATAGTTTCAGAACAGTAGGTATTGCCTAGTTCAAAGTTGTCACCGGGCTTAAGTGCGTTTTCAGGGTTGAGGGTGAAGCGCACTGTATATTGTTCATCAACGATGTGGCTGATGATGCCAATGGGCAGATTAAATATCTCGCAGCCCAGGCGAAGGATTCGCTCAGCTTTAGTGTCTATGGTTGCCTGGCGGTCAGAAGTAATTTCATGCAAACGGCGCATGGCGTCCAGAGTGCGGTGCTGGTCTGTGACGTCGGTGCGCAGGGCCACGTAACCCGTAATCTCACCTGCTTCATCGCGTTGGGTAGAAATGGTCGTTTCTACCCAGTAGAGCTCACCGGTCTTACGACGATTGCAGATTTCTCCACGCCAGATGTCGTTATCGGCGAGTGTGTCGAACATTTCTTCGAAAAATTGTCTGCTGTGATGACCGGAGTTCACCATGTGATGAGTGCGGCCAATTAACTCTTCGCGTTCGTAGCCACTGATGTCGCAGAACAGGTCATTAACGTATTGAATGCGGCCTTCCTTGTCTGTGATGGCAACGATCGCGTGTTGATCCAATGCGTATTTCTGCAGTAACCAGTGATCTCCCGGTAGTGTATCGGGGACGCTGGGAGTGGGGTGAGGCATGTCTGCTCCGTGGTAGAAAGTATAATCCGCTTTCAAGTATAGTCAGTTCACAGGTAAGCGCAGGGCGAATCCAGGCCTTTTCGCCAACATTTCTGATAACAAGGAGTCTTAATATGCGTGGTAGTTTGCTGCTGGTTGGTATGGTCGTGGTTTCGGCTGTTCTGCCGGTGCACGCGGGGAAAGTGTATGTCTGTAAATCAGCAGCGGGCGAGACCCTGTTCTCACAGACGCCATGCCCGTCAGAATACTCGGTGAAGGAAGAACGCCAGGTCGATACCAGTAAGCCATCGAGGGGTGCTTCTGAAGCAGAGTTGCAAGGGATGGCTGATGAGCTTTCCCGCAGTAATGACAAAATTCGTGTGCAGCGTGACCTGAAAAATGCGAAGAAGAAGCTTAGCGACCTGCAACAGGAACGTGAGCGCATGATCAAAGAAAAATCCGAGCTGGCGAAGTCCATTGCGGGGCCAAATGCCCGCAACCGCGCTCAAGCCATTGTTGATGAGATGAAAACTGGTGCAGACCGCTATAATGAGCAGATACGCCAGCAACGAGAGAATATCTCCGGACTCGAAAAACGCTTGTCGGAAATTAACCAGGCGTCTGACTCCGCCAAGCAGGAGCTTGACCGCTCGCAAATGGCGATCTGAGTAAATGCCCGAGCGTCCTCTGGTCTGGCTGCTGTCAGCATATCGTTCCGAAAGTCACGCCAGTTGGGTTAACTGGCTCTCGAATCAGCAGGACTGCCCGGTGCGGCTTCGAATCTTCGAACTTCCTGGCCGCTACTTCCGCTGGCGTATCCGGGGTAACCCTTTGTCGTGGATGGCAGAATTTCGGGACGCACTCCAGCAAGAGCAGCCCCATCATATTCTCGCAACATCCATGGTGGATATTGCCACCATCAAAGGGCTGCATCCTGAACTGGCTGATATTCCCGTTACTCTCTATTTTCATGAGAATCAGTTTGCTTACCCGGTGGGTGACCGCCAGCACTCGTCGATTGACCCTCAGATGGTTCAGTTATACGGGGCTCTGACATCGGAACGTTGTTTGTTTAACTCGCGTTTTAATCTTGAGTCCATGCTGGAGGGAGTTACAGAGCTTCTGCGTAAATTACCTGACGCCACTCCCGACCATGTTGTTGATGAGTTACGAGCGAAGAGTTCGGTTTTACCTGTCGCTGTCGAGACAGTAAATACTGATACGATTCCAGCGCAAACAGGCACGATGCCGATGATTCTCTGGAATCACCGCTGGGAATACGACAAGCGTCCGGATCGATTCGAAGCAGTGCTTGATATGTTAGCTAATCGCGGCGTAGATTTTCAGTTGGCGTTGTTGGGGCCGCGACCTGAGAAGGTGCCGGGCGAACTGTCTGCAATACGTGAGAAGCACGCCGCACGGATTGTTGCCGATGGTATGGTCCCGCGGGCTGAGTATGAAACCTTATTAAAGCGTGCTCGGGTTGTGATCAGCACAGCGGATCATGAGTTTCAGGGGCTATCGATGATTGAAGCCGTGAGTGCTGGCGCAACGCCTGTAGTCCCTGACGCGTTATGCTATCGCGAACAATACCCAGGCCGCTTTCGATATACGCCCGGTAATATTGAAGAAGCCGCTGATCGAGTGAGCGACGCACTTCAGCACAGTAGCCCGGTGGATATTTCTCGTTGGACCGCGAGTCACACGGGCGAACTATGGCGTAATTTAATGATTTACTTCAGTCTGCCTGTAGGGGCTATTGAAGACACGAATGGAACAGCAGCATGGGATTTTTACACTGGCTGACGCCAGGGTTTCTTTTCAGCCAACTCAATGCAATTGATGAAGAGCGTAAACCGGCCAGTTTATCGCCTGCGGAAGAAGCGAAAGAGCGTATACGTGTCTGGCAGATTATCGGTATTGCCTGTGTGTGTCTGCTTCTGGTGCATTACGGAAAATACAGCAGTAACCTGACCGCGCTGGTGAAGTGGTTTTCCGAAGTGATGTCTGATCCCTCGATATATCGTGACTATCATCGTTACGAATACCGCGAATTACTGGGATATATCTGGTGGGGCAGCATAAACCTGCTTGGATTCCTCATTATTCCAATGCTGGCCATACGGTGGTGGTTCAAAGATTCACTGAGTGAGTATGGCTGGCAGTGGGGCAGTGTCCATCACCACTGGCGTGGCTATGTTTTGTTAGCATCGCCGATTCTTGTGTTTGCAATTATCGCCAGTTTTGGTGATGACTTTTCAAAGCATTATCCCTTTTATAATCAAGCCCATCGAAGCTGGTTTGACTTGCTGAGCTGGGAGGTTATTTATGTCCTTCAGTTTATTGCCGTTGAATTCTTTTTTCGCGGATATCTGGTAAATGGCCTGAAACGCCAGTTTGGTAGTCTGTCGATTGCGGTGATGTGTTTGCCGTACCTGATGCTGCACTTCCCGAAGCTATGGCCGGAGTCCTTCGGCGCGATTCTGTTCGGCTTTTTTCTCGGTGTACTTGCTCTTATGTCACGGTCGATTTGGGGTGGTGTTCTGGTGCATGTGTCTATCGCATTGATGATGGATGTAGCAGCCCTTCTGCAAACCAAAGGGCTACCCCAGCAGTGGTAGAAAGACCGGCGCTTCAGCGCCCGTTAATGTCATCCAACCTTGCCAGAAATGTCTGCATGATTTTCTGATAAAGTGCCGTACCTTCATGAAGGTCTTCAACGCCTTTGTCTATGCTTGGGTTGTCGTTGACCTCAATGACAACGACCCGATCACCGCTGGATTTCAGGTCAACCCCATAAAACCCATCTCCCATACAGCGCGCTGCTTTTAATGCGGTTTTGATGACTTTTTTAGGCACATCATTAATAGCAAAGGCATCAGCATTCCCAGAACTGTTCGATTTTGATCGGGCACTGTGGTTGTAAATCTGCCAATGACTTTTGGCCATAAAATACCGGCAGGCATAGATGGCTTCACCATTCAGAACACCAATACGCCAGTCGTACTCGGTTGGCATAAATTTCTGCAGTAAGAGCAAGGCAGAGCGTTGACCAAGGCGACTGATACACTCTTGTAGCTCCTCCCGTGTTTTTGCTTTTTCTACACCAATTGAGAAGGCGCCGTCTGGTACTTTCACGATGATCGGAAGTTCCAGCTCTTCGATGAGGTGATCGATGTTATAGTCTTGCTGAGTCATCAATAGCCGCGTTTCTGGTGTGTCTACCTGATGCAGTTGCAAGCACTCGTGGAGGTAGACTTTGTTAGAGCAGCGCATAATGTCGCGAGGGCTGTCGATAACGACGAGCCCAGCATTTTCAGCCTGTTGTGCAATGCGATACGTGTGATGATCGACGTTTGTCGTTTCACGGATAAAGAGTGCATCGTATTCTGCAATTCTATGGGCTTCTTTCCATGTGATCAGCTCAACGTTTAAACCAATGTCTTTACCGGCTTTTTCAAATGCAGTTAATGCGCCTTTATTGGAGGGCGGCAGTTGCTCCTCTGGGTTGACCAGAATCGCCAGATCATATTTATAACGCTTGTTGATGCGTTTAAGCCGCCATATTTTCGAGCTGAACGTGTCCAGAGACTCTGCAAACCGGGTCTGATCGCTTTCGTTGAGCTCGTTGATTGCAACGACGTTTAACGAGGCGATGATCCACAGGTTTTCGTGCACGCGTTGAAGCTTGGCATCGAATACAGGGAAGGCAAATGTCTCGAACAGTTTGCGGGCAACTGGCTTCAGAGAAGCGTTCTCTGTTTGTCCGAAATACACGCGTAGGTGCACAAGGTCTGCGTTATTTTTGCCTGAGCGTCGGTCAGCTTCGAGAATGCGGCTGGTTTTCGTCGGAAGCGGCTGCCCCTGCTCGAAATTGTTTAGTTCACGAATGGCACGAACGCCGGGGAACACCTGGCCGCCGCGCGCCTCAGCGAGAAGCGAGCCGTAGTATCCCGTACTCAGATAAGAGTAATCCGAGCATAGGTTGATAACATAGCCGCGAGCCTCGGTCTGCCCAGCCAGAAAGTCGCCAATGGTGATGACCTGACGGGTTGGGTAGTAGGGCTGCCAGTCACTGAGCTGGTCAACGAGTACGAGCAGTGGCTTCATGTATTGGTGACTCTTTGTGTATTAGAAAATGAAAAACTGAGCCAGATGATAGTTCTCGCTGGCGCATCACAACATCAAGTTTTTCTTCTCGTCTGGAGTGATATTTCTCGTGAGCACAGCCGTAGCGATTCGCTGTGTTCAGTTCTACTATGCGCCTTCAGATTGCTGTTTCATTTTTAGGTTCAGTATATGACGTTTCGTTTAGCCACATCGGCAGATGTTCCCGCGTTATCGGCTATTGAAGAGGAGGCTTTCCCGGGCGACCGGCTGACGCCTCGTCGTTTTCGCCATTTCATTCGTTCCAGCCACTCTGAATTATGGGTACATGAAGACGAAAAGGGCCTTCAGGCCTACATCCTGGTGCTGTTCCATCGCGGTACCTCGCTGGCGCGGCTCTATTCCATCGCGGTGGCAGCTATGGCACGAGGGCGCGGTCTGGCGCGTCAGCTACTGGATCATGCTGAGTCTCAGGCCATGCTCCGCGGAGTATTTTTCATGCGCCTGGAGGTTCGTGATGATAATGAGGGCGCTCTGTACCTCTATGAATCTACCGGGTATCGGAGAATTCGCTTCCTGCCCGGTTATTACGAAGACGGCAGTGCGGGCTGGAGACTGGAGAAACACCTGAGCACGATGCGTGTCGTTCCTCAGGAGTTGCCTTTCTACGGTCAGACAACGCCTTTTACGTGCGGTCCGTCAGCGTTGATGATGGCGATGCGCAGTCTACAGTCAGAGTTTCAGTTGTCGCGTATTTGTGAACTGAATATCTGGCGGGAGGCGACAACCATTTACCTGACGACTGGCCATGGAGGTTGCTCTGCTCAGGGGCTGGCTCTTGCAGCTCAGACTCGCGGTTTTGATGCCAGCATCTGGGTGTCGGATGAGTCGGTGCCTTTTATTGAGGGCGTCCGGAATGAGCATAAACGTGAAGTTCTGCGCCTTGTCAGTGATGACTTCAGTCAGCGCTGCGAACGCGCGGGGATATCCACTGAGGTGTCGCAATTTACGGTTGAGACACTCAGAGAGGCATTAAAGTCTGGCCATCGTATTCTGCTCTTGATCAGTACGTACCGGATGAACCGGAACAAGGCACCGCACTGGGTGTGGTTGGTCGCGATGGATGAAGATTTTGCTTACATCAATGACCCGGATGTCGATGATACGCTGGATCAGGCGGCGGTCGATAATATCTATGTGCCTGTGAGTCTGGAGAATCTGGCGGCGATGTGTCAGTACGGCAGCCGTCGTTACATGGCTGCTGTCTTAATATCGGGAACGGGACGTCCTTTGTAGAAGCCGCCTGACGATAGGTTAGTGGCTGGTATGGATATACGGCTCAGTTTTGCTGGCGTCCACCCTGTCATCCAGTTCTGGTGCGCGCTCGGCACGCAGCGCTACCCACGCGGCTACGTCTTCGCGCCACTCTTCTGCCGGGCGCAACTCTGGCGCAGCCAGAAGTTTTGCTTCGGTACCGCGTGATGCGAATACAACAATGTCCTGAACTTTGTACGCTCTCATAGCCATGATAATTACCTCCGGGTGGGGTTATAGCAAAGCTGGGATGAGACAGCCAGGTCAATCCCGCCTGAACGGCAGTCTTTCTGAGGCGGCAGTGGCATATTCTTCAATGTACGCCGCTTCTTCACGTGTAAATCTGCCAATAGCGTCGTGAAATTCCGGATGTGCGAGCCAATGGTAGCTTCGTGTGAACTCGGGGGCGAAGCCACGGCTGATCTTGTGTTCTCCCTGAGTGCCCGGGTTAAACATACCCAGGTTCTTCTCGATGCAGAACTCAATCCCCTGGTAATAGCAGGCCTCGAAATGCAAGGCATCGTAGTCGCGTAGACAACCCCAGTAGCGGCCATAAAGTGCGTTATCGTCGAAGAAACAAAGGGCGGCAGCGCATGGGCCTTCTTCGTCTTCTGCGAGTACCAACATCATCGAATCTGCCATGGTCTCACGGAGTTGGTGAAAGAAACTGGGCGTAAGGTAAGGATGAGAGCGTCTGCGGTAATAGGTATCGCAATAGCAGTGGTAGAAGATATCAATCATTTCGGGTGTGATGCCTTCGCCTTCGAAGCGTGACACCTTTAAGCCCTGTCCTGTGATCCGGCGGCGCTCCTTCAGCAGGTTTTTACGTTTACGGCTTGCGAACGTTGCCAGAAAGTCGTCAAAGGAGCTGAAGTTATTGTTCCTCCAGATGAACTGGCAGCCTTTTCGTTCCGATGCGCCAGCGTCCGGAGTCAGTTCGCCAGCGGAGAAGTTCATGTGCCAGCCACTCAGCCCCTTACTCGAGCAAAAGTCTGATAAGCCCTGGGCCAGGCTTTGGGTGTCGACCGGGGTGCTGCTTAACCATCGTGGGCCCGGAACAGGCGTGAAAGGGACGCCCAGTAAAAGCTTCGGGTAATACTGCATGCCATAACTGGCGTAGGCCTCAGCCCACTGCCAGTCGAATACGTATTCTCCGTAACTGTGGTCTTTAATATAGGCAGGGAGAACAAGATTGGGAGTCCCGGTGTCATCAAGGCTGATCAGGTGGCTCGGCGTCCAGCCTGTATCTACAGAGACGGAGCCGCTGGACTCCAGAGCACGCAAGAAATCGTAGCGCAGAAACGGCCCAGCATTAGCTGGTAAGAGTGCATCCCACTGGTCTTTCGGAATGGCGTTTATGGCCGGAAGAGCAATGAACTCGGGCATTTATAGCGAACCTCTAGTGACCTTACGCGTATGGCGATTTATCATGAAAACAATCAACAGGAGAGATTATGTTCCGCTTAGATGAACGCCTGCAAGCCGACACCGTGTATTTGGGCCGCTTGCCTTTGTGTAAAGTACTTATGATGAAGGATCGCCGTTACCCTTGGGTGATTCTTGTGCCATCCCGCTCTAACGTTTTCGAGTATTACCACCTGAAGAAAGAAGACCGCCTCCAGCTAATGGAAGAGTCTGCATTTGTAGCAGAGAAGATGGCTGATCATTTCGCATCTGATTCCATGAACATCGCCGCGCTCGGGAATGTTGTTGCCCAGCTGCATGTTCACCATGTCGCACGATTCAAAACTGATCCTGCGTGGCCCGGACCGGTCTGGGGGCATAGTCCTGCAGAAGCCTATTCTGACGAAGAGCTGGAAGCGCGCTCAGAAGAAATGATTAATTTATTGAACAGTCACTTCATTAAAGAGTCTGAAGCAGACGACGATATTCAGGACACTGTGTACTGGTAAGAGGTGAATGTGGAAGTTTTTCGACGTTACATGAACAACCCGTTACGTAATTTCAATTACCTGATTGGTTGTGAAGAAACTCGAGAAGCCATCGCTCTGGACCCTTTAGATGGTGATGCGATGGTGGCCCTGGCAGAAGAGCAGGGTTACACCATCAAATATATTATTAATACGCACGAGCATCATGATCATGTCGAGGGTAATCCTGCGGTTGTGGCGGCCACGGGCGCGGAAGTTATTGCGCATCAGAACGCCATGGCGAGAATACCTGATGTAGATCGTGGCGTGGTTGCGGGTGATGTGATCGAACTCGGCTCACTGAAACTTCATGTCCTTTTCACCCCCGGGCACACGCCTGTCCATTTGTGTCTGCTTGTCAAAGCAGAAGACAACGGCGGAACGCCGGTCCTTTTTTCTGGTGATACGTTATTTAATGCCTGCGCCGGTAACTGCCGAAATGGTGGTGATGTTGACGAAATGTACGATTCATTTGTTTCACAGCTTATGCCATTACCGGACGATACTCTGTTGTATCCGGGGCACGACTACATGAAAAATAATCTGGCATTCGCATTAACGCGTGAGCCGTCGAATAACGATGCCAGCAAGTGGCAGAGTAACGTTGCCGATACGCAGCCCGATGACATGCCTGTCATGACCATGGGGCAGGAGCGTTTGTACAACCCTTTCTTGAGGTTACATCATCCTGCTGTCATTGATGGTTTAAAAGCAGAGTTTCCGCATCTGGGATTAAGCGATCGCGATGTATTTAAGGCACTCAGAAAGCTTCGGGATCAGTGGTGAGAAAGGATTGAGGTGCTCAGTCACTAAGAGCAGCCCGCACTTTACTACGCAATTCGGGCAGCACCGTGCTTTCAAACCAAGGGTTTTTCTTTAACCAGATCTGGTTTCTCGGGGACGGATGTGGGAGCGGAAAAAAGGGCGCCTTAGTTTCTGATGCATGTTTGACCCGCTCGGTAACCGTATTATGACCATCTTTTAAGTACGACCTCTGTGCATACTGGCCGATAAGCAGAATAAGCTTCAGATCTGGCAGGTGCTCAAATACCTGGTGGTGCCATTTCGGTGCACACTCTTTGCGTGGGGGCAGGTCGCCCGATTTTCCTTTGCCCGGGTAACACAGTCCCATCGGCATAATAGCTATCTGGTTCTCGTCATAGAAATCGTCATCGGAGAGCTGCAACCACTGGCGCAGTTTATTGCCGCTCGGATCATTCCATGGAATACCAGTTTCGTGAACACGTGTGCCAGGTGCCTGGCCAATAATTAATATCTTTGCAGTACTGGCGACTTGAATGACCGGATTTGCTCCCAGTGGTAAATCATGGGCGCATAAGTCGCAGTTGCGAATTTCGGTCAGCAGGTTTTTTAGAGGGGTGTCGGGCATAACAAAAGAGGGCCGAAGCCCTCTCTGAGAAGATGTGACTTAAAGAGCCATATCCTTCAGCTTTTTCAGCGGCAGAACTTTAACCTTGGTTGAAGCAGGCTTCGCTGCAACATCCATCGTCTCGCCTGGGCGGAATGGGTTTGGCACGTTTTTACGGGCTTTCTGCGCTGGCTTCTTAACTGTTTTGATTTTCAGCAGACCAGGCAGGGTGAATTCACCAACGGCACGCTTCTTAATGTGGCGCTCGATTACGATACCCAGTTCGTCAAGCACGGCGCTGACTTCTTTCTTAGACAGGCCGGTGTTCTCTGCAATTTCGTTCAGAATCTGAGTTTTGGTAAATTTTTCACGAACGGCTGTAACTTTACGGGCCGGTGCGGCTTTAGCCGTCGTTGGTTTCTTTGCTGCCATAGTGGTTTTTCCTTTTCTTGAGTAAGCGGCTGCCCGAAATGCGTAGAGAGATGAGTGCTAACAGGCCCTTCGATTCTTAAGCAAAAAAAAGGGGTTAGCAACCCGCTAACCCCTGTTTTTTTAGGCATAGATCACGAAATCAGCCTAATTTTTTCAATGCCCAGCCAAAGATGTCAGAGTAGCGCACTGGGAACAGGCGTTGGATGCGATCCATCAGGCGCGCATCGCTACCGATCAGAATGCGGCGTTTACCGCCTTTAACGCCTTCAAGAATGGTGTCAGCGGCTTGCGCTGGGGTCGTTTTAGCGATTTTCTCGAAGTGTTTCGCCTGCTGCTCCAGCGTCTGGTTTTCGCCAGTCATACTGGTTTTCATGCGGCCATTGCGAACGATGTTGGTCTTGATGCCACCCGGGTGAACGGTGGTAACAAAGACGTTGGTGCCCTTCAGCTCCTGACGCAGTGACTCAGTAAAGCCGCGAACTGCAAATTTAGTGGCGTTGTATGCCGCTTGCGTCGGTAAGGCAATGATGCCGAAGATGCTTGAAACATTGACGATGGCAGACTCAGGACGTTCTTTCAGCAACGGCAGGAACGACTTGGTACCGTAGACGACGCCCCAGAAGTTGATGTTGACGATCCACTCCATGTCTTCATAGCTCATACGCTCGACGGTTTCAGACAGAGCAACACCCGCGTTGTTAATGATCATATCGACCTGACCATGGTCCGCTTTTACCTGTTCTGCATAGGCTTCCCATGCACCACGATCTGCAACGTCGAGTTTCTGCAGGGTGACTTTGCCAGTACCACGCAGGATAGATGCGGTCTCTTCCAAAGCTTCCATGTTAACGTCCGACAGAGCGAGATTAGCGCCCTGCATGCTGAGTTGTTGAGCGAGTGCGCGGCCGATGCCGGACGCTGCGCCGGTGACAACAACGACTTTCTCTGAATAAGACTGCATAGCTCGAATACCTTCTGTTGATTGTTATTTCTGTATGGCTGCAAAGCTTACTGTGTGCCCATGCTATCTCAAGGTGTGAAAGTGTCATGGAACAGTGAAATAGTACCCTTACGACCCTATCCAGACGGTTAACGCGGCTGGTCAGATCCGCTATAATGCGCGGCTTTTACTGACTTGCCGGCGGAACTCCACCGCGCCAGGCGGATTTCGATGACAGGGAAGGGCGTTCAGCGGCCTCCCAGACTGACTTAGGACCGAACGATGCGCACACATTACTGTGGTGATATCAACGAAACACTGATTGATCAGACCGTAACCTTCTGCGGTTGGGTACATCGTCGCCGTGACCACGGTGGCGTCATCTTCCTCGACGTACGTGACCGTGAAGGTCTGGTACAGGTCGTTTTCGACCCGGATACCGTTGATGCATTCAACACCGCTGACAGTGTTCGCTCAGAGTTCGTTGTTCAGATTACCGGTCGTGTTCGTGGCCGCCCTGAAGGCACCACCAACGAGAACATGAAAACCGGCATGATCGAAGTGCTGGGTAAAGAGATCAACGTTCTGAACAAGGCAGCGACGCCTCCATTCCCACTCGACGGTTACACCGACGTGGGTGAAGACGTTCGCCTGAAGTACCGTTACATGGATATGCGTCGCCCTGAAATGCAGGACAAGCTGCGCTTCCGCTCAAAAGTAACCTCTGCGGCCCGTCGTTTCCTGGAAGACAATGGCTTCCTCGATATCGAAACACCGATCCTGACCCGTGCAACCCCAGAAGGTGCGCGTGACTACCTGGTACCTAGCCGTACTCACGAAGGATCGTTCTTCGCATTGCCGCAGTCACCACAGCTGTTCAAGCAGCTGCTGATGGTTTCTGGTTTTGACCGTTACTACCAAATCGCTAAGTGCTTCCGTGACGAAGATCTGCGTGCTGACCGCCAGCCAGAATTCACCCAGATCGATATCGAAGCGTCTTTCATTAATGAAGACGAAATCATGGGTATGGTTCAGGGCATGATCAAAGACATCTTCGCGAAAGAGCTGAGCGTCGACCTGGGTGATTTCCCACGCATGCCGTTCTCCGAAGCGATGAACAAATACGGTTCTGATAAGCCAGACCTGCGTATTCCGATGGAGCTGGTTGATGTTGAAGAATTCCTTCAGGACATCGACTTCAAAGTATTCGCAGCCCCTGCGAAAGATCCGAAGTGCCGCGTAGCAGCCTTAAAAGTACCGGGTGGTGCTGAGCTGTCTCGCAAGCAGATCGACGAATACACCAAATTCGTTGGTATTTACGGTGCGAAAGGTCTGGCCTGGATCAAGGTCAACGAAATCGAGAAGGGCGTCGAAGGCCTGCAGTCTCCGATCATTAAGTTCATCGGTGACGACAACACCATGAAGATCATGGAGAAGCTGGACGCTAAGAACGGCGACATCGTGTTCTTCGGTGCAGACAAAACTAAGGTCGTGAACGAAGCCCTTGGCGCACTGCGTTGCAAGCTGGGTGAAGACCTCAACATGTACACCAAAGAGTGGGCTGCTCTGTGGGTTGTTGATTTCCCAATGTTCGAAGAGAACGACGACGGTTCAATGACTGCGCTGCACCACCCATTCACCGCACCAAGCTGCTCGCCAGAAGAACTGGAAAAGGCCCCATTGGAAGCACTGTCACGTGCCTATGACATGGTACTGAACGGCTGCGAACTGGGTGGCGGTTCTATCCGTATCCACGACGAAGCGATGCAGGAAACGGTATTCCGTGTACTGGGTATTTCTGAAGAAGAGCAGCGCGAGAAATTCGGCTTCCTGCTCGATGCACTGAAGTTCGGTGCGCCACCACACGGTGGTCTGGCATTCGGTCTGGATCGTCTGATCATGCTGCTGACTGGCGCGACCAGCATCCGTGAAGTGATTGCCTTCCCGAAAACTCAGTCGGCGGCGTGTGTGATGACACAGGCTCCGGGTGAAGTGAGCAACACGCAACTGCGTGACCTGCACATCAAACTGCGTGAGAAAGCAAAACCAGCGGAATAATCTGCCGGGTTTGTTAATTCCTCTTTAAAAACGGGCGCCCACTTATCGAGTCGGCGCCCGTTTTCTTTTGTAGCAAGGTTACAGTCGATCGCCTCGTAATTCAGCGACTTTCTCTTTTAAGTAGCCTGGGCTAGCGTCTTCTGCTTGCACGGTATCTCCGACAACCATATCGATCTTCGACCAGAACCGTTGCGGTAATCGTGTAAGGGCAGGGCGGTCTTTATGGCTGAAGAAACTGCCCCACAGTCCACGCAGTGCCATTGGTATGACTGGCACCGGCGTTTCATCGAGTATCCGGCTGATGCCATTTTTAAATTCGTCTATTTCACCAGTTGTTGTGAGCTTTCCTTCCGGGAAAATACACACCACTTCGCCAGCTCGAAGTTCTTCAGCGATTCTCTCGAATGCTTTTTCATACCCTTCAGGGTCGGCTTTTTTACTGTCGATCGGGATCGCTTTTGCCGTGCGGAAGATGAAGTTCAGCACCGGCATGTTGTAGATGGGCTTAAAGGTAACGAAGCGAACCGGGCGGCGGCACGCGCCTCCAATTAACAGAGCATCTACGAATGACACATGGTTGCACACGAGCACACAGGCGCCTTCATCCGGAATTTTATGCAGGTTAATGTGGTTTACCCGGTACATGGTGTGCGTAAGCACCCAGATGATAAAGCGCATCGCAAATTCAGGGATCGTACGATAAATATAGATAGAAACCAGCGCATTCAGGATCGCGAGGATCATAAAGAACTGTGGTATTGAGAGGTCTAGTACGCCCAGAACAATAATCCCTGTAATGGCTGACGCGACCATAAACAGAGCATTCATAATGTTGATTGCGGCGATCACCTGAGATCGGTGCTGAGGTTCAGAGCGTGCCTGAACCATAGCGTACAGAGGAACGATGTAGAAACCGCCAAAGACACCGATCATCAGAAAGTCAAAGACGATACGAAGGTTCCACGGTGAGCTTAAAAACTCCCCAGCGTTAATCAGTTCGGTGCCAATGGCGGGTAAGTCCTGCAGGAATAAGTCGATACCAAATATGGTCAGACCAATCGAACCGAGAGGTACGAGGCCGAGTTCTACTTTATGCCCTGACAGACGCTCACATAGCAGCGAGCCCAATGCGATACCAATAGAGAAGGTCGCCAATAAAACCATGACGACACTTTGATCTCCGCCTAGGAAGTCTTTAGCGAAGCCGTAGATCTGGGTCAGGTAGGCAGCGCCCAGAAACCAGAACCAGGAGATAGCGAGCACAGCCAGAAAGATACTTTTTGTCTGGCGGGCGTAACCCAGCGTGCGCCAGGTTTCGGTAATCGGGTTGAAGCGAACCTTCTGTGTCGGGTTGGCGGCAGGTGCAGAAGGAATCTGGCGGCTGACCAGATACCCAAGGCAAGACACACTGATAATCACAGCGCTAACCCATATCACTCCGTCTTCTCGGGTGGCGATTACACTGGCGATCAGCGTACCAGTCAGAATGGCAAGGAAAGTCCCCATCTCAACCAGAGCGTTACCACCAACGAGTTCGTGGTTATCCAGATGCTGAGGAATGATGCTGTATTTTACTGGCCCAAAGAACGCAGACTGTGTCCCCATCAGAAAAAGCAGACACATCAACCCCGCAGTGGCACTGAAGTAAAAGGCACAGGCGCCGAGCACCATAATGACGATCTCAAGTAACTTGATACGTCGTATCAGGTAAGATTTTTCGTATTTATCAGAAAGCTGACCAGCCAGTGCCGAGAACAAGAAAAAGGGAAGAATAAACAGCATCGCCCCCAGGTTATTCATCAGGCTCAGGTCCATCGTGCTGGAAAGCAGACCGAAGGTGATCATCGCCATCAGCGAGTTTTTGTAGACGTTATCGTTGAAGGCGCCTAGAAACTGAGTAAAGAAGAAGGGCGCAAAGCGTCGGCTCTTAAGAAGGCTGAACTGAGAGTGATCACGAGGATCGGGTGTGCCGTTGGGCGTCTGTTGGTCAGACATTAAAACATCCTGTCGTGCGGAAATTTGGTGTACCGAAAATACCACCAGTTCGACGTCAGGCCAAATTACAAAGAAGCCCGCGTTTAAGCGGGCTTCTTTGTGTTCACGTAATGTCGACTTACTTCTGGTAGTCGTAGGCTGAGAACCAGCCTTCTTCTACGTGTTCTTCGTGCTCAGCGCCATCAAAGTAGCTGTAAGCGCTGGTGTCACCCTTCAGCTGAACTTCCAGGAATGCAGTAACCAGCGTACGGAATTTCTTCTTATATTCCGTTTCTCCGTTCCCAAACCAGTGGAAGTGGCTACCGCCTGCATACATAGCAAGACCGCGTTCTGTATTAGGTGAAAGCTCAGAATAGTAGCGTTCAGTGGCGTAGGCCAGTTCGTCGAACTCACTGCCCAGCATCAGGATAGGAGACTCGATCGCTTCGAAATCAACACTGTAAGCACCTAACCAAGGAGCTAGTGCAATCGCGCTGGTGTGCTGGTCGACCATTTCTTCAGCTGCGAGGATAACGCCGCCACCACCCATGGAGAAGCCCATCAGGTTACGTTTAGTGAGGTCGATCTTGCCTTGCAGTGGGCTGCCTGAGCGTGAGTTCTCGTCTTCGAATTCAGCAAAACCGCCAAACTGCGCGTCGCGCCAGCCCGGTGGAACACCCAGGGTGTTATTAGGCGTCATAGTCAGCACAGCGTAACCATGTGAAGACAGGTGCTCTGCCAGCCATTCCATCTGCTCTTTAGTGTTAGTGAAACCCCCAGTCAACGTCGTTGCTGGGATTGGGCCACCGCTCAGGTCGCAAGGGTAGGTCATACGCGCTGACGCGTAGCCGTCATTCTCGAGATTTGCTTCATATGAGCAGATCTCGAAGTCTCCCGGCACACCCAGAGCCTGGCCTTCTGGTGAAGGATCAGGATCACCGCCGCCAAAGCAGCCAGCGAGCGCAATTGATGCCGTGAGAGGAAGGGCGCGGAATGCGCTTTTCAGAGATACAGACATGTCGTTTACCTTTAGTTATTTTTGTAAGGAACGACTCCAGAATATCAATCTGGACTGGGCAGGCTCGTCATATGTGGCCATGAAAAGCTATTTGGACGCAGGAGTCCTAACTATGGCCATATTTGAATGGTCGGTGTTTCTGGGGCACAAAAAAGCCCGCGTTAAGCGGGCTTGAGAGGGTCGAAGTGTGCGTTACTTCTGGTAGTCAAACACTGAGAACCAGCCGTCTGCTACGTGTTCGTCGTGCTCAGCGCCTTCAAAGTAGCTGTAGGCTGAGTCGTCGTCTTTCAGCTGAACTTCCAGGAAAGCAGTCACGAGTGTACGGAATTCTGCCTTCTCGTCCTGGTTGCCAGAACCGAACCAGTCGTAGTGACTAGCACCGGCAAACATGGCCAGGCCACGTTCAATATTGCTTGGCAGCTGCGCGTAGAAGTCTTCGGTGTAGTAAGCGAGTTCATCTTCTTCACTACCCAGCATCATGGTTGGTACTTTGATGCCGTTATAGTTGACGTTGTTATCGCCTAACCAAGGTGCAAGTGCGATGACGCTGGCTGGATCTTCACCCATGTCAGCGGCTGCCAGCAATACGCCTCCACCGCCCATAGAGAAGCCCATGATGTTGCGCTTATCCAGGTTGATCTTGCCTTGCAGCGGGCTGCCAGCACGGTTGTTTTCATCTTCAAGCTCAGCAAAGCCGCCCAGCTGTGCACTGCGCCATACCGGTGGTTGGCCAAAGCGGTTGCTTGGAGTCATGGTCAGAACAATATAGCCGTGGCTGGTCAGGTGCTCAGACAACCACTCCATCTGCTCTTTTGAATTGGTAAAGCCGCCGGTCAGAGTTGTCGCCGGGAATGGACCTGCGCTCAGATCACATGGGTAGGTCATCCGGGCTGACGAGTAACGGCTGTTTTCCAGGTTGTTCTCGTAAGAACAGATTTCATAATCGCCTGGGTTAGTCAGAGCCTGACCTTCTGGGGCCGGATCTGGATCTCCACCACCGAAGCAGCCTGCCATAGCGACAGAGGCAGCGAGTGGAAGAAAGCGGAGCGTGGACTTGAATGAAACAGACATATATTCACCTGTGTTGTTTTTATTCTTAGTGATGACAGGGTACCAAGCTGAATGAGGCTTTCACCCAATAATTGTACGTACGTTCATAAGTGGAACGAATTGTCCTATTTGTGTCCATTTAAGGTACCTGACCCTCAGAGCTCGTGACTGATACGGGTGAAACGGTCGGGTGATTGCCTTTCAGCTTCGCTTAATACCTTTGCCGCTGAACTGCTTTCTTTCAGGTGGTAATCCAGCCAGGCAAGCGTCAACTCGATGTAGCTATCACGGTTTGTTGTGATCTCTGGTCGGTACCACTGTTGGTGACGGCCATTCTCATACACAGCAATAAAGCGCTGAGCCGTAGATGCTTCTACGTGCTGGTATATTTCCTCGATGGATTCGTTCGTAACCAGCAAGTCCTTAGCGCCAGCCAGGATCATAGTCGGAGCGGTAGGGGATACGTTTCGTTGTTCTTTCAGCAAAAACGGCGCAAACGCGGCGAGGGCTTTAACGTCATCTTTCAGAATGCTCCCTGCGAGTAGGGTACCGCCACCGCCCATCGAAAACCCGGCGATTCCACGAAGGTTGGTATCAATCAGACTCTTTACTGGGGAGCCTTCTTCTTTAGTGGTGGCTACCAGCGTTTTCTGACCTCTGAGGTGCGCATCGCGCCATTGCTCAACTTTTCCGTACTTATCTGTCGGGGTCATCGCCAGAACTACATACCCCGAATTGGCAATCGCCTCAGCCATCCATTGCAGTTTGTGATAGGTATTCGAATAACCACCCGTCAGCGTAATGGCAGGTAGAGGAGTGTCTGCATCACAGGGGTAAAAATACGCTGCTTCTGAATAATTTTCAGTCGACGGGACTTCAATCTGACAGACGTCGGCTGCAGAAAAACCCGAAAAAAGCAGTGCAGATCCAAGGACGAAATAATTTTTTAAGCGCATATTTTTCTTATTTTAAAAGTGAAAACAGCCGCTGAGCATAGGCCCAGCCTGACCCGAAGTCAAAATGCAGAAAGTTCCTGAAACAATCCGTTGCGTTGTTTCAGTGAACGAATTTTCCTCCCAAGCCTCACACTTTCACATGTTTAACGACCTCGTTCATGAGGCAAGGAATCAAATATGAAAAAGCTAACTATCCCAGCAACGACTGCACTTCTTACTGCTGCTATGTATGGCACACCAGCAATGGCAGAAGGCGAATATGATGCAGATGCATTCGTCGGTGGTTCAATCAGTTACAGCAAACTGGAAAACCTCTCTATCGGTGGCGAAGAAGTCGAGGAGCTGGGTGATGCAGACGAATTTGACGACGACCGCACAAGCTGGAAAGGCTTTGCCGGTGTGTGGCTGAACGATTACGTGGGTATTGAGGGTCAGTACCTGAATCTGGGTGAGTATAAAGAAGGCAGCTTCCAGTTTGACCCAAGCGGTTTAACGGCGTCACTGATGCTGGGTCTTCCTGCTGGCGACCACACTCGTGTATTTGTTAAAGGTGGTCAGTTCTGGTGGGACGCTGATGTAAAAGGCCCACTGGGCTACAGCGATGAGCGTGAAGGTACCGCCATGTTTTACGGTGTGGGCACATCCATCGCGCTGCTGGATAACCTGAACCTGCGCCTTGAGTATGAGCGCGCTGATTTTGACGAAGATAACGTAAAAGCGGATGTTGATTTTGCTTCAGCAGGTCTTGCGTTAATGTTCTGAGTCGTTTGACGACATAAAACGAGCAAACATAAAAAACCCGGCAATTGCCGTAATGCTGTTCACTTAAG
>NZ_DBNJ01000002.1:0-8488 GCF_002297765.1 Thalassolituus sp. UBA675
TATAAGGGGATCATATCCCCGACATCCCCCGAGGCTGCAACGCTGCCGGGAAGAAGCTCCCCTCCTAAACCAGCACCACACTCCCCTTATTGATATTTGGCCTGTCTAATATGTATACCGCACTAACCGAGTCAGATTTACTGCCTACACTGTAAAAAGCAGTGGGAGGTGTGCGTGTTTCTCGTAATTGAAGATAGTTCAATCGTCCAGAAAATATTGAAACATACGTTCAAACAGCAGCGTGTTGAGCCTGCACTGTTTGCCTCCACCATGGCTGAGGGTAAAAAGTTGTATGAGGACCACAAAAGTTCTCTTGTCGCAGCCCTTGTCGATATCTCGCTCCCCGATGCGCCCCGTGGTGAGATGGCTGAATATCTCCTCGATAAAGAAGTTCCGATCGTTGTATTAACAGGAAGTGATGATCTTGAGCAGCGACAGTCGTTACTCAAATCTGGTGTTGCTGATTATGTAATTAAAGAGAACCGCTTTTCATATCAATATGCGGTACGGATGCTGAATCGCCTGGATCGCAATCGGCGCATGAAAGCTCTGGTCGTTGATGATTCCTCGACTATGCGTCAGATGGTGTCGGGCTATCTTAAGTTACAGTGCTTCTCTGTTGTTGAGGCTGGAGATGGTCAAGAGGGGCTCAGGTTGCTTGATCAGGATTCTGATATATCACTTGTCATTACTGATTTTCATATGCCGGTGATGGATGGCTTCCACTTTGTGCAGGAAATACGACACCGTTTCGATAAAAGGCCCCTGGCTATTATTGGTCTCTCCAGTCAGGACGATTCGGATATCTCAGTACAGTTTATAAAGAAGGGGGCGAACGATTTCTTGCAGAAGCCCTTTCAGCAGGAAGAATTCAGCTGTCGTGTTACTAATAATATCGAAGCACTTGAGCAGTTGTTAGCACTCAGGCAGCAAGCTGACAAAGATTATCTGACGGGGCTCAACAACCGGCGTTTTTTTGTGGAAGAAGGTCAGAACCTTGTGGGGAGGCTGCTCTCTGAGGGAGCGCCTTTCTCTGTAGCGCTCATGGACATTGATCACTTTAAGGGAATTAATGATGAATATGGCCATGATGCTGGCGATGCAGTGCTAAAGCAGTTGGCAGACCATCTTGGAAACACCTTTTCAAGATTCCATCTGGCAAGGTATGGCGGGGAGGAGTTTGCTTTAGTCCTTCCGGGTCTTGATGTAGATAAGGCTTATGGGCTGTTGGATCATTTCAGACGCTATGTCGGTGAGCAATTGTTTATTCTACCGGATGACGATTATATACGCGTATCAGTGAGTACTGGCTTGACGTCGGTTGTGTCTGCTGGGGATGAGACACTTGACCGCCTTTTGTTAAAAGCTGACGAAGCCCTTTATTCGGCTAAAGAAGGCGGCCGTAATCTTGTCGTTGTATACGAGCCGCCTGCTTCTTAGAATGGAGCCCTATACTCCAGCTGCATCAAAAGTAGCACTGACTATCGCTTGAGCTTCTTCAATAATCTGAGCGAGATGCTCTTCATTTTTGAAACTCTCGGCGTAGATCTTGTAGATCTCTTCGGTTCCGGACGGGCGTGCAGCAAACCAGCCGTTTTCTGTGGTGACTTTCAGACCGCCAATCGCCGCACCATTGCCTGAGGCATGGGTCAGCTTTTCTTTGATCTCTTCACCAGCCAGTTTTTCAGCCGTTACGTCATCGGCACTCAGTTTTTTCAGAACTGATTTCTGTGGGCCAGTCGCTGCAGCATCAATGCGCTTGTAGACTGGAGCTGAGAATTTTTCGGTCAGGGCGATGTAGTGTTCGCCCGGATCTTTGCCGGTGACGGCTTTAATTTCAGCGGCTAATAAAGCGAGGATGATACCGTCTTTATCCGTTGACCATACCGTGCCGTCTTTACGCAGGAAGGAGGCGCCTGCGCTCTCTTCTCCGCCGAAACCGAACTTACCGGTGTACAGACCATCCACGAACCATTTAAAGCCCACAGGGACTTCTGAGAGGGTGCGACCGAGATCGGCGGCGACGCGGTCGATCATGCTGGAAGACACCAGTGTTTTACCGATGGCGAGATCCTGTGACCACTGCGGGCGGTGGGTGTACAGGTAGTTTATTGCAACCGCGAGGTAGTGGTTTGGATTCATCAGGCCGACGGAGGGCGTGACAATACCGTGGCGGTCGTAATCCGGATCATTGCCCAGCGCGATGTCGAAATTGTCTTTTAAGTCGATGAGGCCCGCCATGGCGTATGGGCTGGAGCAGTCCATACGGATCTTGCCATCTTTATCCAGCGTCATAAATGAGAAGGTCGGATCAACGCTTTCATTCACAACGGTGATGTCCAGGCCGTAGGTCTCGGCTATCACGTCCCAGTAGGCGATACCTGAGCCACCTAATGGATCGACGCCAATCTTAACGCCCGCTTTGGCGATGGCGTCCATATCAATCACGCTGGCGAGATCATCAACGTAAGGTTTGATGTAGTCGTACTCAGTTACCAGATCAGAGGCCCACGCCTGAGCAAAGTCCATACGCACAACGTCTTTACTGCCGCTGTTAATAATCTCGTTGGCGCGATTCTGAATCTGAGAAGTCACGTCCGTATCGGCAGGGCCACCATTCGGTGGATTATATTTAAAGCCACCGTCCTGAGGAGGGTTGTGCGACGGGGTAATCACTACGCCATCGGCCAGCTCTGAGGTTTTACCTTGGTTGTAGGTCAGGATTGCATGAGAGATTACTGGCGTTGGCGTATAGCCTCGGCCTTGCTGAACTCGAACGCTGATGCCGTTGGCAACCAGCACTTCCACGGCAGTGATAAATGCACACTCAGACAGGGCGTGGGTATCCATACCGATGTAGAGCGGGCCGGTTATGTCATTTTGTTGGCGATATTCAAATAACGCCTGGCAGATCGCGGCGATATGCGTTTCGTTAAAAGAGCCGTTTGCGGCACTGCCACGATGACCAGATGTTCCGAAGCTTACCAATGTGTCATCAGAGGGCTTGCGGACATAGTAGTCAGCGATCAGTCGGGGTATATTGGCAAGATCAGAAGCGAGGGCTTTCTGCCCCGCTCTTTCATGGTGACTCATGCAGAGAGTTTCCTTACAGAATGTCTAATAATGATAGGTATTGTGCCTTCTGCGTGTGACAGCTTCCAGACACTTTCGGAAGAATGGCGGATGCATCGGTACTGTTGAACCGGACAGTGGTGATCACTGGGGCATTCGGTTACTCTCAGGCTAACGTTCATTAACGAGACTCTGATATGTCAGAAGATACTATTTTCGGAAAAATCGCCCGCGGTGAAGCGGATGCTAAGATCGTTTATGAGGACGATCAGTGTCTGGCGTTCCGCGATATGTTTCCTGCGGCGCCGATGCATATTCTGGTGATCCCGCGTAAGCCGATTCCGCGTTTATGTGACGCCGAAGAAACGGATGCTGCTTTACTGGGGCATATGATGCTGGTAGCGAATAAAGTTGCCGAGCAGGAAGGCCTTGGGGATAAATTCCGTCTGGTGATTAATAATGGTGCTGGAGCGGGGCAGTCGGTGTTCCACTTGCATATGCATATAATTGGCGGCCGTGATCTGTCCTGGCCTCCAGGCTGACGCTGGTTGCGCTGCTGTGGCGGTGTGAAAATTCGCGATTGATATGACTGCCATGGACGGCAGGAATGCAGATTTTGCAGGAGCAAAAATCTGCCTCACTTACAATCAGTAGGCTCCGCCTTCTCGCGAACTTTTGCCTTGCCACACCTTCCTCGCTGACGCTTTTTCAAAACCCCCTTCGTTAATTTAAGCTCCTTAAGTTTCGCTATGAAAACTGAATTTAAAGAACTCCGTGCGCGTCTGCATGACGGGCGAAATCTTGTTGTTGACTGGTCGGTGTCGGCGGATCAGACCTGGGGCATTATCGGGACGAATGGCAGCGGTAAGACGGTGCTGTCGCGCTTGTTTGCCGGTGATGTGCGTCTCAGCCACGGTGAGGTGTCTGGTCTGCCTGAGTGCGTCGCCTTTGTGTCGCTTGAGACGCAGGCAGCGTTGATTGAGCAGGAGCGCCGGGAAGATGAATCTGATCTGATGGATCAACAGGACATCGGAACGCTGGTCAGTGAATTGCTGGCACCGGTCGAGGAAGTCGCCGACTGGATTCAGTTGTTGGGAATGGAGCACATTCTGTCGCAAGGTTTCCGCTCATTATCGACGGGCGAGAGCCGTAAGGTGATGCTGGTGAATGCGGTGCGGCAGAAGCCCGACTTACTGATTCTGGATGAACCGCTCGAAGGTCTGGATGCAAACAGTCGCGAGGCGCTTGCAGAGGCGCTGTTTAAGCTTCATGAAAGTGGCCAGCGTCTGCTGTGGGTAGCGAACCGTTTGGATGAACTGCCAGACTGGCTGACGCATCTGGCGTTTGTTCACGATGCCCGCTTAATAGTTCAGGGCGAACGTGAGTCGGTACTTACTTCGCCAGAGGTTCACTCGTTACTGCACTTTGATAAGCCGTTATCGGATTTCCCGGAAGCGCCGGTGAAATATGGCTTGAACGCTGATGATCCGCTGGTGCATCTGGTGAATGGCTCAATCGTCTATGGCGAGCGCACACTATTTTCTGATCTCAACTGGCAGGTTGAGCCGGGGGCGCACTGGGCGATCACAGGTCCTAATGGCTGCGGTAAGACCAGTCTGCTGCAGATGATCACAGGCGATAACCCACAGTGCTACCGCAACGAGCTGTATCTGTTTGGTATGAAGCGCGGTAGCGGCGAAACCATCTGGGACATCAAAAAGCATATAGGTCTGGTGTCGTCGTCACTACAGTGGGAATACCGGGCGACCACTAATGTGCTGACCACCGTGATTTCTGGTTTATACGACAGTATTGGTCTGTATCAGGCGGCGGGGGATGACGACCGACGTCTCGCGGAGCAGTGGCTGGAAGTCATCGGCCTGCGTCACAAAGCTAATCAGAGCCTGCATCATCTGTCGTATGGTGAGCAACGCCTGGTGTTGATTGCCCGCGCTCTGATCAAACAACCACCGCTGTTAATTCTCGACGAGCCCTGTCAGGGGCTGGATGACCCAAGCCGCGAAATGGTGCTGGCGTTTATCCGTCGTTTATCAGAACAGAAAACCATTACGCTTCTGTATGTGACCCACCACGCGGACGAGATTCCGGCGGGTGTAAGTCATCACTTACGGTTGGGGGTTGATACTACTTGCGGCTTTGAGATTTAAGCGTGGTGCTTCTGTTTCCGTGAGGCGGGTATCTGTGCCATGGATGGCACAGCTAAGCATACAGGGATGTACTTGCTGCGTCCCGACGATGGAAACAGAAGTACGAGGCAATAAAAAAGCACCCGAGGGTGCTTTTTTATTTTCGCTAGCATTAACTGCATAGCGCTGTGTCGGGAGCGTTGCCGAGGCGGTCAGAGCGAGGCAAAAACTTCTGAGGAAACGGAGCCTACTGGATGTAAGTGAGGCAGATTTTTGCTCCTGCAAAATCTGCATTTCCGCCATCCATGGCGGTCATATTCTTCAGAAGTTTTTAACAAAGCTCTGGCAACGCAGGTAGCTCCGATCTTAGTAAAGGACGCGGGCGCGAATGGTACCCTCAACCTCTTTGATTTTCTCCAGAGCCAGATCTGACGCATCAGCCGCAACATCGATCACAACGTAGCCAACTTCTTCAACGGTCTGCAGGTACTGACCACAGATGTTGATGTTGTTGTCGGCGAGAATGCTGTTTATGGCATTCATAACGCCAGGTACGTTTTTGTGGATGTGCAGAATACGGTGAACGTTCGGGTTGGATGGCAGAGCCACCTCAGGGAAGTTCACTGAAGAAGTGGTGGTGCCGTTGTCGCTGTACTGAGCCAGCTTCTCACCTACTTCTTTACCGATGTTTTCCTGAGCTTCCATGGTAGAACCACCGACGTGCGGGGTCAGGATCACGTTGTCGAATTCGCGCAGTGGTGAGACAAACTCTTCGCTGTTAGAGCGTGGTTCAACCGGGAATACGTCGATGGCCGCACCCAGGAGTTTGCCGCTGCGTACGGTATCTGCCAACGCATCGATATCAACCACAGTGCCGCGTGACGCGTTCAACAGGATAGAACCCTGTTTCATTTGCTCAAACTGCTCTGGGCCCATCATCCATTTAGTGGAAGGTGTTTCCGGAACGTGCAGAGATACAACGTCAGCAATGTTCAGCAGTTCGTTCAGAGTCCCGACCTGCTTAGCATTACCGATTGGCAGTTTCGTTACGACGTCGTAGAAGAATACTTCCATACCCATGCTTTCGGCCATGACCGACAGCTGAGTACCGATCGAACCGTAACCCACGATACCCAGCTTCTTGCCACGGATCTCGTAAGAGTTAACCGCAGACTTGCTCCAGCCGCCGCGATGACATTCGGCGTTTTTCGCAGGGACACCGCGCATCAGCATGATTATTTCTGCCAGTGACAGTTCTGCTACAGAGCGGGTGTTGGAGTAGGGAGCGTTAAATACCGCGATACCACGCTTGGTTGCTGCTTTCAGGTCAACCTGGTTGGTGCCAATACAGAAGCAACCGACGGCAATCAGCTTCTCAGCAGCGTCGAAGATCTCTTCGGTGAGCTGAGTGCGTGAACGAATGCCCACAAAATGAGCGTCTTTGATGGCGGCTTTCAGCTCGTCATCCGGCAGCGAAGTCTTTAGATACTCGATGTTGGTGTAGCCAGCAGCCTGCAGTGTATCGAGAGCAGACTGGTGTACGCCTTCCAACAAGAGGAACTTGATCTTGCTTTTATCCAGGGACGTTTGTGCCATGGTGGTACCTATAGTCAGTAAGTAATAGCTGTCATGTCCCGGCATGCCTGACGGCAGACGGGATGAGGCGGTTCAAAACCGCTCCGAAAAATAAGGCGCGTATGCTAGCATATACCTTTATTAAAGTGAGCCTCAGAGCATGAATTCAACGCGAATATTGCTCAACTCGAGGTGAATATGATTCAAACATCGGGTAACTCCATGACCACGTTGACACAAGACGCTCTGGTTGAGCAGCTTTCAGCCATCGTTGGCGCAGACAAAGTGCGCACTGATGCCGATTCTCTTGAGACCTTTGGTAAGGACTGGACCAAGATCTATCCACCGAAGCCATCCGCAATTGTCTTCCCGAAGACAACGCAGCAAGTCGCTGACATTGTAAAATTTGCAAACGCTCAGAACGTTGGCCTGGTGCCATCAGGTGGACGTACAGGTCTGAGTGCCGGTGCTGTTGCTGCTAACGGCGAGGTGGTGGTTGCCTTTGATTACATGAATCAGATTTCTGATTTCAATGCGACTGACCGTACGGTTAAGTGTGGTGCGGGTGTCATTACAGAGCAGCTGCAGACCTTCGCTGAAGATAATGATTTGTTCTATCCGGTTGATTTTGCCTCTGCGGGCTCCAGTCAGATTGGTGGAAACATCTCAACGAATGCCGGCGGTATTAAAGTGATCCGATGGGGTATGACCCGGGACTGGGTTGCTGGTATGACGGTCGTGACGGGGGAGGGCGAGATCCTCGAACTGAATAAAGACCTGATGAAAAACAACACCGGTTACGATATGCGCCAGCTTTTCATCGGTGGTGAAGGTACGCTCGGCTTTGTGACTGAAGCGACCATGCGCCTGACTCGCACACCGAAAAACCTGACCGTGCTGGTGCTTGGTATCCCAGAACTCGACGACGTAATGAAAGTACTGAGCCAGTTCCAGTCGACTATGGACCTGACCGCATTTGAGTTCTTCTCTGACAAAGCGATGCAGAAAGTACTGGCACGAGGCGATGTGCCTGCTCCGTTTGAAACCAGCACGGATTTCTACGCTCTGATCGAATTTGAAGCTGTGACGGATGCCGACATGGATCAGGCGATGGTGCAGTTTGAGAAGTGCATGGAAGAAGGCTGGGTCGTCGATGGTGTTATTAGCCAGAGCGAAACTCAGGCGGCGAACCTGTGGCGTCTGCGTGAAGACATTTCTGAAACAATTTCTGAATGGACGCCGTACAAAAACGACATCTCGGTTGTGGTCTCTAAAGTACCGCCGTTCCTGCGCGACATTGATGAGATCGTAACCCGTGAATACCCAGACTTTGAGATCATCTGGTTTGGTCACATTGGTGACGGTAACCTGCACCTGAATATCCTCAAGCCTGATGACCTGGCGAAAGAAGAATTCTTCGAACGTTGCGGTAAGGTATCGACCTGGGTATTCGAGATCGTGGAAAAATATCAGGGCTCTGTGTCTGCGGAACACGGCGTAGGTATGACTAAAAAACCGTATCTGGAATACACGCGCTCTGCGGCAGAAATCGCTTATATGCGTGCAGTTAAAAAGGTGTTCGACCCGAATAACATCATGAACCCAGGTAAGTTGATCGACGCCTGAGTAGACGACTGAATAGACACTCAGACGGTAAAAAGCCCGGCAACTGCCGTAATGCTGTTCACTTAAGC
>NZ_DBNJ01000004.1:0-929 GCF_002297765.1 Thalassolituus sp. UBA675
AGATCTCTGCCTACTAGCTAAAACGCGGACAACCAACGCCGCGCTGACTTAGCCTTCTCCGTCTCCCCATCGCACTACAAACAAGTACAGGAATATTAACCTGTTTCCCATCGACTACGCTTTTCAGCCTCGCCTTAGGGGCCGACTAACCCTGCCCCGATTAACGTTGGACAGGAACCCTTGGGTTTCCGGCGAGGGAGTTTTTCACTCCCTTTATCGTTACTCATGTCAGCATTCGCACTTCTGATACCTCCAGCCTGGTTCACACCTTGACCTTCAACGGCTTACAGAACGCTCCTCTACCATGCACTAAGTGCATCCGTAGCTTCGGTGTACAGTTTGAGCCCCGTTATATCTTCCGCGCAGGCCGACTCGACTAGTGAGCTATTACGCTTTCTTTAAAGGGTGGCTGCTTCTAAGCCAACCTCCTAGCTGTTTTAGCCTTCCCACATCGTTTCCCACTTAACTGTAACTTTGGGACCTTAGCTGACGGTCTGGGTTGTTTCCCTTTCCACGACGGACGTTAGCACCCGCCGTGTGTCTCCCGTGATTGAACTCATGGGTATTCGGAGTTTGCAAAGGGTTGGTAAGTCGGGATGACCCCCTAGCCTTAACAGTGCTCTACCCCCCATGGTTAGACACGAGGCACTACCTAAATAGTTTTCGAGGAGAACCAGCTATCTCCGGGCTTGATTAGCCTTTCACTCCTATCCACAAGTCATCCCCTGGCTTTTCAACGACAGTGGGTTCGGTCCTCCAGTTGATGTTACTCAACCTTCAACCTGCTCATGGATAGATCGCCCGGTTTCGGGTCTAATGCATGCGACTGGACGCGCAGTTAACACTCGGTTTCCCTACGGCTCCGCAATTTGCTTAACCTTGCCACATACATTAAGTCGCTGACCCATTATACAAAAGGTACGCAGTCA
>NZ_DBNJ01000004.1:1290-1937 GCF_002297765.1 Thalassolituus sp. UBA675
TTCAGGATCTATTTCACTCCCCTCACAGGGGTTCTTTTCGCCTTTCCCTCACGGTACTGGTTCACTATCGGTCATCTGGGAGTATTTAGCCTTGGAGGATGGTCCCCCCATGTTCAGTCAGGATAACACGTGTCCCGACCTACTCGATTTCACTGTAAATAGATTTTCGTATACGGGGCTATCACCCACTATGGCCGCACTTTCCAGAGCGTTCTACTAATCACAAAACAGCTTAAGGGCTGGTCCCCGTTCGCTCGCCGCTACTAAGGGAATCTCGGTTGATTTCTTTTCCTCGGGGTACTTAGATGTTTCAGTTCTCCCGGTTCGCCTCCTCAACCTATGTATTCAGTTAAGGATACCTGCCTGATGACAGGTGGGTTTCCCCATTCAGAGATCTCCGGGTCAAAGGTTGTTTGCCACCTCACCGAAGCTTATCGCAGGCTACTACGTCTTTCATCGCCTCCAGATGCCAAGGCATCCACCGTGCACGCTTAGTCACTTGACCATATAACCCCAAACCGTCTCAATGCTTACAAGCTATGAAGCATAAGACTTTAAGGTGAGAAGTTATTGACGTTAATCCGATCAAGCAACCGCCGGTTCGCTTGAGAATCTCAATTCTCATGTATCCAAATTTTTAAAGAACA
>NZ_DBNJ01000004.1:4801-130435 GCF_002297765.1 Thalassolituus sp. UBA675
CATCCAGAACTGGTAGAAGGCATAAGGCGAGGTTTTAGAAGGATCCAGCCATACAGCGCCCGATTCTGTCTTACCGAATTTTGTACCGTCAGATTTGGTTACGAGTGGAACAGTGAGACCAAACGTCTGCGCGCCATTCTGACGACGGGAAAGGTCGATACCACCAACGATATTACCCCACTGGTCGGAACCACCAATCTGCAGGGTGCAGTCGTAACGTCGATTCAGTTCAGCGAAATCCATCCCTTGAAGCAACGCATACGAAAACTCGGTGAACGAGATCCCCGCCCCTTCTCTATTCAGGCGCTGCTGCACCGACTCTTTATTGATCATGGCATTTACAGAGAAGTGCTTACCGACATCACGAAGGAAGTCGAGTACGTTCATCTCACCTGCCCAGTCAAGGTTATTCACAACAACGGCTGGGTTCTCAACACCGTCAAAGGCGATGAACTGACTGACCTGGCCACGAATCTTATCGGCCCACCCAGCCACAATGTCTGCGGTATTGAGCTGACGTTCAGCGGCCTTAAAGCTTGGATCACCGATCAATCCCGTCGCCCCACCTACCAATGCGATGGGCTTATGCCCCGCATCCTGAAAGCGACGAAGAACCAGAAGAGGGACTAAGTGTCCGAGATGAAGACTGTCTGCTGTCGGGTCAAAACCGCAATAAAGAACGCGAGATCCGCCGTTTAGGTGTTCATTAAATTCGTCTTCAGCGGTGATCTGGTTCAGCAGACCACGCTCTTTCAGGTCAGCAATAAGTGCGGCTGTCATGGGATCTATCTTCACATTAGGGTTGTCGGAAAGGGAGCTGAACATACCTGATCAAGGTGCAAAATCAAGTTCACCGGGTAAAATGCTCAGTGATTGTTTACACTTTCCTGCGAAATGCATACGAGGATTCGATAATAAGATGGCTCTGCCCGGGCAACTACAGTATTTCCCGTTACGTCACCTGATTGGTGCCGGGCTCGGTATTCTGCTGCTACTCATTTTGGTTCTTCTCCCGGATTCCGGTGAGTCAACCAAACAACAGACGTTTGTTATTGACCTTCCCGAGGTCTCAGAACCCGACACACCACCTCCTGTGCCTGAACCCGACTGGGAAGAGACCACAGTGAAAAGCGGTGACAGCCTCTCGGTTCTGTTTGATAGGGAGAACCTCAGTGCTGTTGATGTTATCGATATTGCAGCAGCAGTTCCCCGGGATGTTATCAATCTCAAAGTCGGTCAGACTGTGCGCTGGGTTCGGACGGCCGAAAATAAAATTTCGAAGCTGGAGATTATCCTGTCTCCACTCGCAAGACACTCTCTCGCCCGCGAAGATGATGGTAGTCTCTCATATGAGCTTATTGAACGAACGGCAGATTACATCCCTCGCTTTGCCTCCGCGACCATAGACAACTCTCTTTACTACGACGGCTCTCAGGCGGGAGTTCCTGACCAAATTCTCTATCAACTGGCGGCTATCTTTGGCTGGGATATCGACTTCGCGCTCGATATCCGTAAAGGCGACTCTTTCAGTCTCATCTTCGAAGAGGTTCAGCTGGATGGCGAGCAGATTGGCTACGGCGATATTCTGATCGCACAGTTTAATAACCGGGATCGCGAGCTTACAGCTGTTCGCTATGTCGACAGCGACGGTCAAGCGAACTACTTTACCCCGGAAGGCACGAGCATGCGTAAGGCCTTCCTGCGTAACCCGATTGACTATTTCCGCATCAGTTCTCGATTTAACCCGAACCGTAAACATCCGATTCTGAATACAATCCGGGCCCATCGGGGAACCGACTACGCAGCACCGACGGGGACGCCGATCAAAGCTGCAGGTGATGGCAAGGTAACCTTCGCCAGTCGCAATGGCGGCTACGGTAATGTCGTCGTCATCCAGCACGGTCAACGCTACCAGACCAAGTACGCACACATGAGTAAATTCGGGCGTGGCGTTCGGGTCGGCCGCTACGTGAAACAAGGCCAGATCATTGGTTATGTCGGAACCACGGGCGCCTCAACAGGGCCGCACCTGCACTACGAATTCCTGGTCGATGGCGTCCACAGAGACTCATTGCGGGTAAGACTGCCAAAAGCAGAATCTATTAAATCGTCGGAAAAAGCGGCGTTTATGAAGGAGTCCAATAAGCTGACCAGCTGGTTGAAAGACTTCAGTGTGTCTTCAAGCACAGACGGGGACTTTCAATGACTCTTTGTATTGGCCTGATGTCAGGCACCAGTGCCGATGGCATGGATGCTTGTCTCGTGGAGATCACACCGGACAAAGTGACGATGGTTGATGCCTTGTGCATTGATTACCCAGACGAAGTATCGGATTTCTTTAAGGCGTTAGCCATCAGTGAGACTCTCAGCGCTGAACTCATCATGGATGCCGACCGCTTAATCGCCCAATATGGCGTGCAAGCTGTCGTTACGCTGTTAGAGAAGAATACGCTCTCCTCCACTGACATCAGCCTTATCGGCAGTCATGGCCACACTCTACGCCACAGACCTCAACCGGACGGATTCAGTTGGCAGATTGGCGACCCCTCATGGCTCGCCGAGTACACAGGCATTACCTGCGTTGCTGACTTTCGCCGCAGGGACATTGCGGCTGGCGGCGAGGGGGCTCCTCTCGTACCCGCATTTCATCAGGTTGCGATGCAAGCGCATCAACCATGCGGCGTACTCAACATCGGCGGCATCGCCAACCTGACCCTGGTAAACCCGGACCCGAATAAAACTCTTGGGTTTGACACTGGCCCAGGGAACGCATTAATGGATGAATACTGCAAGGCCATGACAGGTTGCAGCTGTGATGCAGAAGGAAGCTCTGCAGCCAGGGGGGTGGTTATTTCTGACTTACTGGAAGAGTGGTTGCAGCATCCCTATTTTTCGGAAGAGCCCCCCAAAAGCACTGGCCGTGAGCTGTTCAACCTGAAGCAGCTTCAGATTCCCGAACAGTATCCCGCTGATAATGTTCTTGCCACGCTCGCAGAGCTGACAGCCACCAGCATAAGTAGCGCAATCAAGCGTTATGCGCCTGAACTTCAGGATCTTTATGTTTGTGGTGGAGGGCTGAAAAACAGTCACCTGATGAACCGCATCCGAGCCAACCTGCCTCAGATGAATATTCAGTCAACAGAAGCTGTTGGGGTACACCCTGACTGGATGGAAGCTATCGCTTTCGCCTGGCTAGGCTGGAGAACGTTAAATCACCTGAGTGGCAACCTTCCTGCGGTCACCGGTGCTCAGGGAGAGAGAATTCTTGGTGGGATTTACCCGGCGAGTACGGGCAAAAATAATCAGAAATAAGCGTAACCCGCACTTTCAAGACGTTTATTTTCCTGATCGGCTGATGATACGCCCTCGATGAAGGGGGGCAGGTCGGTCAGTTCTATACCTCGCTGGCCCGTCCAGTGACGGCAGACTTTGACATCAATGATATTAAAAGCATCCAGACGCGCAGCAAGATCAACCAGAGCTTTGTTGTCGCGATAGTTGTCGCGTTTGAAAAGTTCGATTTCATCCCCCGACAAAACCAGCATTACAGGCTCTCGAGTGCGGTAAACATCCTGCCCTGAGGCAATTTTTTCTGCACGCTGGAGTAAAGCGAGCATTTCGTCTGCAGAGTGTTCCTGTATCCGGGCCTGGAACAATGCCGGAATGCCCTCTGTAGATGCAGGGATTACCTCGGCTGTAACGTCACCTTCCTGTACAGCTTCAACAGGAGCAACCACTGAATTATCGATGGCTGGTGCAGACGTTGTTTCCTGAAGACCTTCGTTAGCGAGACTGGATAAAGAATATGAGGCTAGTAAAGCAGTTAATACAATTCGCATGGGAACCTCCCTGATGCGTATCAAGTCAGATTGCGAATGACGAACCACAACCACATGTAGAAGAAGCGCCCGGGTTCGACACCGCAAAACGCGACCCTTCCAGTCCTTCCTGATAGTCAAGCACTGACCCAACGAGGTAACCGTAGCTTAGTGAGTCTACAAGTACCCGTACGCCTTCTTTTCCGATGAGGGCATCATCCTCTGCCTGTTCATCATCAAAGGTGAAACCGTACTGGAAACCTGAACAACCACCACCAGTCACAAACACCCTCAGGCACAGCTCATCATCACCCTCATCTTCGAGAAGGTCACGAATTTTTTCTTCCGCCGCTTGCGTCAACTCAATCGGCGCGGCCTGCTGAACTGCTGTCATAATTACCTTGGAAAAGATGTCTTGGATAAGTCTTGTAGGATTATCTGCTTAACCGAGTGATTTAGTCAACTTTTGCCATTTCTGTCTGAGAAACGCCAGCGCCAGCTTTAGCTGAACCGGAGCCATGAATCAATTGGCCATTCACCTGCGCCCCTAATACCATTTCCATTGATGCGTAGTGGACATTGCCTGTAATGCGGGCTTTTTTCGCCAATTCAATATAGTCATAGGCATGGATATCTCCACATACCTCACCATTGACGATCACATTAGGTGCGGTAATCCGCCCTTCAACACGCCCCTTATCGCTAATACGTACCGACGCCTTAGAGCCCGGCTCGGCTATCAGGTTGCCCTTCAGGACACCATCGATCTGAATGGCGCCTTTCACTGCGATATCACCGCGGATTTCAGTGCGAGCCGAAATCACTGTATCAAAATCTATATGGTTGTTGGTCTTAGCACTGAACATCAGGCCTCTCCCTCGGAATTCCAGTTTCGGGTTTCTTCTACCCTTTGTGAGTTCTGCCCGCGTGACTGCATAACTACCTGTAGCTGTTGTGGGATAAAACCATCTGGCAGATTCAACACACCTTTGAGTTCCTGAAAATAACGGAAGCGGAATGGTATACCCAGTTCACTGATATTTTCATCCAGATCCCGGAGGGCGATAACTTCCTGCTCGCCGGATCGCAAACCAATCACATTGACTGCGACCTCACCCTGAACATAATTCGTGTTATCGACAACCTGAGTCATCATAACGGCATAGCTGTACTGATTTGCACTAATTGCATCGAGGTCAATCCGGCTGATACGTAAGCCTTTATCGGCGCTACCGGGCGCCATGATACCCTTGTAGAACGCAACTTCCTGCTCAAGCACGGAAACCTGATCCTTCAGACTTTTTACGGTTTCACGGAAACCATCCGCAGCTTGCCGGTCAACTTCGCCGCCCTTCTCGAGCACTGCCACGCGCTGACTTAAATCTTCAATGGTTTTCTCACTGGTGCGCAAACCGTCTTTAAGGTAACCATTTTCTTCTTTGAGTACCTTCATCTGCGTATAGCTATCGAAGTACCCGTAAAGGTAACCGCCACCTGCGGTCATCAGAATAAGAATGGCGAGCCAGAAAGCCCGCCGGAAGCGATACCCTTTCGCCCGGCGAACAATGACCAACTCATCCTGAACACTGCCTTCAACTACTGCCATGCTCTACCTCCAGAAACGCTCGTTAAGGCATCAGAGCAACATGTTGCAGGCCCATGTTTTCTTCAAGACCAAACATAATATTCATACATTGCACCGCCTGGCCGGATGAACCTTTAACAAGATTATCAATCGCAGACAGCACGATGACCTGACCGGTATCTTCGTGATAATGCAGTGCCAGGCGACACACATTGCTGCCCTTCACGCTTCTGGTCGCTGGCTGACTGCCAGCAGGAAGTACATCGACGAATGGCTCGTTGGCATATCGCTCTTCGTAGATTTTCTGCAGATCTTCGATCTTCTGCTCCGGCACCTGGGCGTAAAGAGTCGCAAGAATCCCGCGGATCATAGGCGCGAGGTGAGGCGTGAAAGTGATGTTAATGTCTTTTCCACCCGCAGCCGCTTTCAGCTCCTGACGTATTTCTGGCAGGTGACGGTGTCCGGATGTGCCGTAAGCCATAAAGCTGTCGGCCGTTTCTGCAAACAGCGAACCGACTTTCGCACCGCGCCCGGCACCACTAACGCCCGTTTTACAGTCAGCGATCAGTAGCTGGTCTTCGATCAGTCCCTGCTCAATCAGTGGTATCAAACCCAGTTCGACAGACGTTGGGTAGCAACCGGGACAAGCAACAAGGCGTGCTTTGCTGATGTCACTCCGATAGACCTCAGGCAAACCGTATACAGCTTCTGGGAGAATACCCGGTGCGCCATGCTCCTGGCCGTACCATTTTTCCCATGTCGGGACGTCTTTTAAACGGAAATCCGCAGACAAATCGACAACGCGAGCACCTGAGTTCAGCACTTCTTCTGCAAGAGCATGCGCAACACCATGAGGCGTTGCAAAAAATACGACGTCACATTCACCCAGCGCATCGGCATCTGGTACGGTAAAGGCGAGGTCGGTATACCCGCGGAGATTAGGGTACATATCATCGACCCGGACACCCTCTTCACTGCGCGATGTAATCACTTTCAACTCAGTTTCTGGGTGGTGCACGAGAATACGCAACAGTTCTACACCGGTATACCCAGTGCCGCCAACGATGCCAACCTTAATCACAGACAATCTCCGAAGTAGTCTAGTAGTGCTCTTGTATGCCTCCGCCACAGAATGCTATTGAACAAAGAGTATTTTATGGCGCAGGAAAGCGGCGCCCGGAGGGTGTTTCCAGCCGTGCCGCAAAGATGAGTATAATAGCGGGTATTCCGCACTCTTCACACCATAAGGCCAGAAAGGAACCGTCAATAGTGACCCCGTTACGCCAACTCTGGCAAAACATGATCACACTGTCTGACAACCAGATTGGATTAGCTGGCCTGGCGCTATTAACCGGACTTGTCAGTGCAGGCCTGATTACACTCTTCCGCCTGGCAATTGAGCTTCCCCTCGTCGCTTTCTTTCCGATTGGCTCCGCCGAGAATTTCGAAGGCATGTCGCAGGAAGTGCGTTCACTGCTTCTTCTAGGTGGCGGCGCCCTGCTGATTCTGTTGTTTTATTGGGTTCCACAAGAACGGCGCAGTATGGGCGTAACCCACGTTCTGCTTAGGATGGAGCGACATCAGGGATACATGCCCGCCCGCAACATTATTCTGCAGTGGATTTCTGCAGTGATTGCTTTGGTCAGCGGACACAGTGTTGGCCGTGAAGGACCGGCGATTCACATAGGTGCAGGCACGGGAAGTCAGATCGGACAACACACCGAATTAGCCCATCATCGCTTACGTATTCTCGCGGCGGCTGGCGTCGCCAGTGCGATTTCCGCTTCTTTTAATACACCGATGGCAGGAGTCATTTTTGCTATGGAGGTTGTACTTCTGGAGTACAGCATCCGCGGTTTTATTCCGATCATCCTCGCCTCCGTTAGCGGAGCCATCGTCAGCCGCGCGGTATTTGGGCATGAAACTGCGTTTGATGTTCCGGCGCTTAATCTCACCTCTTTATGGGAAGTCCCCTACATCATGTTGCTTGGTGTTGTCGCCGGACTGGTGGCCACTGGCTACATTTACCTGGTTAAATTACTACAGCGCCTCGGGCATCTCCCGCTTGTTTTACGCTGGGGCGGTTTAACAATCGCGACGCTGGCGATCAGTTGGTGGCTGCCTGAAATTCTTGGTATTGGCTACGACACAGTTAACGACGCCCTGAATGGTAAAGTCGTGTTCACCACCCTCCTGCTTCTGTTGCTGGCCAAGATGTTTCTATCTGGCTGGGCTGCTGCCGTCAGCTTTCCCGCCGGCCTTATCGGGCCGGTACTTTTTATCGGAGCAGCGCTTGGCGGGTTAATGGGGCAGCTCTCTGTCTGGCTGGTGCCTGACTACCCCCTCTCAATTGGCTTTTACACAATGTTGGGGATGGGCGCCATGATGGGGGCGGTACTCAGAGCACCATTGGCAGCGCTCGTTGCCCTGCTTGAGCTGACAGCTAACCCCAATATCATCATGCCCGGTATGCTGTCCGTTGTGATCGCCAGCTTAGTAGTCAGCGAAGTATTCCGGCTACCCTCGGTATTTCAGGTACAGCTCGGAGGCAACGCTCAATACCAGGCACCAAGCCCTGTACGGCAGATGCTGCGCAACACCTGGGTTGCTCAAGCGATGCAGACCTCCGTTGTAGAGGTGCAACGGAAAGTCGGTCGGGAAGCCGCTGGGTTTATTCTGCAACGTGATCCGAGCTGGCTCCTGATTGCTGGTGAAGACACCTTGATACGACCAGCCGCTATCGCCGAAGCACTCGAAACTGACCCTGATGCAGAAACCATTGACCTGTTTACCATCCCGGCTGACCGACAGGCGGCCGCCCGCATTTCGTTAAAAGCGAATCTGCAGGACGCCTTAGACCAGATGCAGTCACATCAATTACAATGGCTGATAGTGTATCGCGATGAGCGCCGTCATCAGTTCGCAGGTATCGTTTCGCGCGAAGACATCGAAAGCTACTACCAGTATCGTCCGGCACAAGGGGCCTGATTCATGACTTTCCTATGGCTGAAAGCCTTCCACATCATCGCTGTTGTGACCTGGTTTGCGGCGATTTTCTACTTACCGCGCCTGTTTGTGTATCACGCTGATGCCAGTGATGAGATATCCCGCGAGCGTTTCAAAGTTATGGAGCGTAAGCTCTATCGCGGAATCATGACGCCATCCATGGTGGTCGTCATCGCCCTGGGCATCTGGATGTTATCGATGAACACCAGCTTTTATTTCAGCCAGGGCTGGATGCACGCAAAACTCACACTGGTCGCCTTGCTCGTTGTATACCACTTCTATTGCGGCCAACTGTTAAAAGTATTCAAAGAAGACCGGAACACTCGCAGCCATGTGTTCTACCGCTGGTTTAACGAAGTTCCGGTATTTATTCTGCTCGGCGTCGTCATTCTCGTCGTCGTCCGCCCGTTTTAATTCCAAGGTATTGTTATGACTTATTCTATTTCCCAGTCGGAAGCGTTGTTCGAAGCTGCTCAGAAACACATCCCGGGCGGTGTAAATTCTCCGGTACGTGCATTCAAAGGTGTCGGTGGTACACCGATCTTTTTTGATCACGCCAAAGGGGCGTATGTGTTCGATGCCGACAACAACCGTTATATCGATTACGTGGGTAGCTGGGGGCCAATGATTCTTGGCCATTCTGCGGATGAAATTCTTGATGCCGTACGTGCACGTATGGATAAGGGCCTGAGCTTTGGTGCGCCAACCCATATTGAAATTGAGATGGCTGACGAAGTCTGCAAACTGATCCCGTCGATGGACATGGTGCGCATGGTTAACTCAGGCACCGAAGCCACCATGAGCGCAATTCGTCTGGCTCGAGGATTTACCGGCCGCGATAAACTGGTGAAATTTGAGGGCTGCTATCACGGCCATGCTGATTCACTGCTGGTGAAAGCGGGCTCCGGCATGCTGACTTTAGGCGTTCCGACGTCTCCCGGTGTTCCTGCAGGCGTTGCAGAAAACACCATTACCCTGAACTACAACGACCTCGATAGCGTTAAAGAATGCTTCGCGAAAATGGGTGACGAAATTGCGTGCGTCATCATCGAACCCGTTGCCGGTAACATGAACTGCATTCCTCCATCGAAGTCATTCCTCCAGGGGTTACGCGAGCTCTGCACTGTGCATGGCATTGTGCTTATTTTTGACGAAGTGATGAGCGGCTTCCGTGTATCACTGGGCGGTGCGCAACAATATTATGGCATTACTCCCGACATGACCTGTCTGGGTAAAGTCATTGGTGGCGGTCTGCCCGTTGGTGCCTTTGGTGGTAAGCGCGAAATCATGGAATACCTGGCGCCTCTCGGCCCTGTGTATCAGGCGGGGACTCTTTCTGGCAACCCACTGGCGATGGCCGCCGGTCTGGCGATGCTGAAAGCCATCCAGAAACCTGGGTTCTACGACCAGCTGACCGCACGGGTAAAACAGATGCTGGATGGTTTCAAAGCCGCGGCGGATAAGCATGGCATTCCATTCACCTCCACCAGCGCGGGCTCTATGTTTGGCCTGTTCTTCACCGAGTTGAACGAAATTAACGGCTTCCGTGACGTGGCTGACCACTGCGATGGCGAGCGTTTTAATAAATTCTTCCATGGCATGCTGAAAGAAGGGGTATACCTCGCGCCGTCTTCATTCGAAGCGGGCTTTATGTCCATTGCGCATACCGAGCAGGATATCGACGACACCATCGCTGCCGCTGATCGGGTGATGGCGACCCTGTGATTGAGAACACCGTCCTATTACTGATCTCTGCGCTCTTCTGTTGGTGCGCACGCCCTGTCCCCGGGACCGAATGGTCCGGGGAGAAGGCTGCGGACTTTGCTGCGGGCCTCATCATTGGCATTGCCGCTGGCGGGGAGATATTCAGCGCAGTCACGGGCAACGATGCAGCCGGAACGCTTCTGTACGGCCTGGCCTGGTATGCAGCGTTTCCATTGATCGTTCTCGTACGTACCGTGCAGGCAGCCCAGGTCGCCGGAGCCGGTGAAAATTGCTACTGGGACCGAGTGATCTGGGGGCGTATTCTTCTAGTATTGTGTGTCATTTTTGAGCTGGCACGTCGCAGCGATGTTGCGGAATATATACCGACAATTAGCGCACTTATCGGCGCGCTTTCTCTATTAGTCTGGGCACTCAAGCCACATCAGTTGTTAGCGCCAAAGCTTATCATAGCCGCACTGTGGGGAGCCGCAGTGGTGGGTTATCTGCTTCACACGAACGAGAGCATTTCGTTCGAGAGCCTGAAGTTGACCCCAGATCTCGCCTACCTTTCTATTCCCCTCACCATTCTGATTTATCAGGCCAACCTTCATATTCGCCAGCGCGAGGTCGGGCAATAGAAGTTAAGCTGCGATTGCATAACTGAAGGTTATCTATCGCACAATACCTGTATAAAAATTAGCCAGCTTTGTTAATGGTTCGGTCAATATTGCGATTAGCAAGTTGCTGGGCCTTGTCTACACTCAATAGCAGATACCAATATAGAGAATGTGGTTACTGCTATGAGCCAACCTCCTGCAATAAATAAATTCTATCGGGATGCGGACCGGTTTTTCCTCACCCTGAGCTTGGCATTGCTCGCGCTATCGTTCGGTCTGGCCAGCTGGAATAGCACCTGGGCGGAGGCCTTTCTGGTCGGTGTACCCGCCGTTGCTGTGCCTGCAATGATCAGCAAGGCCATGCCCGGCCATCGCTTAACACGCATTTCATTTGCGGCATCACTGATGGTTTTCTCGGCACTGCATATTCATCAGGCTCATGGTTTGATTGAAATGCATTTTGGTATCTTTGCTCTGCTTGCTGCGCTTCTTTATTACCGCGACCAGCTTACTATCATTACTGCGGCGGCCGTGATCGCAATTCATCACCTGGTATTTAACTACCTCCAGGAAATGGGTTCCGGCGTTTATATATTTGAGTACCATCCGGGACTCGATATGACTACCGGCCTGGAGATCGTACTTTTACACGCTGCCTTCGTCGTATTTGAGGCGGGCGTTCTCGTATATCTTTCCCGTAAGAGCTGGGCAGAATTCCTTCAGAGTGTTGAGTTGCTCAGTATTGGAGAGCATCTGCAGAAAGAAGGTCAGATTGATCTTTCCTATCAACTGGATAAACCTCAGTCTGCCTTCGGACATACCTTTAACACCTTTTTTGCTCAGATCAATGAACTCGTCAATGAAGCCCGTGAACTGTCTTATGAAATTTCGGGGATCAGTGATGATTTCGATAAGTCATGCAAAACTGTCGAGTCAGGGTCCAGCAAGCAAAGCGACGAAACAGATCTAATTGCTTCCGCCACTCAGGAAATGACCAGTGCGATGGAGGAGATAAATCGCTTTTCAGATGAAGCCGCCAAGTCTGCGACATCTGCAACCGAAGTCTCAGCGGCCAGCGATAAAGAAATTCGTGCAGCCCGCACCAGCATTGAGCGTTTAGAGCAAAATATTAAAACCGCTAACACTGTTATCGAGAACTTGGACTCAGAAAGTAACAATATCGGCTCTGTGTTATCTGTAATTCAGGGCATTGCGGAACAAACGAATCTTTTAGCACTGAATGCCGCTATTGAAGCTGCCCGTGCAGGTGAGCAGGGTCGCGGCTTCGCGGTTGTTGCGGATGAAGTCCGTACCCTGGCATCACGTACTCATGAGAGTACGGAAGAGATTCAGCGAATGATTGAACAGTTGCAGAAGGGCTCGGGTGAGGCGGTGAGCGCAATGGAAACATCACTGAGCGGTGTTGGCGAAAGCGTCAGCCAGATAGGTCATATCGATGAGCAGCTACGACTGATTAAATCAGCGGTAGAATCTATGAGTACGATGAATCAACAAATTGCTCAAGCTATTCGCGAGCAGAACCTGGCGGTCAACGAGGTCAATGGCAACATTATTTCGATCCGCGAAATCGGGGACTCGAACTTGGGACTGGCTCAGGCCTCGAAGGCGAAAACGGGGCAGCTATCGAGCATGGCTGGTAAGCTTGCTGGTTTACTGGCCAACTTTAAGACGCACTAGATCTCTCACACCATAAAAAACGGCCACTATTATGTGGCCGTTTCTTTATAACTGAAATTCCAGCTCGTAGAGGAGATAACTCAGCATTTCATCCTCATCGTCGGCAAAGACACGGGCTCTTTCCAGTAATTGACGAGCGCGTGCATTGTCGCCCGCCGCTGCGTATGTTTTCGCCTGACGGTAGAGCACATAGGGATTTCTCGGCTCAATGCGTCGTGCCTGATCAAGGTACGTCAGCGCAGCGCTCCAGTTGCCTGCCTTAGCTGCATCATCTGCCTGACCAAACAACATTTTTACGGCGGGATGATCAGTACCCCCCTGATACTGTCCGTAGTTTTCCGTGGGGCCATCCTGCGTTGATGTGCTCGCACACGCCGTTAGAAAGCCAACTACTGCGATCAAAACAATCGTTCGAACCATGAGCGAATCCCTTTACCAATACTCTGAACCCCGGATTCGCAGGCAAGTCGTTTTGTTGTCTGCCACGATGCGGGAAAGTTATATACCTTACCAGAACATCCGTCTTCGAGTAATTGACCCTGAGGGTTCACCGGGATATCAACCAGACTGCGCGAAGGCGTCAGCGGCTCTGTCCCCATCCGCCTGAACGATTCCTGCCAGATGGGCAGTGCGCCACTGCTGCCGGTAAATGGCATAGGTCCGTTGTCATCCATACCTACCCAGATCACGCCAAGATGGCGATTATCAAAGCCGGCATACCACGCATCCCGCTGCTCATCACTCGTGCCCGTCTTACCTGCAAGCGGTTGCGGCAGGTCATTAAGCCGTCGGGCGGTGCCTTCACTCACGACGGCCTTGAGGCCTGACGTGAGCCACTCCATCGTCACCGGGTCATATACCTGCTGACCACGAATTGCATAAGAGGAAAGCATATCTCCCTCTGCGGTGGTCACTGCATCAATGGTGCGCAGTGGCATCAGGAAGCCCTCAGAGGCAATCGTCTGGTACATCTGGGTCATTTCGAAGGGAGACAGCGACATAGCGCCCAGCAACAAAGACGGGTAAGGAGGCAGATCATCCCGGATACCTAAGCGGACCAGTTCATCGACGACCTTATCCAGACCAACCGTCATTCCTAAGCGTGCCGTCGCCTGATTCAGAGAACGCTGCAGAGTCTCCTGCATTGGCAGCATACCGTGACTTTTCTTATCGTAATTCTGAGGCTGCCAGAGGCTCCCATCCTGCCCTTCTACCGTAACTGGGCTGTCATCAATCAGGGTGCCCCAGTGATACTCACCGCTACGTAATGCCGCTAAATAAACCGCAGGTTTAGCAAGAGAGCCAACCGCTCTCTTCGCATTCAATGCGCGGTTAAAACCAAAGAAAGACGCGTCGCGCCCACCGAGCAAGGCGCGAATTTCGCCACCATCGACGCTGGTGATCACAGCTGCGGTTTCCAACTTGCCTTTAAGTCGCGGAGAACGCGTTTCTAATGACGAGAGATGGGCTTCAGCCGAACTTTCAACCGCGCTCTGAACCCAGGGGTCGAGCGTTGTAAATATACGCAAGCCCTCTGATTGCAAATCCTGCAGGCGATAATCCTGCTGAAGCTGCTGTTTAGCCAGTTCAAGAAACGCAGGGTATTCACGCTGCCCCGCACGCTTAGGTGAGGCAGTTAATAATGGGGTTCGTTTGGCGCGCAGGCTTTCCGCTTCAGTAATGACCTGACTTTCAGCCATCAGGCCAAGAATTAAATCACGACGATCTTTCGAGCGCTGAGGGTTTCGACGGGGATTATAGTAGGACGCCCCTTTCACCAGTCCGACCAGAGTCGCAATCTCTGCGTTGTCGAGCTCTCGCAAAGGTTTGCCGAAATAGAAACGCGAGGCCAGACCAAAACCATGAATGCTGCGACGCCCGGACTGCCCGAGATAAACCTCGTTGATGTAGGCCTCTAAAATTTCTTCTTTGTCGTAATGCAGCTCAAGCAACAGTGACATAAAGGCTTCCTGAATCTTGCGACTCAGGGATCGTTCATTAGTAAGAAAAAAGTTCTTTACCAACTGCTGAGTGAGCGTTGAGCCACCCTGAACCATACGGCCAGCGTTGACGTTCGCGACCATGGCCCGGGCAATGCCTGTGGGAGAAATTCCCCAGTGTTCAAAGAAGCGTTTATCTTCAGTAATGATCAATGCCGCCACGAGCACCGGTGGAACATCTTCAAGCCGGACGAGCTCCCGATCCTCATTGTGAACAGGGAAAATACCGCCGATGTACTGAGGCTCAAGACGTACCAGAGCCTTGGCACTCTGCTCATCAGAGACCTTTTCGACACGCCCGGAGGCTAACGTTACTTCAATAACCCGACTTGGCTCGGGGCCATCCCAGAAGGGAAAGCCGCGCCGATAAATACGCCAGGTATTCCCCGTCCTCTGATAGGTGCCTGGCCGGTCGGCGGCCCTACTCTGCCTGTAGTCCGACCACTGCAATTCGGCCTGAAGCTGCTGTGGCGACAGCAGTAACCCCGGATACAGGGCGAGTGGGCGCGCATACACCTTGGCTGGTAGTGCCCATTTTTTACCATCAAATGCCCGGCGCACTTCGGCATCCAGATAAATCATCCAGGCACCGAAAATCACCAGCGATACGGAGAACAAGCCTAAGAGTGTCGCTTTCCAGCGCCGCTGCTTTCCGGCGACAGGTTTTTTAGACACTTCTTTCTTTGCTGCTGACTTTTTCACTGTTGTTTTTTTGGTAGGTTTCCCTGACATCCGTTCGAAAGCTCCGGTAAAACGTACGATCGCGAAATGTGGCGATGATATCTGATAACAAATGTAAAACTGCGAACAGGTCTGACAAAAGACAGTTAAAGAGGCTATATCGACCCTGCCGACAGTATCGGGTTCCCGAATGCGACTGTCTATTCCTGTAATCAACCTCGTCCTATAATCAACCTGATCATAAGATCACTGTTCACAGGCACACATTACCCGCTACAGTTAATTCACAGGCAACTACCTAGACAACCAGTAAGACACCAACACAGGTTAATGAATATGCTCCCCGATGCACTCCTATCCCACTGGCAGGCAACAGAGCCTCAACTCGTCTCTCTGGCAGAGCGAATGGGATTGCAATGGCAGGAGTTTTTCAGCGGTTTAACTCCCGAACATCAGACGGCACTGCAAACCGTTCTGACTCTGAGCGACTATGTCGCAGACGCTTTCCCACGAGACCATGAACATCTATGTCATGCCATTATTGACGGTTCCATCAACGCTCAGATCAACAGTAAAAAGTTAAACGAGTGGCTTGATACTTTGGCCCGGGGTGCTGAATCCGAAGATGACTGGCACGCTGCACTGCGCAAACTACGGCGTCGCGCCATGGTACATATCATCTGGCGGGATGCATTGAAAAAAGCCAGTACACTGGAGACGACACGAGCTCTTTCTCAACTCGCGGACGTCTGCGTCATCCGTAGTATCCAGTTCCTGTCGCCGTTACTCGAATCCCGTCATGGCCAGCCTGTCGGTAAAGAATCCGGGGAGCAACAACATCTTCTTGTCATAGGCATGGGCAAGCTGGGCGGCTGGGAGCTCAACCTCAGCTCAGATATCGATCTTATTTTTGCTTACCCCGAGAGTGGCAATACGACCGGCCCGAAGGTCATCAGCAATCAGGAATTCTTTATTAAGCTTGGCCAGAAGCTGATTCAGGCGCTTGATAAACAAACCGTCGATGGCTTTGTTTTCCGTACTGATATGCGCCTGCGCCCCTACGGTCAGAGTGGCCCTCTGGTCATGAACTTTGCCTCTATCGACGAGTATTACCAAAGCCAGGGACGCGACTGGGAACGCTACGCCATGGTGAAAGCCCGGGTAATGACGGGCGAAGACAGTCCGGAAGCACAGGAGCTTCTCGATATTTTAAGACCCTTTACCTACCGGGTTTATGTTGATTTCAGTGCTTTCGAATCGCTGCGCTCAATGAAAGCCATGATCAATGCTGAAGTACGCAGACGTGGCCTTAATAACAATGTGAAGCTGGGCCCGGGCGGCATCCGCGAAGTCGAATTTATCGTACAGGCATTTCAGCTGATTCGTGGCGGCCAGGAAAAACATCTTCAGATACGTGAACTCGTCGATGTGCTGGATATTCTCGCCGCAGAGGGCTATCTGCCGTCCGGTGCTACCGAAGAGCTGAAAAGCGCTTACTTCTTCCTACGTGATACCGAACACGCAATTCAGAGCTTACGGGATGAGCAGACGCAGGAACTGCCCACCGACCCAACCGATCAGGCTCGCATAGCAGTCTCAATGCAATGCGACGACTGGGAAGCCTTCATTACCTTATTGAATCAGCACCGCAGCATTGTCAGCCACCACTTTGCTCAGATTGTGGCTCATGACGACGAGCAGGATAACAAGGAAGCCGACCATGTCTGGCTCGACCTCTGGCATGGCGAACTGAACGAAGAGGCCGCCAGAGATTTCCTTAAGCAGTATCCGTGCGCCGGTGAATCCGCAGTGCGCCAGCGCATTGATACCTTCCGTGAATCACGCCCGGTAACCAACATGCAGCAGATAGGCCGCGAACGTCTTGAAGCACTGATGCCTTCGTTACTGGAGCAGGTCTGGGCGCAAGACAATACCGAAGAAACACTTGAACGAGTAATTCCGCTGCTTGAAGCCGTTCTTCGGCGTACAGCTTATCTTGTTCTGCTCAGTGAAAACCCGCAGGCACTGGAGCAATTGATTAAACTCTGTTCCGCATCGAGCTGGGTCGCGGAATACATTACCCGAACGCCGCTTCTGCTCGATGAGCTTCTTGTGCCGGAAACTCTGTACCGACTGCCCGACCAGCATGAGCTGCAGGAAGAGCTGCATCTCCGTTTATTGCGGATCGAAGCCGATGATCTCGAACAGCAGATGGAGCAGACGCGCCAGTTTGTGCGCGCTCACAAACTCAGGGCGGCGGCCTGCGAAGTGATGAACAAACTGCCTCTGATGAAGATCAGCGACTACCTCACCCGCCTTGCAGAAACCACCATGACCATGGTTCAGAATCTGGCCTTCGAGCAGATGGTCGCGAAATATGGCTATCCGACAGACGCGAATAAAGAGCCGGTATATACGCCCGAGTTTCTCATCGTAGGTTACGGCAAGGTGGGTGGTCTTGAGTTGAGTTACAGCTCGGACCTTGATCTGGTCTTTATCCATCACGGTCACCCGGGAGGCTCCACCACAGGCGAACGCAGCCTGGATAACGGCGTATTTTATACCCGTATGGGTCAGCGCATGGTTCACTTCTGCAGCACTCAGACCCGCTCCGGCGATCTCTACGAAGTCGACCTGCGTCTGCGGCCATCAGGTAACTCAGGAATGATCGTCGCGTCGCTGAAAGCGTTTAAAGAATATCAGCAGAATCATGCCTGGACCTGGGAGCATCAGGCACTGGTCCGCGCACGCGTAATCAGTGGGTCCAGTGAGCTGTCCTCAAGCTTTAATGACATCCGTCAGGAAATCCTGACATCACAGCGAGATATTCCTGAACTGCGCGAAGAAGTGCGAGCCATGCGGCAAAAAATGAGGGATAATCTCGGCTCTAAAGATACGAACGGCCAGCAGTTTCACCTGAAACAGGATGAAGGGGGTATTGTTGACATCGAGTTTCTGGTTCAATATGGCGTACTGGCCTGGTCACACCAGCACCCTGAGCTTACTCAGGTCACCGATAACATGCGGTTGCTGGATGCCTTAACGAAGGCCGGTCTGATGGCTCCAAAAGACTGTCAGACCCTGCAGGAAACCTACCTGTCCTACCGAGCCGAAACTCACCGGCGTGCATTGCAGAAACAATCCCTGCTCCTCGAGAGCGACTCAGTGTCGGCACTCGGATTTGATGCACGGCGTAATGATGTGACCCGACTTTGGAAACTCTGGCTTGAACCCGAGCAGTCATAACCACTGCAAGGCAAGCGCAGACTGCTGAACGTTTACTGAATTACCGAATACAACATTACATTTACGAGTGAGGTCCTTATGCTACCTTCCATGTCTGACCGTGATGGTCTGATCTGGCTTGACGGAGAGTTAGTCGACTGGCGCGATGCCAAAGTTCACGTACTGACTCACACCCTACATTACGGTATGGGCGTCTTTGAAGGTGTGCGGGCTTATGAAACTGATCAGGGCGCGGCGATTTTCCGTCTGCAGGAACACACCGACCGCCTGTTCCGCTCCGCACACATTCTGAATATGAAACTGCCTTACACCCGCGAAGAGCTGAACGAAGCTCAGCGTGCTGCAGTGCGTGAAAACAACCTCGACAGTGCTTACATCCGACCAATGGCGTTTTACGGCTCTGAAGGCATGGGCCTGCGTGCTGACAACCTGAAAGTTCATGTCATGGTTGCCGCCTGGGAATGGCCGGCTTACATGGGTGAAGAAGCCAAAACTCAGGGCATTAAAATCCGCACCTCAAGCTACACCCGCCACCACGTGAACATCACCATGTGTAAAGCGAAAGCGAACGGCAACTACATCAACTCAATGCTGGCTCTGCGTGAGGCCATCGACAGCGGTTGTGAAGAAGCCCTGCTTCTGGATAACGAAGGTTATGTGGCTGAAGGCTCTGGTGAGAACTTCTTCCTGGTTCGTGATGGCATTATTTACACGCCGGAACTGACCTCATGCCTGGATGGTATTACCCGTAAGACCATTATCGAAATGGCTCAGTCTCTGGGTTATGAAGTACGCGAAAAACGCATTACCCGTGACGAAGTCTACGTTGCCGACGAAGCCTTCTTCACTGGCACTGCAGCAGAAGTACTGCCGATTCAGTCTCTGGATGGTCGCATTATCGGTAAGGGTTGTCGCGGCCCAGTCACCGAAAAACTACAGACCATGTACTTTGATACTGTGACGGGCAAGAACCCATTCAATGCTGAATGGATTACTCCTTGTAAATAATTTCCCTGATTTTATTTTCAAATGAGTGAAATAAAAAACCCCGGATTAACCGGGGTTTTTTTATGCTCTGAGACTTTCTGCATTTACAGTTTTACCTGCCCTTCACGAAAATCTATTTCGGTAACACACTGACTAAATTCGCCAGAAGAAAATGTCCGGGTCTGAGTGGCGTTACCCGAGACAACGCCCGTCGTAGAATTAGTATCCAGCGTCAACGAGAAATTTTCTGTCACAGAGCCAAGATCCAGCGTCTGCTCACTACTGAAGGCATTTCCGTCGACACTGGTAAAGTTAAGAGTTTCATCAGGGTCGGAGATATACCCCTCTGCCCAGTTAATTATCCAGTAGGTTTGCTGTACGTAAGCCCCTTCCGGAGAGCTATCACAAAGGGTAGAACCACGCCGTTCATGAGTGACAAAATACTCAGTATCAGTCAGGCCTAAAGAAGCCCGGTTTGGCTCGGTCAGTAGAAGTGTAAACTGCCCTCCTTCTGCAAGCGTTGAGACCGTTAATGTATAGGTACGCCCTGCATCGACATCCATCAACAGCACTTCGTAGGAGTTTGAATTTTCGCTCTGTTCGCTATTCAGAGAATTGTCACTGACCTCGAGATCAAGGTTCGGGGCTTCAGTACTACTGAGTACAATGAGCACCTCACGATCCACCAGCGGCGTGTAAGTCAGTTCAAATTCAGACGCAGTATCCGCAACGCCGGGAAGAGCGGTTCCAGTAACGCGTGAGTTAATCACAATGGCATCGTTATCTGTAACAGAGAGTTCTGAGACAGAGGGTTCTGCTTCAGGACCACGAAGCCCAGGTGCAAATGTGATGTCGATGGTGGCCGTTTCTTCTGAGGTTCCTACATCAATAAAACCACCCAAGCTGCCATCACTGCCGCCTCCGCAAGCGACCAACGTGAAAGTCGCTACAGCCAGCGTTAAAATGGCGCTAAAACCCCGCAATCTCTGTATCGTGATCTTAATGTCTGGAACCCTGATGCCCGGCATGCATACTCTCCCGTGACTGCACTTGATGATTCGATAACATATCAGACTCTTTCTGAGCGATCTGTAAATTATGTGTGAACTCCTTGGCATGAGCGCTAATTCTTCCGGGATCACCCCCGGTGCTGGCTGAGGTGGTTCTCGATCCCTGGGTAGAATTGGCGAGCATTCGCGACGCCATAGGCTGTAGTTCTTCTGTTATTTGACAAGAATGTAGTCTGGTTTCACCTGAAGAATGCTCACGATCAGCCTTCTGACATCACGATGGTGTAATAAAGAAGGAGGATGTTTACTTCAACTCGCTTATCAGGCCTGGAGGGAATCATGCAATGGCGTAAAGAATATGATGAAAAACGATTATTACCTGATGCTGCCGTTAGTCTGCTGAAAGACAGCACAAACCTGATCCTAGGAATGAGCGTCGCAATGCCACCGGCCTTATTGAAGGCTCTTGGTGAGGCTTTTACAAACGATCAATTACCTCCACTCAATATCTATTACATGCATGGCACCGAAGCTCTGGCAGACTCTCTGTTGAAAAATGAGCTCGAAGGTAAATTCACCCCCAGGTGTCTGTTTTTAAGCAGTCACGACCGTCAAGCCATCGCTGGACTTCAGAATCCGCATTGGGTTGAGTTTGTTCCATGTGCCTTTCATCAGGTAGGCCGCCTTTTAACCCGGCAGACCGAGCCTGATTGCTTTATGGTAACGGTATCTCCTATGGATAAACACGGGTACTTCAGCCTGGGTACCAATGCAGATTATGGTGCTTCGGTTATCCGTAAAGCCAAGAAAGTCATCGTTGAAGTAAACCCCAAGATGCCTCGCACCTTTGGTGAGTGCTCTGTACATATCTCAGAGGTTGATGCTCTTGTCGAATCTGATAGTGCCCTTTCTGAAGTGACCGAACCTGAGCCGTCTGAAACCGATCAACTGATCGCTCGGCAGGTCGCAGAATACATTCAGGATGGCGATACGTTACAGATGGGCGTCGGGGGTGTACCCGCAGCCGTCGCCCGCCTGCTGGGGTCACACAAAAATCTGGGGCTACACAGTGAACTGTTTTCTCCAGCAATCGCTGCTCTTATCCAGAAAGGCGTTATCAATGGTCGGGAAAAGCGGCTGATGCAGCATAAGCATGTCTACACCCTCGCTATTGGTGACCGTGCCATGTACGACTTTATGGACGACAACCCATCGGTTGTTGGTTACCCGGCCTCATGGGTCAATAACCCTGCAGTCATTCGCAAGAACCCGAACATGGTCTCGGTTAACTCAGCCATAGAGGTTGATATCACAGGCCAGATCAACGCCGAATCCATAAAGGGCACACCGTTTTCTGGCACCGGAGGTCAACTTGATTTCGTCCGTGGTGCATTCGCATCCCATGGCGGCCGTTCCTTTATTGCGCTGCATTCGACCGCACGAAAAGGGACTCTGAGCCGCATCGTTCCAGAGCTATCAGGCGGATGCGTGACCGACACAAGAATGGATGCCCATTTTGTCGTTACTGAGTTTGGCTGTGTAGACCTGAAAGGCTTGTCACTTCCGCAACGTGCGAGAGCTCTGATTGATATATCACACCCCGCCTTCCGGGCTGAACTGGAAGAGAGTGCACGCAGCCGCCGGTTGATCTGAGATCAAAGCAACCGACAGATGAAACTTACTTCTTATGTATCAGTAAGCAGACCTGATCGCCGTAATAGTTGTCGGCGTAGTTGCAGGTTACTGAGGCTTTTTGATCCAGAGTTTTCACATTGGCGTAAGAATTTTTAATTACATTTATAAAATTTTTCATTACTTATTCCTTGGGTCGTAATCTGTGGAGATGTGATCAAATTACACAACACAAAGATAAGGATTAAATTGATAGTATTTCTCAGCCTGATAGGAAATTACTAATATGCCTATCGGCCAGATTTCGCAACGCCTTTCTTCCTTCGCCGATACGTCGCTTTTCGGGGGCTTTTCTGGCCAGTTTGTGTACCCGATCTCATCACGGGCATAGTCGCTGACCTTGCTGCTTCCACCAGCTCAATTAACCGATCGCTCAGAGGCTGCATAAAGCCTTGGTAGCTTCCTTCGCCTTCGCAGATATCGTTCAGCTGGCGTTCCCAATAGGCAGTCATATCCGGCTGCGAGCAGGCGTCCGGAAGAACTGATATCAATTGCCGTCCTGTCTCTGTTGCCTGAATCTGCTTACCCTGTCGCTGCAGAAATTTACGCTTAAACAGCAGCTCTATGATGCTCGCCCGTGTGGCCTCAGTGCCAAGCCCGTCCGTATCTTTAAGGACCTTACGTAGCTCCGGGTCTTCAACGTAGCGGGCAATCCCGGTCATGGCCGCGAGCAAGGTTGCATCTGTGTAATGCTTCGGTGGTTCAGTATGCTTCTCTTCCAGCTTAGGCTCACCGCTCCATAAGGCCTGACCTGCCACCAGATCAGGTAATGGCGGCGATGTTTTTTCACGCGCAGGCATTAACGCTTTCCAGCCGGCTGCCAAGGTGATCCGTTCACGGGCAATGAACCGACCACCAGCAATTTCAAGCTCAATGAGGGTGTCAGAATACTGAAAGGCACCACAAAACTGCAGTAAATACTGGCGGGCTATTAACCGATAAATCTTTTTCTCTGCATCATTTAAGTTACCCGAGTATTTTTTAGATGTCGGAATAATCGCATGGTGTGCGCCGACTTTTTTGTCATTAAATGCGGCTGACTTTCTGGATTCATCAGTATGCTTCAGCATGTCGCCAGCATCTGCAATGACAGTCTGGATAGCCGCAGAGACTTGCGGCATTTCACTGTGATGTGCAACGGGTATATAACGGCAGTCTGATCTTGGATAGGTTATCAATTGGTATTTTTCATACAGGCTCTGACAAACATCCAGTACCGTTTTCGCTGCCATACCGAAGGCTTTTGCGGCGTCGATCTGTAGAGAGGACAGGTTGTAGGGCAAAGATGCATTTTGCTTGCCCGGTTTTTTATCAAACGCTTTTACCTGCGCTGGCTGCTGACGAATCCGGTCGATCACGTTCTTAGCAAGATTCGGATTCAGTACCCGCCCCTCGTCATCCTGATGCGGCCGACATGCCTCGCTAGGCTGCCACTTAGCGAAAAAGCTGGGAGGCTGCTCAGCACTCAGGTGTATGGCCGCCTGAACCTCGTAAAAGGGCTTACTGACGAAGTCGCGGATCTCTTTATCGCGCCGGACGACCAACCCGAGAACCGGTGTCTGTACCCGTCCAACAGACAGTACGCCGCGATTACCCGCCTGCTGTCCTTTGATCGTCCAGGCGCGTGTGAGATTAATTCCGTATAACCAGTCTGCCCGGCTACGAGCCAATGCAGAAACAGATAAGGGAATAAACTCGCTGTTGCTACGCAGCTCGCCCAGAGCACGCTTGATTGCCGATGGATTCAGGTCACTGACCAGTAAGCGCTGAACATTGCGGCGCTTGGTCTGTGGCGTTTTCAGGTAATCAATCACCTCATCCACTAACAGCTGGCCTTCACGGTCAGGGTCTCCTGCATGCACTAACTGATCGGCTTCTTTAATCAGCTTACGTAAAACGCTCAGTTGCTTCCGGGTTTTAGGCTTTGGCTGGAGCTGCCACTCATCGGGCGAAATGGGCAGGTGGTCAAGTTGCCACTTTTTGTAGAGTGGATTGTAGGCTTCTGGGTCCGCCTGCTCTAATAAATGACCAATACACCAACTGACGACGTCACCATTGGCGGCACGAATACAGCCTTCTTCTTTTTTATGTGGGCGGGGAAGAACCTCGGCAATGGCGCGGGCAAGACTGGGTTTTTCGGCAATGAAGAGGCGCATGATGGCGAACGCTTAAACTGTATAAACAGCCAGTAGTTAACCATCATGCCAGTGCGTTAGCAAACAGAGTGTTAACGCGAAAGATTTTAACGTCAGGCAGCCACTGGAGGCTTAGCCCAGATAACGCCTCGGTGCTTCGCGTATATTTCTCTGACCCACATAAGTGCTGAACTGTCAGCCCACTGCTGGGCAGGACCAGCCATTTTCTCCCGGAACTCGGCTGTACCGTAGATAGGATGTTCTTCAGGGCAAGCTAGCGGAGCCAGCAGAGAGGCCGCTGTTATATCAGCAACCGTCAGTTGATCCCCTACCAGATATGGCCCTTGCTGAATGCGCTCCTCCAACCAGCGGATTTCTGCATCGATTTTCTGCTCGGCACGGGCGACGTCTTTTCTATTAATTTTCAGCTTAACTTTGAAAACAGGTTTGATTACCTGATAGAAAGTTCGAACGAATACCTCTTCCCATGGTTTGGCGAACTGAGTCCAGATATCTTTGATCAAGGCGTCGTGAGCAAAGCCGGGAAGATACAGATAGCGAGCCACCGGCTTACCTATCGCATCAAAGCGCTGCTGAATCGCAACAATCTCTTGCTCATGTTGCGCAGGTAAGGTTTTCAGTGGGCCATATTCGTTATTCAGCCAATTCACAATTCTCGGGCTGTCCTGCACGCAGGTAGTAGCACGCTGAACCAAAGGAACCGTAGTTTCTGCGCGCTTACCTTTAATCAGCATTGGCAGAGTGTGCACTGCCGGTGTCAGTGCAACCTCGTTGTACTCAATGCCCTCATAATCCAGCAGCCAGCGAATTTTTTCGCTGTAGTGCGACATGTTGATCGTAAAAAGAGTAAGCGGTGTATTGATCGTCATCGAGTCATCCTGATGTACGTGGCATTAATTTCTATACAGGTGTCAATAATACAAGGTTGCTCAGATCCAAACAGGTCGGATGTGGACGAACTGCGACCTCCATGGCCCATTACAAAGGGATACAGATCTATATCAAAAAAAATTGATATAGAGTTTAAAATCACTATACTGGCAACCATGAACGATCTGACTACCAACGATTTAACTTTGGCCAGACTGGCTCAGGCGTCCAAGGCCGCCGGAGACCCTCTGCGTATGGGAGTCATGAAACTGCTCGGGCAAGGCGCATTTGGCGTGCTGGAGCTTTGTCAGATATTCGATATCAAGCAGTCGAGTATGAGCCACCACCTTAAGGTGCTGTCTCAGGCGGGCCTGGTCAGTAATCAGCGCGAGGGCAACAGTATTTTTTATCGCCGTCCGCTGAATACCGGCGACGATACCTTCAGTACCTGGCTGCGGGAGCTGTTCCGCGCGATTGATTCGTCGCTTGATGAAAGCGATAACAATGCCGCCGTTGATGGTGTACTGGCAGAGCGAGCGGAAGCCTGTGCCGGGTTCTTTGCCCGTCATGCAGATGATTTCCGCGAACAGCAGGATCTGATTGCATCGTATGAGCAGTATGGCGATGCACTGGCGACCATTCTTGACTCCCTGGGCTACCTGCCGGGAAGCAATGAGAATAGTGGCTACGCTTTGGAAATTGGCCCCGGCGAGGGCGCATTCCTGCAGACCCTGAGCGAACGATTTGCTGGTGTGACAGGGCTCGATATTTCGCCGGATCTGTTAGCGAAAGCGGAAACTTTCTGCCAGAACGAGCAACTGAACAACGTGACATTAGTGCAGGGCGACACCCGCGCGTTGCTTGAATCGCGCAAGGATGTTGAAGGCGATACAAACAACAGTGGCTATGGCTTCGCCGTGGCTAATATGGTGCTGCACCATGTGCCGTCACCTAAGAATATTTTTAACGATGTCGCCCAGCTTCTGAGTTCGGGCGGTACGTTTTTGGTTACCGACCTCTGTCGCCACGAACAGGTTTGGGCGCGGGAGTCTTGCGGAGATTTATGGCTTGGTTTTGAACCTGCTGATCTCAGTCAATGGGCCGAAGAAGCCGGACTGAAAGAAGGCCAGAGCCAATATTCCGGTTTAAGGAACGGATTTCAGATCCAGTTCCGACTGTTTCATGCCTGAGGGCATTTTTTTGAGGAGTCGCAGATGAGCGAATATTCAATTTTTACATCAGAGTCCGTCTCTGAAGGCCACCCGGACAAAGTTGCCGACCAGATTTCTGATGCGGTTCTGGACGCCATCATTGCCCGCGATCCCTACGCGCGTGTTGCAGTAGAGACACTGGTTAAAACCGGTATGGCAGTGGTTGCTGGCGAGCTGACAACTTCATGCTACGTCGACCTTGAAGACATCGTTCGCGACGTGATCACAGGCATTGGCTACAACAGCTCTGATGTAGGCTTCGACGGCGCGACCTGTGCCGTGCTGAACGGCATTGGTAAGCAGTCTGTCGACATCAACATGGGTGTTGACCGCGCCAAACCAGAAGATCAGGGCGCGGGCGACCAGGGCCTGATGTTCGGTTACGCAACCAATGAAACCCCTAACCTGATGCCAGCGCCTGTGTACTACGCGCACCTGCTGGTACAACGTCAGTCTGAACTGCGTCGTAATGGCACTCTGCCTTGGCTGCGCCCGGATGCGAAATCTCAGGTCACTATCAACTGGGAAGGCGACTCGCCGAAAGTTGATGCGGTGGTTCTGTCGACCCAGCACGATCCAAGCATCAGCCTTGAAGATCTGCGCGAGCAAGTTCTTGAGCACATCATTAAGCCTGTACTGCCTGCGGAATGGCTACACGAAGGTACGCTGTACCACATCAACCCTACCGGTAACTTCGTGATTGGTGGCCCGGTGGGTGATGCTGGTCTGACTGGCCGTAAGATCATCGTAGATACCTACGGCGGCATGGCACGCCACGGTGGCGGTGCCTTTTCTGGCAAAGATCCTTCGAAAGTTGACCGTTCTGCGGCTTATATGGGCCGTTATGTTGCCAAAAACATCGTGGCTGCAGGTCTGGCTGACCGTTGTGAAATTCAGGTGTCGTACGCCATTGGCGTGGCAGAGCCAACGTCTATTTCAGCGAATACCTTCGGTACTGGCAAGATCAGCGACATCGAACTGGCACGCGTGATCCGCGAAGTGTTCGATCTGCGTCCATACGCGATCCAGAACCAGCTGGAACTGCTGAATCCTATGTATCAGGCCACTGCCGCTTACGGCCACTTTGGTCGCGAGCCTTACGAGATGACCTACGAGTACACCGAAAACGGCGAGAAGAAGAGCAAAACCTTCACTGCGTTCACCTGGGAGCGCACTGACAAGGTCGATGCACTGAAAACCGCCGCCGGCGTCTGATTACAGCGCTTAATTTCATTTATTTTCTGGTCGCTGGTATTCCCCGGCGACCGTAACAGCAAAAGGGCAAAAACATGACCCAGTTTACTGATTACAAAGTTGCAGACATGAGCCTCGCCGATTGGGGCCGCAAAGAAATTAAAATCGCCGAAGGCGAAATGCCAGCCCTGATGGCGCTGCGCCGTAAGTACAAAGAATCACAGCCATTAGCCGGTGCTAAGATCATGGGCTGTATTCACATGACCATTCAGACCGCGGTTCTGATTGAGACTCTGGTGGATCTGGGTGCTGACGTCCGCTGGTCTTCGTGCAACATTTTCTCGACTCAGGATCACGCGGCTGCTGCCATCGCGGCGGCGGGTATTCCAGTCTTCGCCTGGAAAGGTGAAACCGAAGAAGAATTCCTGTGGTGCATCAAGCAGACCATTCTTGCCGAGAAAGACGGCGACAAAGTATGGGATGCCAACATGATCCTGGACGACGGTGGTGACCTGACTGAGATGGTTCACAACGACTTCCCAGCACTGCTGAATGACATCCACGGCATCTCTGAAGAGACCACGACCGGTGTTCACCGTCTGCTGGAAATGTTGGAAAAAGGCGAACTAAAAGTACCTGCAATCAACGTGAACGACTCGGTCACCAAAGCGAAGAACGACAACAAGTACGGCTGTCGTCACTCTCTGAACGATGCCATCAAGCGCGGTACCGACCATCTGCTGTCTGGTAAGAAAGCACTGGTGATCGGTTACGGTGACGTGGGTAAAGGTTCTGCCGCGTCTCTGCGTCAGGAAGGCATGATCGTTAAAGTGACTGAGATCGACCCTATCTGTGCTATGCAAGCGTGCATGGACGGCTTCGAAGTCGTTTCTCCGTACATCAACGGCGAAAACAACGGTACGCTGGAATGCGTCGACGCGGACCTGCTGGGCAAAACCGACCTGATCGTAACGACCACGGGTAACGTGAACGTTTGCGACAAAAACATGCTTCAGAAGCTGAAGAGCGGCGCCGTTGTCTGTAACATCGGCCACTTCGACAACGAGATCGACACCGCTTACATGCGTGAGAACTGGAAGTGGGAAGAAGTGAAGCCACAGGTACACAAGGTGTACCGTGACGAAGCCGCAGACGATCATCTGATCTTGCTGTCTGAAGGCCGTCTGGTGAACCTGGGTAACGCCACCGGTCACCCATCACGTATCATGGACGGCTCGTTCGCCAACCAGGTACTGGCGCAGATCTATCTGTATGAGCGCAAATTCGCCGATATGATGGAAGCTGAGAAGAAAGAAAGCATCTATGTGAAAGTTCTGCCGAAAAAGCTGGATGAAGAAGTGGCCAAAGACATGGTGGAAGGCTTCGGTGGCGTGATCACTAAACTGACGGGTGATCAAGCGAGCTACATTAATGTTGATGTGGATGGCCCGTATAAGCCAGAAGCCTATAAATATTAATGTTTGAGCGGAGCTAGCTGCATCGCCAGCTCTTTGTTGGATTTGCTCCGGAAATGCTCATGTATGATTTATACACTGCGCGTTCCGAAGCAAATCCGCCTCGATCTGGCTTCTTCGCTAACGCTCCTGAGGCTATGATAAGTGCGAAGTAAATAGCCAATAACAAGATAATAGGTAGCGGCGAACAGCGCCTCTACCGGATCAAGAGAAGTTAAGATGACGACCTTAAGTTTTGAATTTTTCCCGACCAAAACCGAGGAAGGGACAGAAAAACTCCTGAAAGTGCGCGACGAACTCGCTGCCTTTAATCCAGAGTTTTTCTCGGTGACCTACGGTGCCGGTGGCTCTACCCGCGACCGCACCTACGCCATCGTCAAAGCCATTCAGGAACGCGGTATCGCTGCAGCCCCTCACCTGTCGTGCGTGGGTGACAGTAAGGACGATCTGCGCTCACTGCTGAATGAATACAAGGACCTCGGCATCGACCGCATTGTTACCCTGCGCGGCGACCTGCCAAGCGGCGCCGGCCTCGCCAGCAGCGAGCTGCGCTATGCCAACGAACTGGTCGAGTTCATCCGCGAAGAAACCGGCGATCACTTCACTCTTGAGGTCGCGGCTTACCCAGAGATGCACCCTCAGGCGACCAGCTTCGAAAAAGACCTCGAACACTTCGTCAACAAAGTGAAGGCTGGTGCAGACAGCGCAATCACTCAGTACTTCTTCAACGCCGACAGCTACTTCAACTTCGTTGATCGTGTACGTGACATGGGCGTCGATATCCCGATCATTCCGGGCATCATGCCAATCACCAACTACAGCAAGCTGGCACGTTTCTCGGACGCTTGTGGCGCCGAGATTCCACGCTGGATCCGCAAGCAACTGGAAGCCTACGGCGATAACAACGAGTCTATTCAGCAATTTGGTGAAGAGGTGGTAACGGAAATGTGCCATCGCCTGTTAGAAGGCGGCGCACCAGGTATTCACTTCTATACCCTCAATCAGTCTGAAGCCAGCCTGCGTGTGTGGCGTAATCTGGTTTAATCGGACACACCTATGTCTCAGCAACTCTTTCTGGCATCGACACCCTTACATATTCTGAATTCGGTGGCGATCGCCAGTAAGACGCCCAGCACCCCTGCATGCCTGTGGTTGATTGATCAACCTATCGTAGAAAACAACCCTTACTTCGATCTCATTAAGAGCTGGCATAACTCGCCGTTCAGTGAATTGCGCATCAGTCAGGGTCATATCAAAGGCACCAAGGCGAAACTGGAAAACCGTAAACGCGTATTTGCGGAATTTGAGCAATGGGTAACGCGGAACGAACCAGGACAACTCTTCACCGGGAATGATCGACGTATCGAGTTTCAGTACGCAATGCATTGCGCGAAGTCCAAGCGCAGTGACGTGCAAGGCATCTATATGGATGAAGGCACGTTCACGTATGTAGGACGCGAGGCTTCAGCCAGCTTTTCAGATCGTATTGTTGATAACTGGCTGAAAAAACTGACGTACGGCTTCTGGTGGAAGAATCCTCCGACCATTGGTGCATCCCAATGGATTTCAGACGTCTATGCAGCTTTCCCTGATCTGGTTCACCCGTTACTGGCACAAAAGAAACTCCATCCTCTTCAACCTGCCCACACCGATAACCCTACAGTACGGGACTTCTGCTCACTTCTGGTCAAGCACTTCGGCGCTGATCCACAAACATTGAAAGATCTCGGTGCAGTACTTACGCTCCCTCATGAGTCAATTATCACTAAGTTAGATGGCTATAAGGATGCAATGGATTCTGTGATGGCAGAGATAATCAGCGATGGCAGAATAGTTGGCGTCAAGTACCATCCTCGCAACACCAACCCAGATATACTGCAGGCTGAAAACCGGACTGGCGCCTACGTCATTCCCCATCGAATACCGTTTGAAGCGATTTTGCCCCTACTTCCCCCTGAAGCAACGATCATCGGAGATCTTTCTTCGACACTGATCAACGGCCGCTGGCTCAGGCCCGACGCGCAAATCATATCGATTAAAAACCCAGAGGCACCTCTCGCCAGCGAGTTTGAGCATTTTTTTTCTCGGATTGGCGTTACCAGCGTTGCTGCCAATGAAGTATCTCAGGGAACAACGCTCGAAGCCTGATACATATTGCGACCAAGCTCGTGAATTGGCCTATTAGCTCTCTATTGTGCCGCTGAGGGAATAGTCAATTGGCCTATAAAAACTGGAACCTAATACATAAAACAATGACAATAGCATGACAACCGCAAAGATTAAGGGTACCTCTATGGATATTATCGATCTGTCAGAAGCAGAGTTGATAGGCCAGGGGCGAGACCGGGATTGCTATCGCCACCCACTCATCAATAACCAGTGCATCAAAGTGTCACGCAAACCACAGAAGCAAACACGTCGTGAGAGAGCGTACTTTGCTTATCTGATGAAGCAAGGCGTAGACACGTCGAAGTTGGCGCACTACATGGGGACTGTCAAGACGAGCCGCGGGGAAGGTGCGGCTTGCGAACTGATGTTGAACGATGACGGAGAAGTATCATCGACCCTGTCAAACGCTGTGCGAAATAAAGAGTTTCCCGAAAATACGATCAGAGCCCTCATGGATGAGCTGCGTGAATACCTCCTGGAACAACAGATCTGCGTTCGGGATCTCAGCCCTAACAACATCATGTGCCAGGTCCAGAATGGTCATCCGCGTTTAGTTATCGTTGATGGAGTCAGCAATCCGGGAGTGAACCCTCTTAACATCCGGATTCCAGCGCTATCACGATACTTTATTAACAAGTCCTGGAAGTCACTCGAAAAAAAGTTCGCGGCACTGTCGAACGGGGCTATTGAGAAAGCCGGTAACAATGCATGCATTGCTGTCCCAGATGCAGCGTAGTTGATGACGTGTACATAAATTAATCTCTGAGATATGATTGTGCGCTTTACGCGAACGGTCATTTCTATGCATTTGTCGATGAATCTGCTCATTAAAAATGAAGCAGACATTATTGCTGAAAACATCCGGGTCCACGCCGCCTTAGGTGTGGATAGTTTCGTTGTTATGGATAACGGATCGACAGATGGCACCCTGGAAATCGTTCGTGCACTCGCCAATACCCTGCCAATTACAGTGATTGAGCGCCCTACTCTGGACTACCAGCAAAGTAACTGGAAAACCGAGATGGCGAAGATGGCGCGAAAGGATTTTGGTGCTGACTGGACAATCGCGAACGATGCAGATGAGTTCTGGATACCATCACCAGGGTGTAACCTGAAAGATGAGCTGACACAAACAGGGTCGATCATTCACTGCCAGCGCAAAAATATACTTTTCGAACGTGAAGCATTTGATCGTGGAGCAGATTTTTTCACACAGAACCTATGTGTCTCTTCGCCGATAAACTACCGGAAAGGTGGTGAAGTGGAAGAGGTCGAGCGATCTATTATGCTCGGAAAAATCCACGGTAAAGTCATTGTCCGTAGCCCCGGCATGCTGAGAATCAAAGGTGGAAACCATAGAGCCTGGCACGCCTGGGGCTGGTTAAATCAGAAACAGTCAGAAAGAATTACGGTCTATCACTATCCGATCAGGTCCCGGGAGTCTTTTGTAGCAAACATTGAAAATCGCTCGGCATTACTGAAAAAAGGCGTATCGAAAATGGGGAACCATTACAGACGCTGGGTTAAGCTCCATGATTCAGGACAACTGGAACAGGAAATTGACCGTTTAACAGTCCCAAAAGAGAGAAAAAGCACGCTGCTTGACCTCGGTATCATTTGTGAAGATCCACACCCTACTAAGGTAATCACGCAAGCGCTGAACGCCAGCTGATTACATAAATATCACCCCGGTTCTATACCGGTCAGAGTTTTAAAATAGCGATCCATGTATAACGTCGTCTGCTTAAAATGGGGCTCTAAGTACCCCGCTGAATTCGTGAATCGTCTGCATAATATGGTTCGCCGTAATACCACAGTGCCGATAAATTTCTACTGCATCACAGACAACCCCGAGGGTCTCGATGAAGGAATAAACTTCCGCATGTTACCTGATCTTGGTATCAAGGGATGGTGGTATAAGCTGATGCTGTTTAAATCCGAACTCTTCGATATCTCAGGCACCACTATTTTCCTCGATCTGGATGTTGTGATCACCGCAAACATTGATGAGCTTTTCACTTATGCACCCGGCACATTCCGTATCATCAAAGACCTGAAAAAAGGTTTCAACAGCTCTGTATTCCGCCTGGAAATAGGTAGCCAGACAGAAGTCTGGGAACGCTTCTGGGAGAACAAAGAAAGTATTATTGAGCGACTTCACGGCGACCAGGACTGGATTGCAGAGGCCATTCCACAGCACATGAATGAATGGCCCCGCGAATGGGTGGTCTCCTTCAAGAAGCAATGTAATGCACGGGCTAAGCGCACATGGGGAGCTATCGGCCGCATACTTCTTAAACTCGACATGTTTCCGACAACCAAAGGATATGCACAACTACCGCAAGGCGCAAAAATCGTCATCTTCCATGGAAAACCCGATCCTGTTGATGTTATGAACGGTCCATGGGGGGTATGGAAGGAAGCGCCCTGGATCAGAGAATACTGGAAATAGTAACGTGCTGACCAGAATACGCAGAGACAACAGTAAGACACTTATACAGCACTTTTTACGAACCTCTGGCAATGCAGGACAGGGCCGCGAACTTACTCTGGGTGAAATCCTGCTCGACCATCATGTATCGACAGTAGGCATGCTCTCAGGGACATCAATGGTTCTGAAACTGGTGAAAGCGCGGACCTGGCATGAACATGTTAAGGTTTTCTGGAAGCGAAGTAGAACCCATACTGAGTACACGGGTGCCCAGCTTCTACGGTCTATTGGGATTGGTGCTCCGGAAGTGTATGAGATGGGCATTTCTTTTCCAATCCCACGCAACGCCTTGTATATCGGCTATTACCTGATGGAAAATCTGACGGAATCAGGTTTACTCTCTCTCTCTGATATACAGAAGGATCTGAACGACCAGCAGGTCTCGCTTCTGACCGATCAGATTAGAATCACACTGCAAACGTTAAAACAGCATTCCGTTCTTTATTCAGACCTCCACCTTGATAATATTTTTTGTCATCCAGAAACCATGGAACTGAAGTTTATTGATACAGGGGCAAAGCGCTACAAGCGCCGTAAGGTGTTTGAAAAGAAACACCGCAAGGCTATCAGGAACCTGCTCAACAGCTTAGAATCTTCAAGCCTGAAAGGGACTGAGCTTGATCTTTATTGTCAAAGCATTAATAAGTAAGCAACCGGGCAACAGCAAAATCAATGAAGACACACGGCGACATCGCTTTATTTGTCATAGAGACGGAACTCCAGTATCTCGCGAGCCTGGAAATTATAAAAATAACGTCACCGGAACAGGTGATCGTTTTCTCTTACTCTGAATCTCTATCTCAGAAGCTCACAGCACGCGGTGTAGACCATACCTACCTCGACCGAGACTGGTCGGGTACGTTGCAAAAGATCATAAAGCTTAAACGGTGCCTGAGTTCCGTAGTCAACAAACTACGTTCAGCAAAACCTTTCTCACGAATACTGCTCCATACCCCCCGGATCGATCAGATTCATCAGAATCTGGTGATACATGCTCTTCAGCGCAATTTCAGTCAAGTGCCACTCAGACTCAGAATGGTTCCGGACGGCATTCTCAACACCATTGTTGAATCAACCGACGAAACCTCAAAAGTATCGCTGAGAACCAGATTACGATATCTGAAATATTTACCGTTCCCGGATCTCAAGTATCATTACTTTTCAGGCTGCCGCATTGGAATTGACGATCCTCTGTTTGATGTCTTGTATTCTTTTTCTGGCATTAAAACGAATTACCCGGAAGATAAGCTCAGGCATATCGATATTGCCATTGAACGCAGAGCTGAGCCTAAAAAGAAAAAGAAAGCCCTGGTTATCGGACAACGTCTTCTTGACCTCAATCTGGCAACAGCCCACGAAGTGACTACAATCAGCAACCGCCTCAAGCTTGAGGTCGAACGACTGAACGTTGACCAGGTTCATTACCTTGGCCACCCGAGATCAAGCAATCAGGAATTCAACAACGGCTACAAAGTTATTGAGGAAGATATTTTCTGTGCAGAAGAGTTATACAGCAAAACTCACTATTCATACGTTCTGGGCTGTACCTCGACCGCATTAATTAACGCAAAAATGCTGCTGTCAGACAGCGTAGTCATTTCAGTAGGCATGGATACGCTCTATCAGAATCGTACAGATAAGGGGAATGCCTTACGTTACACCTTTGAGTCCGCCGGTATCGTTGTGCTGTAACCAGACCAAGCACAGACTAGTCAAAAGTACAAACCGTGCGACCATAAAGTCTTTAAAAAACAGATCTACAGTTATTCCAGCAACCATAAAAGAGCTGACCACGAAAGCTAAGAAAAGCCCGCCCGAACGGATATTGAGTAGTGCGGCACTTATTAGCATCGCAAAAAGTGCCATGAGACTTACTAGTCCCAGGTATCCCATAGTAGCCAAAGCTTGAAAGTAAACGCTGTGAGCCTGACTGAAATAACCTTTTGATGCTCGAATCCCAACACCGCAGGTCTTTGGCCAATGATCCAGCTGCGCATATTTAAATGAACCAGTACCCACTCCCAGAACCGGGAACTCACTCGCGATACACCCGCTCAACCGCCATAGTTCAAGACGTTGCCCCAGAGAGCCCGAAGAATAGCCTCCTGCGAATGCCTTGGATAGTTCAGTTTCAAGAGCTCTGAAGCGCCCGGTTTCGGAGATCGTAAAAGCTGCACAGACAAAACACACGCCGAGAAGTACAAGAACGCCCCAGTTTTTTAATGAAAAAAGTATATAACCAAAGACACAGAGAGTGGCTAAAAGAACTACGCCCACACTGCTTCGTGTACCGCTCTTGTAGGAGACATAGAGGGCTGCCACCGATCCTGCTAAGGACAATCCTATAATTAGCCATTTCCACCTTACTGTATGGAGTTGCGTGCCGAGGATGAGCAATAGACCACCAATAAGCGCTGCATAATTCCCGAATTCAACCGCATTCTCCGTAGCATCCCAGCGACCACGAGTTCCTGCGCATACCTCACTAAGGGCATATGCTCCTAAGGATAATCCGGCAAAAATTGCAATGAGCGAAATTTCACTACGCCTGAAATTCAACGTCCGCATAGCAAGTATCAGCGGAATAATCGCAATTAAAGTAAGGTAAGGCTTCACAGAGCGAAAAGGCGCGTCCTCATATTCCCTAAACACCCAGGAAAACACAGAGACAAGAGCGACCGAGCCCAGGCTCCCAGCCAGCCAACGATATCGATAGAGGTGTTTAAGAAAGTCCGCATCTCTGAACGCGACAACACAACTGAGCAGAATTGCCAACTGAAAAGCCAGAACCCCCGTTCCACGGTGCCATGGCTGAGCGGCAACACAGACCCCGAGAAGAACGAACAGCCAGAACCGAGCCTGCGTGACACCAGCCAGCAGAGCCTTTGAGGCAGATGGAAAATTAGGAAACAGAACGATATCTCTAAGGTAGCTAATACGTGATCAATCTAAATATCACAGAGTCGCCTGAACCTGAAGCTCGACACTGTCCAGATCCGGAATCATGGCGGTAACTCCCTCGAAGGTCACGGCAACCTTATCAAACTGCCCCATACCCATGGCTTCGACTTCCTGTAGATCGTTTTCGCCAACGTGCATTAAGCGGGGGATACCCTGCACCAGAATGGCGTAGAAAGGCATCTGAGGGTTCGCATTTACCCCGTTGACGATAATAAAACGTGCATCCGGATTCGGTGCCGGTGCAGCCTGGCCACTCATCAGTTCGTAACACAGAGCCGGAACCAAGGTCCCACGCCAGTCCAGACGACCGAGAATCCAGTCTGTGCTGGCATTCGTTGTCAGCAGGTGCGAAAACGGGATAACCTCCGCCACCGTTACGTTCGGCAGGATAAGATTGCGATCCTTTAACGGAACCAGCAGGCAGTCCACCTGTTCAGGCTTGTTATCCGCACTGGTGATCTGGTTTTCGCTCATAATTCTCTATCCATTTATCTTTCAAGTGTTCAACCAGCTTCAGCGCCAGCTGATACGAATCGCCTACGAAGGTTACTTTTCCAGTGTGTATCGCACTTTCGGGCATAGAGGCATTACCACAGCCTTCAGGGGCCTGAACCCATACATCGGTGCCTTCCGGCAGTGCTGAAATACTCTCTGCGCCGTCACTCCCCATACCGCTGAACAGAATACAGCCGAAGCGTTGTCGAGCGTGATTAAACACTACGTCAATGACACCATCAATGGACGGTCCATAAGGGCCATCCCAGGGGCTGGTCCCAAGACTGATACGGTCCAGACCGACAAGGTCGAAGGTCGTTGATACCGGTGCAATCAGCACTTCACCCGCGGCCAGAATCGCAGCATTTTCGACATTCTTAAGCTGGTACAGCGAATGACGCCCAACCGCCTGACACAGTGCCTGCTCGAACCTTTCATCAATATGCTGGGCGTAAACAAACGCGACCGGCAAACCTTCGGGCAGCACGTCGAGAAACTCTTTTACGGCCTCTGGCCCACCCAAAGAGGCGCCCAGAACAAATATATGCAAGGGGAGCTTGCGTGTGTCATCCGCAAATACTGCTGGAAGCAGAATCTCTCTGTGTTGTTTCTGCGCCCATGGCACCTGGCTGACTTCAGCCGCAGGCGCCGGAGTGTCCGTCAGGTCCCGTAGCTTAGTAAGCAGCTTCTTTTCCCAACGTAAGAAGCTGGTGCAATTGTTATCCGGTGCGTCATCCATACCGACGAGAACAGGCGCGTCTCCGTCCAGTAAGGAATCAAAGCTTTCCCCGCAGACTTCATCGTCATCGCGAACAGTGACTAACCAGGCATCTGCCTGAGTCTCCCTGATCAACGCCAGGGTCATTCTTGCGGCCGGGATATTCAGTACGACCTCAAACCCAAGCCGCTCCAGTGACTCCGCCAATATGCGTTGCTGCAAAAGGTCGCTGTTAATCACAGCGACTCTTGGGCTGCCCACTCAGTAAACCTCGTGCCCCAGGAAGGCATTGATGTTTTCCAGCAGCGCTTCTTCCTGGAAGGGTTTACCCATATATTCATTCACACCAATGCTTCTCGCTCGCTCACGGTGTTTATCACCGGTACGCGAAGTAATCATGATGATCGGAAGATCTTTCAGGCGCTCATCATGACGAACCAGTGACGCTACCTCAAAACCATCCATACGAGGCATCTCGATATCGAGCAACATGACATCGGGTTTCACATCCTGCAGGACTTCCATAGCATGCATACCGTCTTTCGCGGTCAATACTTCCATGCCGTGGCGTTCGAGCAGACGTGTCGTTACCTTACGTACCGTCACCGAGTCATCGACAACCAGCACCTTAGGCAGACGACGCTCTTGCTCGTGACGCGCTTCAGCCGCTTTATTATCAAGCGCTTTAGCCTGCTGATACTCAAGGCTGGTATAGGTACGGATCATGGCTGGCAGATCGAGAATGATAACAACACTACCATCCCCCAGAATCGTGCCACCTGAAATATCACGTACTCCAGCAAACTGAGGACCAAGGCTCTTCACCACGATCTCTCGCGAGCCCAGCAGTGCATCAGCCTGCAAAGCAAAAGGAACCTGACCGCGAACCAGAAGCAAAGGCAGCGGCATGTGCTGACCCGAGATCTTCGGATGAGAGTGCTCATCGAGCATCGCTCCCAGATACCCCAGCTGGTAGTCGCGACCGGCGTAATTAAAGAAGCGCTCGCCTTCAGGCAGATCATAGAGGTTCTGTAGCTCGGCAACGGAAGCACGAACGATCCCCTGAATGTTATTCAGAGGAACGGCATACAAGTCTTCACCGATGCGAACCATCAGTGCCCGGTTGACCGACACAGTGAACGGCAGACGAACTTCAAATTCACTGCCTGTCCCAGCTTCAGAACGAATTTCAACACTGCCGCCCATCTGCTTAATTTCGCTGCTGACGACATCCATACCGACACCACGACCAGAGATCTGTGTAATGACCTCTGCCGTAGAGAAACCAGGTTGCAGAATAAACTGCATAATATCGTGCTCAGTCGGCTCAACACCGTCTGGCACCATGCCGCGTTCACGGGCTTTCTTCAGAACCGCATCAAGGTTAATGCCCTGACCGTCGTCGCGCAGGGTAAGAACAACATCACCACCGTCACGACGGATATCCAGCTCAATGCTGCCTTTCTCGGGTTTACCGGCTGCACGGCGTTGCTCTCCACTCTCGATACCGTGGTCGACGGCATTGCGGACCATATGCTCAAGAGGAGAAATCATACGTTCGAGAATGGTACGGTCCATTTCACCATCGGCGTTGTTAACCCGCAGCTCGACCTGCTTATTCAGTTCAAGGCTGACCTGGCGAACAATACGACGCAGGCGTGGCACCATACGCTGGAAAGGAACCATACGGGTCTTCATCAGGCCTTCCTGCAGCTCCGTATTCACCCGGCTTTGTTGCAGCAGAAGTGTCTCAGCGTCACGGGTTTTGCCCGAGAGGGTTTCTTTCAGATCGATAAGGTCGGACGCAGATTCCATCAATGCTCGCGAAAGCTGCTGCATCGCCGAATAGCGGTCCATTTCCAGAGGATCAAAGTCTTCGTAATCTGGTCCATGACGCTCCTGGCGGAACAGCACCTGAGCTTCAGTTTCAATATCCAGACGTCTCAGCTGGTCGCGCATCCGGTCCAGCGTCTGATCCATTTCTGAGAGAGTCCCCGCGAAGTCGCTGACCTGCTCTTCCAGACGCCCCCGACCAATCGCTGTCTCACCGGCCAGGTTGACGAGGCTGTCGAGCAGATCAGCTGAAACTTTCACCAGCTCAGTAGGTGCTTTTCGCTGTTGTGCCATCGCCGGAGCCGGGCGTTCCGGCGCCATCTCAACCTCTTTACCGGACAGAGGTACAACGGCTAATGATCCCTCGTCGCCTTCAGTGTCGGCCTGTGATTCGTCGGACAGATCATCGCTCAGGGAAACAGGGGCATCCGCCTGTCCGCCGGTATCTGCAACAACGTCTTGAGCAGACACTGGAGCATCGACCACCAGCTCTTTTTCTCCGAGCACGAGCACGCCATCACTGTCGAGCAGGCTGGCTACATCATCAATCTTTGACTGCAGGTTTTCCTGCCGTTCATTGAGGTGCATGAAGAAGGTGTCGTCAAAGCGGGCTTTGCGCGACAACGCCTTCTGGATATCTGATTCGAAGTTATGGGCTGTGTCACCGATGACTGATAACCCAGCGAGGCGAGCGCCACCTTTCAAAGTGTGTAACACACGCAGAAGTTCGTCTGCGCCCTGAGTTGACGAAGGCTCCGCACGCCATGCTTCAACGCCTTCATCCAACGCTTCCATCAACTCACCAGCTTCTTCAAGGAAGATGCCGACAATTTCACGGTCGCTCTCATCCGCGGTTTCAGACTGCACCATATAGGCACGCGAGTCCGCTTCCGCAGTATCCTGAACAGGCCTCGACTCAGCACCACTGCGCTGCGATGCCACTTTGAGAGCCTCAATCATGCGCTCGGGATTTTCTGGGCCCTTGCCTTCCCTCACAGATTGCAGCTGTGTAAACAGTAAATCGTGAGCACTTTGTGCCAGCGGTAATGTATCTTCGGAAAGATCAATCACCCCATCATTCAGGCGCTCATAGAGTGTTTCCAGCTCGTGGCATAAATCAGCAACTTCTGGCAACTCGGCCATACGTGCACCACCCTTGAGGGTGTGCAGCTCACGCTGAAGTTCAGAAACCGGCAGAAGGTCTTCTGGGGTCTTTTCCCACTTCTGTACGATGGACTCAATGGCTTCGGTGATTTCCTCAGCTTCCTCAAGGAAGATATCCAGAATCAGGTCATCTTCCTGCTCTTCGATATCGGCCTGCTCTAGCTCACTCAGGGAGGACTCATCAACCTCAGGAACCGGGGGTGTTTCTTCATCGTTAAGAGAAAGCATCCCCTCCACAACGGAAGACTCACCAGCATGAGACCCGGCGGATTCATCTGGCTGTTCTTCTGTCTGCTCATCTAGCTGTTCTTCTGCTTGCTCATCAGGCAACTGCGATTCAGGGAACTGCCAATCACGAACGCGACGAACGGTGTCCGACACGTCAGGAAGATCCTGACCTGCCGCCAGGCAGTCCATCATATTGAGCAGCTCTTCATGCGCATCGCTGATAAAAGCGACTAACTCTGGCTCAGGATGTGCCGCCGCGTTGCGTGCGCCCTGATAAAAATGATGCAGTGCCAGCGCCATTTCTTTCACTGCTGGGATGCCTGCGTCTTCTGCGGCCTGTGCTGCTGATGACAGATCTGCCGAAATAGTGTCGAGCACCTCAGAGCTATCTTCTTCCTGCCACGTCTGCAGAAGCTCATCGGCCTCAATCAGCGAATCCATGCCAGAAGCCAGGAAGTGACTGATTGCTTCGGTCGATATGCCCGCTGCCGATTCGCCCTGATACATAGGCTGAAGCTGCTCAGTTTCAATAGCAGCCGCGCGCTCGATTAAAGCGGGTGCTTCTGGCATATCTTCGAGCAACATAAGCTGATCGACAGTCAGATAAGAACGCAGAGCCACAGAAGCATCGTTCAGCAACGACGCCAGTTCTGGAGTATTCGGTAAACGGAAAGCACGAAGCTCTTTGGTTAATTTTTCAATAACAGAAGCGACATCGGCAAGCGGTGCCAGCTCTGCCATGTGCGCACTGCCCTTAAGAGTATGCAGGGCTCGCTGCAAAGCATCGCTGATCTGGTTACCACACGCCGTTTCATTCGACTCGGTAACAAACTCATCGACAACCGCGAGGTGTGCTTCAGCTTCGGCAATAAAGATTTCCAGCAGTGCGGCACGATCTTCTGCCTCTTGTTGAGCATCGGTATCCTGCGTCGCTTCCGGGCTGGCCAGCTCTTCCACCACGCCGATAGCATCGTCTGCACTACTCTCAACGTCATTACTCTCAGCGGTACCATCCTCAACGATACGCGTATCCGCTTCGACGTCTGATTCAGCTTCTTCCACAGGATCTGCTGAATCGTCCTCAGCAGATGAGCCCGGCAGAGTCGCCGGCTGGTTGCCCTCAGCCGTGGCGAAGGCATAGTCCATGTATGGCTGAACATCGATTGAAGCAGCACGCTTAGCACGGAAATCTTCAATGAGGCCGGGAAGTTGTTCAATCACACGATCGACGAACGCAATCATGTCATCATTGACAGAAATCGTCTCATCGAGCACGCGGTTGAACATATTTTCTACGGACCATGCCAGTTCGCTGACATCATCCGCTTTCACCATGCGGCCACTGCCTTTCAGAGTATGGAAAGAACGTCTTACGGTGGTCAGCGCTTCACTGTCATCCTGATTCTTACGGTAAGCAGGCCAGAACTCGCCCAGAGTCTCGGTAACTTCTTCTGCTTCCTCGAGGAAGACTTCAATGATTTCATCATCAATGAAGTCATCGTCAGCGTCTTTTAATGCGTTATCTGCAGGTTCGCTTAGAGTCTCTGCCGGCTGTTCTTCGTCCAGATCCTCTTCGAGCTCAATAATTGGCAGTTCATCGGATTCGGACACGTCTGATTCGGCAACATTGGAGATCAGATCCTGATTACTTTCTATCAGTTCATCGTCGAGACCGAGCGCTTCAGAGAAGCTGGTAACATCGACGGCTTCATCCGCAAATCCTTCGGGTAACTCAACATCAGAGAGATTTTCAGACGCCGCAGATTCAATACCGCAGCGCTGCATCAACGTGCTCAGCGTATTTTCCGCGCGCTCAATAATCGCGATATCAGTAGACGTTGACTCGTCAGAGTAACGTTCAAGATAGTATTCAACACCACTGAGAACTTCCGCGACCATATCCATAACGCCCCATTCCGGCGCTGGGCGGTCGGCCAGCAGCGCCTGCTGGACGAATGTTGAGAGATTCGATAACAATACCGCGACGCGCGGCATTGGAATCATATTTAATGAGCCTTCAATCGAGTGCAGAAGTGCCGGGACTTCCTGCAATTTCTCGGTTGACCACTGATGCGCTATGTAAGAAACGACGCCGTCTTTTACCTGCTCCAGGACATTACGCGCTTCACGAAGCACAGCGCGCTGAGCGTCGGACATCGCGCTGTCGCTGACAGACTTAGTGGTGTCACCATCACGGATCATTCCGTTTAACGTCGCTTCGACGTACAGAAGTGCACCCGCGACATCCAGTAATTTACTGTCCTGCTCGTCACTGGCTTCGGCTTCAAGCAACGCCACTATCGCGCTTTCCTGCTCCTGCATTACCCGGCGTGGCATGCCTAACCCCAGCATCCCCATAGTATCGGCAACCTGACGGACAGTACTGCGGATAGATGTCAGAGCAGGTTCGCGTTCGGCAGAACCACGTACAACCTGATCAAGCTCATCTTTGACCGTGGAAATCTCTTCTATCAGAGCAGTCAATGCTCCCGATACCGCATCCGAACCTGCTCCCATCGCATGATCTTCCGCGTCTTCCGCATTAGGCAGAGCTTCAGCCAACCGGAAACGCTTCTGCACCAGACGAATGGCTTCACCACGCGCATCAGTGCGGGCAACATAGAACAACAGATTTTTCAGCAGCTCTTCAGCGGGCGGACGATTAATCGCCGCCACGCCTTTATCAAGACCGGTTTTCAGAAGTTGATCGAGCTGACGTAACAGAACCTTGGCGCTTTTTGGCAGGCTGTCCTGGTTCAGCAACCACTCACTGAATGCCAGAGCAGGCAACCAGACAATCCCCTGAGGGGTACCACCCATGGACTTATTGAGCTTAGCGAAGAGCTTATTAATGTAGTGTTTCGCCAGGTCCGGGTCGCGATCCTGCAGCAACTGGAGAGTCGCCGCCTGCAGCATCTGACGCGTTTTGCGCAGCCATGGCGAAAAATTGGGTTGGGTAAACAGGTTTTTCTGCGCTCCCGTCAACGGGGCGTTGTGCTCGACGTAAGGCGTGAACAGTGACGTTTCAGACAGGAAGTTTTCACCGCGGGTAGACCGCAGTTCATTCAGGATTGGCAACAGCACCACAGGCAGGTCACGACGCCCGACCTTCACGTGCTCAAGATAATGCGGCAACTGAATAATGGCCTGCATCAGTACCTCAAGGCCATCCCGCTCATTACTCAGGGAGCCCTCAGTCAATGCCAGAGCAACCGCTTCCATCTCTTCAGCCAGCAGCGCAGCTCCGTAGAACTCCACCATCTGCAATGTTCCATGCACCTGGTGCAGGTAACTTAAACAGAAGCGCAGACGACTTCTGTCTTCGGGATGTTCAACGTACGCTTCAAGTGCCTGCTGAGCCTGTTGCAGCGTATCCTGAATTTCCCCTTTTACCCATTCCAGGGCGATGTAGTCCTGACTCATCGCCTTGCACTCTCCCCTGTCGATGTGGATTGTTTGCGGACAAACGCGGTCACCTGACCACTGTGCACCGATTCTAATAGCGGGTGCTCCCAGTCCACCATTTCACCGAGCCCGATAACCAGTAAGCCCCCCGGCGCAAGACGTTGCGCGAGAGCATCAAGAATTTCCCGCCGACGCCAACGACGGAAATAAATAAGAACGTTCTGACAGAAAATCACATGCTGCGACTGCAGAGGACAGTTCTTCAGATTAAGAATGTTTACCTGACTGAAGCAGCAACGACGGCGTAACTGAGCGGCCACTTCTACCTGCTGTGAAGACAGCGGCGCAATGGCCCAGTTGTGGTACTCAACCGGAATACGTTCAAGCGCTCGCAACGGGTAACGGCCGCTACGTGCTTTACGAAGAACAATCGTGGAGATATCCGTACCGGTAATGGAGTACTTAAGGCCGGTTGAAGCGAGGTTTTCCTCGGCAAGCATGGCCAGGGTGTAGGCCTCTTCACCCGAGGAGCAACCAACACTCCAGAACTCCATGGTCTCTTCACGAGCCTGCAAACGCGGACGCTGACGACGCATATGCTCGACAACCAGCTGCAACGCATCCGGGTCGCGGAAAAAACGTGTTTCCTGGACGGTGAGTCGGTCGACCAGAGTCGACCACTCCATCACGCCGGAAGGGCCGTCCTGAATCTTTTCGTAGTACTCGCCGTAATCGCGGATGCCGAGTTCCAGCATGCGCAGACCCAGGCTGGTCTGTAAGAAGGAGCGACGCTGCTGGGGCAGAAACATCCCCGTGCGCTCCTCCAACAATCCCTGCCAACGATTAAACTGCACATCGTCAAGTTCAGGGACCGTACTCAGACCATTGCGGATTGACTGGCTCATGTATCAGACCGTTGCGTCAGAGCCCTCAGAGAGTGCTCTGCTCTTCTTCGGTTTCTTCATGAAATTCTGCGTCAGTCACTGTCTCTGGCAGCTTAAAGCCGGCCACAGATTCACGCAGCATATTCGCCATTTCCGCCAGATTACCAATCGACTTCGCAGTCGCGGTGGTACCCGCAGAAGTCTGCGACGTAATTTCCTGAATGACGTTCATCGTATTGGAAATATGACCCGCAGACGACGCCTGCTGACGTGCCGCGTTGGAGATGTTCTGAATCAGTTCTGCCAGGTTATTCGATACGCTTTCAATTTCTTCCAGCGCCACACCCGCATCCTGTGCCAGACGAGCACCACGTACCACCTCGGTGGTCGTCTGCTCCATCGAGATAACTGCTTCGTTGGTGTCGTTCTGAATCGTTTTAACCAGCGCTTCAATCTGCTTGGTCGCCGCGGCAGAACGTTCTGCCAGACGCTGTACTTCGTCAGCAACAACCGCGAAGCCCCGACCGGCGTCACCCGCCATCGATGCCTGAATCGCCGCGTTCAGAGACAGAATATTGGTCTGGTCAGCAATGTCGGTAATCAGGGAGATGATGTCACCAATCTCCTGCGAGGATTCACCCAGACGTTTAATACGCTTAGATGTTTCCTGAATCTGCTCACGGATATTATCCATGCCACTGATGGTTGACTGTACAACCTCAGAGCCTTTGTTCGCGATCGCAACCGACCGCTCCGCAACCGCAGATGATTCAGAGGCGTTGGCGGATACCTGGTCAATCGACACCGCCATTTCGTTGATCGCTGCCGACGCACCGGCAATTTCCTGAGCCTGGTGTTCAGATGCTTCAGCGAGGTGCATTGCCGTCGCCTGAGTTTCCTGAGCCGCCGACGATACCTGTACCGCAGTATCATTAATCGAGGATACCAGTACGCGCATCTGGTCGATCGCGAAGTTAATCGCGTCGGCGATTGCACCGGTAAAGTCTTCGGTTACCGTCGCTGATGCTGTCAGGTCACCGTCTGCGAGGTCAGCAATTTCGTCAAGAAGACGCAGAATCGCAACCTGGTTCTGTTCGTTAGTCTGACGGGTATCCTGCTCCCGCAGCTGGGCTTCTTCCTCACGCTCACGAGCACTCTTTGACTCGGTACGGAAGTAAATATAGGCAAACAAGAGAGCAATAAACGCAAGAACATAACCACCAAGCTGAATCATGTTCCGCTCTTCGGCATTGTTCTGAATTTCATTGGTCAGAACCGATGTCTGCTCAAGCAGAACACGAGAGTTCTGGAAAATATTGTCGGAGGCTTCACGAACCTGGAAGAGTTCAGGAGAGGTTTCCAGAATTTCGTCCACCGAACCAGATACGAATTCAAACAGCTCAGCAACTTCAGCCAGTGCATAAACTGCTTCTTCGTTCGTTACCTGAGAAATGTTCATGGCGATGTTGCCCTGAATCATACCGTTCAGTACCCGACCAAACAGCGAGGCGTCACGACCAAAAGCATCGGCGGCCATAACGGCATCATCACCACCCGCCAGTACTTTGTTTACCGAGCGTACAATACGTTCTGCAAGCCAGGACTGACGCTGAGCAACCGCAACCTGATCGGCAGGTGCGCCGCTTTCAAGCAGGATGTCTACGATCTCATCGTACTCAACCTGCAACTGAGGAATGGTTTCAGATAGAAGCTCGGCTACTTCGTGAACCGAAAGTACGATCTGCTCAGAGCGGATAATCTGGTCAGCATCTTCACGAACACTGTTCCAGGTTTCCTGAACACCCGACTGCGAGGCATCTTCTGAAGGGGGCAGACTCTTCGAATCATCACCGGCGACAAGATATCCCCAACGCTTATCAAAGTTATCGCGCGCCTGGCGCAGCTGGGTAAATGCATCTGGTTTACCACCAGCAGCCTCTACCGCGTTCTTCGCCAACTCCTGAGACAGAACCCGCAGCTCGCCCGAGTGCTCAAGATACTGCTCATCCTTTGTGGCCAAAATATTGACCCCAATGGTGATACCAATGAAACCGATCAGGAAAACGAACATCAGTACAATGGCACTGAAGTTACTCTTTTTCCCCTGATTTACTGTGTTTCCACTCATGCCGTCCTCTCCAAACTCGCTGCATGCTGATCCGACCCGTCGGGCCAGTAAATTGTTATTATTTTCCGTTCCGTGTTTATACGGCGATATTCATAAACTCAGGTGACCTCAACAGCTCACCAAATTCCATGACTGGCCAATTCCTGCCATCGCGTTCAAAAGCTTTCGCAACAAAGGGTGCGAGCGCTTCAGGCACCTGAGGGACAGGTACCTCCCGGTCTACCGGAAAACTCTGCATACCAAGCACTGCATCTACGAGCAGGCCGGTAAGGTATTCATCCTGCTCAATCACCAGCACGCGCTGACTACGCCAGTTACCACGTGATGGCTGACCGAGCAGGCCATTAAGATCCATTACAGACACCATGCGCCCACGGACGTTGGCAATACCAAGCACCCAGTTTTTCACACCGGGCACCCGGGTTACTTTTGGCATCTGCAGAATTTCCACTACGTCGGCCATGTTGGCGACGTATTGCTCGTTACCCAGCAGAAATCCGATTCCGCGCCAGGTCGAAACGGTTTCAACCTGCTGTGGCAGTGGCGACGCGAAGCGTCGGCTGCGATTTTCCATCTCGGTGAGCAGAGCAAATGGTGTCATGGCTTCAGCCTTCTTCTGAGCCGATCAAAGCGTTGATCTCTGATAGCAGGCGGCTTTCAGAAACGGGCTTAACCAGATAACCTGAAGCCCCCTGACGTTTCCCCCAGACCCGATCAGTTTCCTGATCTTTGGTAGTCACAATCACAACAGGAATATTCTTGGTTTCAGGGCTTCTGGTTAATTGACGAGTTGCCTGAAAGCCGTTCAGGCCAGGCATGACAATATCCATCAAAACGAGATCCGGAAGCTCCTGACGAGCAACAGCGACACCATCAGCTCCGTTTTCTGCATTCAACACTTCGTGGCCGTTTTTCTCGAGCACCGCCCGGAAAGCCTCGGTTTCCGTTGGTGAGTCATCCACCACAAGAATGCGTGCCATGCTACTTACCCCTTACTTATTTCGCGTGCTGACGGATAGAACCGAGCAGCTCTTCTTTACTGAATGGTTTGGTCAGGTATTCATCAGACCCGACGATGCGACCTTTGGCTTTATCAAACAGGCCGTCTTTGCTCGACAACATGATGACCGGGGTAGACTTAAACTTGGAATTATTTTTAATCAGGGCACAGGTCTGATATCCGTCCAGGCGCGGCATCATGATATCGACGAAAATAATATCCGGGTCGGTATCGGCGATTTTAGCCAGGGCATCGAAACCGTCTGTGGCAGTGATCACTTCACAACCAACTTTCTTAAGCAGGGTTTCGGCAGTACGACGAATCGTCTTACTGTCGTCAATCACCATGACCTTTACATCTTGAAAATTATCGTCCATACGACAGGCCTTTCACCATCCAATTATCTGTTGTTGTTTTACTCTGATTGGCCAGAGAGTTCTGTGACTCAACCCTCAGACCGGCAAGAGCCCCCGACTGTCCTATAGAAAGAATACAGAAAATCAGTCGTTTCCCCGGGGCCACCGGGACGCTTCGCTTTTGTATCACACTCCGCCCGGACAGGCTAGAGAGCATACCGGGAACCCTGCCTGATGCAACAGACTGTCGCTGACAAAGGTCAGACAAAACGCTGAAAAAGCCAAATAGGATACGTTACAATCGGACGATTAATTATTCCCGCCAGAATGGCGGCTGACCACGCAGCGGAGACGCAATGACTATCAGACTTGGCGTAATCATGGATCCCATTCAGGAGATCCACTTCAAGAAAGACACTTCACTTGCGTTACTAAATGCAGCACAGGAGCGCGGCTGCGAACTCTGGTATATGGAGCAGGCTGACCTCTCCATACAGAAAGGCCGTTCCTACGGTCGTATGGCATCGTTGAAGGTAGCAATGAATCCAGAGCAGTGGGCCGACCTTGGCGAGTTCGAGGATCGCCCACTGGCCGAGCTCGACATCATTATCATGCGCAAAGACCCGCCCTTTGATAGCGAGTTCATCTACAGTACCTATATTCTGGAGCGCGCAGAAGAAGAAGGCGTATTAGTCGCCAACCGCCCTCAGAGCCTGCGGGACTGCAACGAGAAAGTATTTGCGACAGCCTTCCCTGAGTTGATGTCGCCAACTATTGTTGCGCGCCGCGCAGACCTGCTTAAAGCATTCCACAAAGAACATGAAGACGTCATATTCAAGCCTCTCGATGGCATGGGCGGCTCTTCTATTTTCCGCCTGAAAAAAGATGACCCCAACGTTAGCGTAATTATTGAAACGCTGACCGCTCACGGCACCCAACAGATTATGGCGCAGAAATTCATCCCTGAAATCACCTCAGGAGACAAGCGCATCCTGATGATTAACGGCGAGCCGGTTCCCTACAGCCTCGCCCGTATTCCTGCCCAAGGTGAAACCCGTGGCAATCTGGCTGCCGGTGGCCGCGGTGTGACACAGGAGCTCTCGGAGGATGATCGTCGCATTGCCAGCATCATTGGCCCAGAGCTTAAAAAACGCGGCTTATATTTTGTTGGCCTCGACGTCATTGGTAGCTGCTTAACAGAAATTAACGTCACCAGCCCCACCTGTGTTCGCGAAATTTCGCGCGACAGCGGCATCGACGTCGCCGGACAACTGATCGATACACTACTGGAAATCCGCCGTTCCAGTGTGGACAATTCCTGAAGGTGAGAGCAGACTTGCGCGCACAAAGACGGAGACCCTGACAGACCATGAGTGCCCAGACCGTATCAAGCAACGACCGCATGATGTTCGCGATATTTGTCGCGCTCATGGTGCATGCCATGCTTGTACTGGGCATCAGCTTCAGTGCCGAAGAAAGTCCGGCTTTCAGCTCCACGCTGGACGTAACACTCGCGGGCTACCGCAGTGAAGAAGCCCCAGAGGATGCCGACTTTCTGGCCCAGGAAAATCAGCAGGGCAGCGGCACCCTGGACGAAGCTGAGATGCAGACCACGGATGTCGAGGCCGATTTCCACGCCAACGATATCCGCGAAAATGTTCGTGAAGAGCAGATGCCAACAGCACCGCGCACTCAGGACAGCCAGCACACTCAGGTGGTATCAACAACACGCAGTCCCACCAAGCAACAGCAGCAGATAGAAGATCCGCAAGCCCCGACACCCGATATTCCTGAGGGCCCTCAGCAAACTCTGCTGGAGCGCAGCCTGGAAATTGCCAGCCTGCAGGCAAAACTGGATACCGAGCGACAGCTCTATGCACGTATGCCACGGGTTCACCGTTTGACCGCAGCTTCGACTATGAAAGCCGCTGACGCTTACTACGTAAACCTGTGGCGTCAGAAAATCGAGCGAATGGGGGCAATCAACTACCCTCGGGAAGCTGAAAACTGCTACGACAATTGCCGCTTGCGGATTTTGGTATCCATCAATCCTGATGGCAGTATTCACGAGCTTGCAGTGCTGGAGTCTTCGGGCCGCAGAGTGCTCGATGAGGCCGCCACTCGCATTGTGCGACTTGCGGCTCCGTTCGCCCCCTTCACCAACGAAATGCGGCGCGAGATGGATCGACTGGAAATCATCCGTACCTGGCAGTTCACCGGCGATCGTTACCTGTCGGGGTCAAACTGATGCTTGAACTGAACAGCCTCCGCAATCACCTGTTAATAGCCATGCCGGGGCTTGATGGCTCCTGGTTTGGTGGCACGGTGACCTACCTGTGCGAACACAACGCCGACGGCGCCATGGGCCTTGTGCTCAACAAACCCTCCAGCATTGAGTTCAGTGACATCTGTGAACAGCTGGACATTGATCGCCGCAGCCATATTGCACCCACCATTCTTCAGGGCGGACCAGTCAGTCCGGAGCAAGGATTCATCCTGCACGAAGAAACCGGTGACTGGGGCGCTACCATGAACATCACGGAACGAACGCACCTGACCTCGTCGCAGGATATTCTGCGCGCGATTGCTCAAGGCACGGGCCCGCAGAATTATAGTCTTGGCCTTGGTTATGCTGGATGGAGTGCCGGTCAGTTAGACGAAGAATTGCGTGAGAATGCCTGGCTCACCCTGGAAGCCACCCCCGACCTCCTGTTCCGTCTCGATCAGCGCGACTTATACGACGTCGCACTCAGCAAGCTGGGCGTCAGCGCCGAATTTCTCAGTGACGAGTCGGGCCATGCCTGATTCTCCTCAGATTCCTGATCGCATTACTTCCGTCATGGGGTTCGATTTCGGCACGCGCCGCATCGGCATCGCCATCGGCCAGCGCCTGACCGACAGTGCCAATGCGCTCGAACCCATCAAAGCGAAAGACGGAGTGCCCGACTGGGACGCACTGGAACGCATCATTAATGAGTGGCAACCTGACGCCTTTGTCACTGGCCTGCCACTGAATATGGACGGCACCCCTTCAGAAATGAGTCGAAGAGCGGCAAAATTTTCCCGTCGTCTGGAAGGACGTTTCCATCGTCCTTCGTACACTCAGGACGAGCGCCTGACCAGTTACGAAGCAAAAGGTATGGTCATCGAAGAATCCGGACACCAGAACTTCGGTGATTACTCGGTAGACGGTCTCGCTGCCTGCCTGATTCTGGAAAGCTGGATGTCAGAACACCCGAAAGCAGGAGAGCAATGATGAATCTGCCGGATATAGAACAAATCACTCAGGACCTTGCAGAGCAGCTCACTGAGCTAATAACCGAACGCCAACTCGATGACCCGTTACTGGTTGGCATCCGAACAGGTGGTGTCTGGGTAGCCGAGCGACTCAACGACACGCTGAAATGTACCGACGATGTCGCCTCGCTCGATATCAGCTTCTACCGTGATGACTTCACCCGCCACGGCCTGCACCCGAAAGTTCAGGGGTCAGAGCTGCCGGATTCGATTGAAGACCGACACATTATCCTCATCGACGACGTCATTATGAGCGGCCGCACCATACGCGCAGCCATGAATGAGCTTTTTGATTATGGCCGCCCAGCCAGTATTACCCTGGTATGCCTGCTGGATATTGGCCGACGCGAATTACCGATTCAGCCAGATCTCTGCGGAGCAACTCTGGCATTAAACGATGGCCAGCTGGTCAAGCTGACCGGCCCGCGCCCCTTAGTTCTGACTCTGGCCTGAACAGGAACACCACATGACTGATCCCAACACAGTCCAGCTCACCGAAGACGGACGCCTGAAGCACTTTCTGACGACCGAAGGCCTGAGCCGCGAGCTACTCACAGAAATACTGGATACCGCCGATTCCTTTATCAGTACGCAGGAACGTGCCGTAAAAACCGTTCCATTGCTGCGCGGTAAAACCGTGGTGAATCTGTTTTTCGAAAACAGTACCCGGACCCGTTCAACGTTTGAACTGGCAGCAAAACGTCTGTCCGCCGATATCCTTAATCTGGATATCGCACGCTCGGCGACTTCTAAGGGTGAAACCTTGATGGACACCCTCTGGAACCTCGAGGCTATGTACAGCGACATGTTCGTCGTTCGTCACTCCGACTCAGGGGCTGCGCATTTTATTGCCGAACAGGTAACGCCGAACGTCGCCATTATCAATGCCGGTGACGGCCGCCACGCGCACCCGACTCAGGCCATGCTTGATATGCTCACCATCCGCCGCCACAAAGGCGATATCGAGGGCAAAATCGTCGCCATCGTCGGTGATATTCTGCACTCCCGGGTTGCCCGCTCGCAGATTCATGCGCTGCGCACATTAGGGGCTGCAGAGGTCAGGGTCATTGGTCCGGGAACACTTCTGCCGTCGGATATCGAAAGCATGGGCGCTGTTCCTTATTACGACATGAGAGCCGGCCTTGCCGACTGCGACGTTGTGATCATGCTGCGCTTGCAGAAAGAACGTATGCAGAACGCACTCCTGCCATCAGAAGGTGAGTTTTTCAAACTCTACGGCCTGACGAAAGAAAAACTGGCATTTGCCAAGCCGGATGCCATCGTCATGCACCCGGGCCCGATCAACCGCGGTGTTGAAATTGAATCCGCCGTCGCCGACGGCAACCAGTCCGTCATCCTGAATCAGGTCAGCTACGGCATTGCCGTTCGTATGGCCGTGATGGCGATGGCCATGAGTGGCCAGCAAACACCCGTGAACAGTGAGGAGCCTGCCTGATGAGATATCTGCATATTGCGAATGCGCGGGTAATCAATCCTCAGACCCAGACAGATGAGATCACCGATGTCTTTGTCGCTGATGGCCGCATTGCGACACTTGGTCGTAGACCCGATGCCGGTGAAATTGAACACACGATCGATGCCACGGGTCAGTGGTTAATGCCCGGTCTGATTGATCTTGGCGGTCACATACCAGAACCTGGTTACAACCAGAAAGGCAGCATTGCCAGCGAAACAGAAGCGGCCGCCCGCGGTGGCTTCACTCATATCTGCAGCTTGCCGGATACTAAACCCGTCGCGGACACCTCCGCGGTGGTCAAACTGATTCTGGAAAAAGCCAGCAAAGCCGGTTTCAGTCGCGTACTGCCACTGGGCGCTATGACACAGGATCTTGCCGGCGAGCAACTGGCCAGCATATACACATTGTCAGAAGCTGGCGCGGTTGCCATGAGTAACGCCCGCCGCCCGGTCAAAAACAGTTACGTGCTGCGCCGCCTGATGGAATACGCAGCAACGTACGATATTCCCCTGTTCCTGAATGCCAATGATCTCAGCCTGTCCGGTGGCGGTTGCATGCATGAAGGCCCTGTGGCGACCCGTATGGGCCTGCCGGGGATACCAGAAACGGCAGAAACCATCGCCCTCGCGCAGATTCTTCTCCTGGTAGAGCAGACCGGCGTACGCGCTCATATCAGCCAGATTACCTGCCGCCGCAGTGTCAGTATGCTGCAGCAGGCGCTGGAAAACGGTTTACGCGTTACCGCAGACACGCCGCTGGCCAATTTGCTCTACACCCACGAAGCGGTCACCGGCTATGACAGTCTTTACAACGTACAGCCGCCGTTACGCAGTGAACGTGACCGTGAGGCATTGGTGCAGGCCGTAGCGCGTGGTGAACTGGCCATCAGCTCAAACCATAGTCCTCATGAAATTGCCGCTAAAAAAGCGCCATTTTCAGATGCTGAGCCGGGCATGAGTCAATACGACGCTTTCCTGCCACAAGCCATGACGCTTGTCAGCCGTGAAGAGCTAACAGTCGAACAGCTCGTGCGCGCTCTGTCGCTAACACCGGCCAATGTTCTCGGGCTGTCACAATCCCTGACGGAAGGAGCGGATTTTAATGCCGTCCTGTACGACCCGCGAGGCGAGTACACACTTACAGCGTCAGAAATTGCCTCCGGGGGCCACAACCACCCACTGCTGAACCGAACTGTCTCGGGTAAAGTCGCACAGGTGTTTCTGGAGGGCTGCCGGATCAGCTGATTCTGACAGAAACGGTAAAACGGCGAAAAACGCCGGGCCATCTATACTGAAACACACACCCAATTTGTGCAGTAAGTGATGAACCCGGCCAACTCTATTCCGGACCAGAGCACTCTGAATCGCTGGCGTCAGAACTTTCTCGACCTCAACGCTCAGAAGCTGGCGTCCGCGCGAGAACAACTCTCTCCCCGACAGCAGGCCGTGCTGGATGTTCTGCCGCTTCTGTTGCACTGCAACGGTTCCCGCTTACCCGGCTATGTCGCGCCTCACACTCCGTGCGGAATCACAGGGTACACTCCGACACTTGAGCACCATTCAGCATTGCACCAGTTTGCCCGTGGTGCTCAGATCCCCAGAGACCCGGGGCAACGCTGCATTGAAGGCGTCTTCCTCATGGGTAGCCTTGGCAGTGTTGCCCAGAGCCGCAACAGCGACCTTGATGTGTGGTTATGCCACGACGAATTGATGACAGATCATCAGGTCAGCGCTCTTCAGGAAAAGTGCACACGCATTGAAAAGTGGGCCGACTCACAAGGCACGGAAGTCCACTTCTTTCTGATGAACCTTAAAGACTTCCGCGACGGTCAGAGCCAGTCGGCCGATGGCGAGGACTGCGGCAGCAGCCAACACCTGCTATTGTTGGATGAATTCTACCGCAGCGCCCTGTGGCTCGCAGGAAAAACCCCGCGCTGGTGGTTAACGCCTGAAGCACTGGAGTATCAAGCCGACAGCTACTGGACGAAACTCACAGAAAACCATCTCATCGATGTCGCCGACTGGCTGGATGTCGGCAGCCTGCCAACCATACCCGCCGGTGAGTTCGTTGGCGCCGGACTATGGCAGCTCAACAAAGGACTCACCAACCCATATAAGTCACTGCTGAAACTCCTGCTCAACCGGGAATATGCTTCGGCATACCCTGATATCCGCCCCCTAGCCTGGGATTTCCGCAAACAGGTTCAGGAGGGGAACGCTGACCTCTTAAATACCGACCCCTACCTTCTTATGCTACGTCGGCTTGAATCCCACCTCGGAGAAGATGAAGGCGACCTGCGTGACCTCATGCGCAGGGCTTTCTACTTCAAATCAGGCGTTCAATTGACGCGACTCCTCGGTAACCAGCGCCAACAGCGCCGGGTGAAAGCGCTTGAAGAGCAGATCAAAGAATGGGGGTGGACCTACACTTATCTGGACGAGCTGGACAGTCGCCAAAGCTGGCCCGCCCGTAAAGTGATGAACGAGCGCAATGCACTGGTAACACAGATGCTGAACAGCTATCGGGCGCTCGCGACCTTCTCGCAGGAACACGCTCAATCCCTGCACATTAAAGAACGCGACCTCAGGGTACTCGGCAATCAACTGTTTGCTGCGTTCAGGGCCGAGCCAGGGAAGATCATCGACATCAACCCTAAAATCCGCAGCGACATGGAAGAGGAAAAGCTCACCCTCAACCTCAAAGAAGGCATCTGGCAACTGATACCCGGCAGCTGGCGTCCGGGAGACGACAGCGCGGTACTGATGCAGACGCCTTCAATCATAGAGGCCCTGGTATTTGCCCGGCGCAACGGCATGCTCACCAGTCACTCCCATGTTGCACTGTATCCGGCGCATAACCCAGTGACGCAATATGAGCTCAGATCTCTGCTGCAGGACATCATGGAGATCCCCCTGCCGGGCAAAAAGAGCATCGACTTCACCAGTGACCAGACGCCTCTGCGCTGGCATTTGTTCGTCAATCCGGGCGTTAATCCGCAGCAGTCACTGTCACGGCGAGGCATGCAGAAAATAAGCAATCGTGACGATGCTCTGGGCTTCAGCTCGAGTCGCGAGAACCTGGTTCAGTCGGTCGAGCTTCTCACCATCACCAGCTGGGGAGAATGGCAGGTCAGTTACTACTCTGGCGCTGATACCGTACACGAGGCGATGCTGCAGGTACTCAATTTCCGCAGTAAAGCTGATACCCAAGCCTGGCCAGAATGGCGTATTCACTGTCATTGCCAGGTTCGATCGGTGGCGATTCAGAAACGCCTCGAGCAATTACTCAGCGACCTGATTGATCACCTGTCACAGACTAAACCTGCGCCTTATCTGCTGCAGACAGGAGACAGCTTTCATCTCATTGAATACCGTCGCAGAGAGGTCGTCAGTCACCACGCTGAGAATCTCAAAGCGCTGATAAAGCTCCTCGCCCGTCCCCGGCCACGCTTCCGGCGCTGGCACCTCGACCGTCATGCTTTGCCCAGCAGCCCTCTGCGCCTGATCCTGGAACAGGGCGAAGGCGACCAATGGCACGTCTGGTACTGGCGCCAGAAAGGTAAAGTTTTTCTTTATGTGATGGACCAGTACGGATCATTGCATTATCAGGAGCAAAGTGGCTCGGATATTCGTTCGACCCTGGTGCCTTTACTGAGGTTCATCCGCCGACTGAATCAACGCTGGGCTGATGAGTTGCAACAAGAGCGCTGGCCCCTGCACCTGAGCGAACTGCTGCTCGATGGCGAAACCCTGTCTTTCAGTGCGGAACGTCGCCGTATCCCCGTGGAAGCCCGTGAGCCTGCAACCATTGAAGTCAGCGCTAAATCGCACACAAAATCGGCTCTGGAAATATCCGTCAATGGCGTCACGCTGTCACAAGCCACGTCAGGCACTCAGTTATTGCAGGAGGCACGGCAAGCGATTATTGCTGCACGTGCCCACGACCACGCCCAACCTGTCTGGTTAAGCGATATCACTATCGATGACAACCGTCACCTGACCCGCCATCTGCAATTCAGACAACGGCTGGAGCACCTGTTAAACCATCCATCATCCGCCACCTATTCCCCGGCCCGCAAAGGACGCGCTCAGGCGCAGACATAGCACACCATTGCCCGTATAATGCGTGGCATTATGTGGGAGGTAGCCATGAACCTGAAAACCATCGCCTGTGTGTCTCTGATGTTGCTGTTCGCAATTGGCATCAGTGCCTGTGGTCAGAAAGGTCCGCTCTATCTTCCAGACTCCGAACAAGAACAAGAGCAGTAAGCCCATGTCAGCATTTTCATACCAGAACGGCAGCCTGCATGCCGAAAACGTCTCTCTGGCCGCACTCGCCAAAGAACACGGCACGCCTCTGTACGTCTACTCGCGCAGTGCCTTCGAACAAGCCTACCTTGCCTATACTGATGCTCTGGGTGAGTGGCCTCATCTGGTATGCTTCGCGGTCAAAACAAACTCTAATCTGGGGGTTCTGAACACACTGGCACGACTGGGCGCTGGTTTTGATATCGTCAGCATCGGTGAACTGGAGCGCGTTATCGCGGCTGGCGGTGATCCTTCGAAAGTGGTTTTCTCCGGTGTTGGCAAACAAGCCCATGAAATGCAGCGTGCGCTCGAAGTGGGCGTTCACTGTTTTAACGTTGAGTCTGAAGCCGAGCTTGAGCGCCTGAGCGCCGTAGCATCAGAACTGGGAAAAACAGCACCGGTATCCCTGCGTGTGAATCCTGATGTTGATGCACAGACTCACCCATACATTTCTACCGGCCTGAAAGACAACAAGTTCGGTATCGATATTAACGACGCCGTACGCATTTACGAAAAAGCCGCAGGCCTCCCGGGCCTGGACGTAAAGGGCGTCGATTGCCATATCGGCAGCCAGCTCACTGAAATTGATCCCTTCCTTGATGCACTCGACCGCGTTCTTGCACTGGTCGACGAACTCAGCGGGCGTGGCATCACCATCGAACACCTCGACCTTGGTGGTGGTCTCGGCGTGCGTTATCAGGATGAACAGCCTGCTACTCCGGCAGAGTACATTGCCGCGGTAAAAGAGCGTCTGGGCGATCGCACCTTCAAACTGATTTTTGAGCCGGGCCGTTCTATTGCCGCGAACGCCGGGGTCTTCCTGACTCAGGTCGAGTTCCTGAAGCTCAATGAGCACAAGAACTTCGCCATCATCGACGGCGCAATGAACGACCTGATCCGTCCTGCCCTCTACAGCGCATGGCAGGCCATTGTTCCGGTATCCGAGACTTCCGCTGAGCCAGAGCGCACCTACGACCTCGTCGGCCCTGTCTGCGAAACCGGAGATTTTCTGGGCAAAGATCGTCCATTGAAAATTGCTGCCGGAGACCTGCTCGCGGTAATGTCGGCAGGTGCTTACGGGTTTGTCATGGCATCAAACTACAACAGCCGTGGCCGTGCCGCTGAGATTATGGTCGACGGCGATAAGGCGTTTGTCGTCCGTGAACGCGAAACCGTCGCGTCATTGTTTGCTGGCGAAAGCTGCTTACCCGATTAATATCAGCCCGGATAAAGAGACAGTATATGTGGCTTAAATTCAGCAAGATGCATGGTATCGGTAACGACTTCGTTGTCGTTGATCTGATTACGCAGAGTGCGAACATTCGCCCGGAGCGTGTTGCCGAACTGTCGGACCGTAACTTTGGTATCGGCTTCGACCAACTGCTGGTCGTTGAAAAGCCAACCCGTCCGGATGTCGATTTCCAATACCGGATTTTCAATGCCGACGGCAGTGAAGTTGAAAACTGTGGCAACGGTGCACGTTGTTTTGCCCGTTTCGTCTACGACCAGAACCTGACAGGCAAACGTGACATTCGTGTTGAGACAGCCAGCGGTATCATGGAACTGCACCTGACCGACGACCGACAGGTCATGGTCGATATGGGCAAACCTGAGCTGATCCCGGAGAAAATCCCGTTTATTGCCGATGGTTTTGCTACCGAGTACACCATTGATGTGCCTGACGTCGGTATTATCAACCTGGGGGCAGTCTCTATGGGGAACCCACATGCGGTGATCCGCGTCGACGACATCGATACTGCTCCGGTCGAAACCTGGGGCCCGGCGGTGGAGTCCTGCAGGGAATTCCCGAACCGCGTCAATGTCGGTTTTATGCAAATTGTGAATCCACATCATATTCGCCTGCGGGTGTTCGAACGCGGCTCAGGTGAAACCCTGGCGTGTGGTACCGGTGCCTGCGCCGCGGTAGTTTCAGGCCAGCTTCGCGGCTGGTTGAATCAGGGCGTCAAAGTCAGCCTGCCGGGCGGTGACCTGTTCATCGACTGGGACGGCGAAGGCGCAGTGAAAATGACAGGCCCGGCTGAACGGGTGTTCGAAGGTAAAGTAAACCTCTGACCTCTAAGGAACAGACAGACATGAGCCAGACCCCGCGACTGACCGAAGCCGACGTAATCGCATATATGGAAGATCATCCCGACTTCTTTATCGGGAAGGACGACCTGCTCGCAGGTATGCGGATTCCACACAATAGCGGTCCGGCCACCAGCCTTGTTGAACGTCAGCTTGCCGTGCACCGTGAACGCAACGTTGAACTGAGACAGCGCCTGTCTGACCTGCTTGAAAACGCCCGCCGTAACGACCAGCTGTTCGAAAAGAGCAAACGGCTGGTACTGGCGCTGGTAGAGGCCACGACCTGGGTAGACGTTCAGGCTGCTCTGGATGACTCTCTGCGTAAAGATTTTTCGGTCGATGCCTGGGCCATGCTGCACTTTACCGAGCGTCAGCTTGAGCCACCGTTGATTGCGATTCACAGCAGTGAAGTACAACGCTCAGTGCACCGCCTGTTTAAAGGCCACAGAGCCATCTGCGGACAACTGCCCGAGGCCGACATTGCCCAACTCCTGGGCGTCGATGAATCCGCCTGCCGCTCTGTTGCAGCGGCTCATATCCGCGGCAAAGACAACCTCGGCATACTGACAGTAGCCAGTGAAGATCCAGGTTACTATCGTAGCTCGGTGGACACCCTGTTCCTCGACTTCATTGCCGACGTACTGGCGCTGCGACTACCGCAGATTCCGGTCAGCTGAACATGACCTTAGGGCTCATCACCTTCGACCTGGATCACACACTCTGGGATCCGACCGATGCGCTGATCGCAGCAGAACGCGCAATGTTCGACTGGATCAGCAAGCACTCTCCAGTGACAGCTGAATTTTATCCACCGGAAAAATTTCACGCCTACAAGAAAGATCTGGCGGCAGCCTACCCTGAGCTGACGGGCAAAGTGTCCGAATTTCGTTTTCAATTACTGCGCCGTATCTTCCTGCAGTCTGGCCACGACTCTGATAGCGCCCGACGCATGGCACAGGATGCCTTTGCAGCCTTCTATCAGGCGCGCAGCACCGACTTAATACTGTTTGAAAGTGTTGCTGAAGTAATGACAGAGCTGAAGGCGTCCTACCCTCTGATTGCTCTGACGAACGGCAATGCTGATCTGGATATCGCAGGGCATACCCATCTCTTTGATCGTCACCTGAAAGCCGATGACTACGAAGCCAAACCATCACCGGATATGTTCGAGGCTGCACTTCAGCACGCAGGCGTTGAGTCTCAACAGGCACTGCACATTGGTGATCACCCGGAGCAGGACGTCGCGGCAGCTCAGGCCGTAGGCATGAAAACTCTCTGGTTTAATAATAAGCAGGCTGACTGGCCGTTGGCGGATTGTCAGCCCGATGGAAAATTCAGTCACTGGTCGCAACTGGTTCAAGCGATAAAGGCTCTGGAAGGTAGTTGACCGTCAGTTCGCTGATGTAACCACCACTGCGGACCTTGCGCCCATCCGGCTCGCCTATGCCCGCTTCAATACGGGTGACGGAAATATCCTCAGGTACATCCTCAGCCAACCTGCCGAAATCCTGCTTCAGGTCACGCACGACAGAATACCAGCGACGTGGCGCTTGCTGAGCACCGCTGACTACCCAGACGAATTCATTCTCTTCGATTATTTCACGATGTGTCGTGCGCTCCGCCGGGTTCCACACATAATGCAGGCGATAGGTCTGATCGGCTTCTGTGCTTGAGAAGTCCACTGTCACGCGCATCAGCGCCGCACTTGTTTCTTCATCAAACTGATCCAGTGACCACTGCCAGCTTAGCTGAGGCCTCGCCCCTTCACTGACAAACGGGCGACTTAACAGAGCACGCCCCATCCGGCTTTCCAGACGTACGATTTCGCCCTTAATAACGTCATAGTGAGGCTCGATAGAGCAATGGCGGCAGTCTTTGTTCCAATCGTCGATGGATTTTGCGGAAAGCAGTACATCAGCAGACGTGGTGTTGCTGTATAGCCACAGAGCGGCGAATACGAACAGGGCCAGTGCAGCGGGTAAGGCGTGTAAACGGCGGCGGTATTTTCTGGAATGGCTGGTCATGTTTCTGCATCCTTGCGAATCAACTTGCCTGACTATTTTAGCACTTGCTCAGAAAACGACCAGTCACATAAAAAGAATTATCCGTTCTATGCGACTGGCATGACAGACTCATAGCAAACGAGTCGATTCAGATGGGACGGCTACCGTAGTTGGTCTGAGGCTTACGTGGAGGATCACCCATCACGTCCGAAGCGACTTCCTGAATTCGGCCGCCACGTGCCAGGAAGGCTTCGACATCTGACGCCATAGCCTCACGGAGCGCTTCGCGAGCAGCCTGAGAGCCATACTCAATATCATCATCTGAGGCGGCGGCCTCTTTTGTTCCGGTTTCCTGCTCGCCAGATTCCTCGTGCGAATCCTGATCGTTAAACTCATCTTCGTGCAGATCGTCATCATGTGCCATAAGACATCCCTCTTTCAGCGGTATTCATTTGATGGGAATACTTATAGACAAGACGGACGCCGCTTCCAGCAACGCTAACCATTGGTAACAAAAAAAACATCAAAGCCGGATTTCAGTCACTGCCAGAGAATCCTGGGTGCAATATTCCCGACGAACAGGCTTTCAGCAATCACACTTTCTGATAAGAACAGCAGACATAAAAAACCCGCCGAAGCGGGTTTCTCTTGAGACAGACTACGACGATTAACGTCCAGCCATGTACTTGATCGCGTTCAGGATTTCATCATCAGAACAGGTCGCGCAGTTACCTTTTGGAGGCATAGCGTTAATACCGTTGATGGCATTCTGGAGTGTTTCATCCATCCCCTTCGCCAGACGATCATCCCATGCAGCGGTATCGCCTTTCTTAGGTGCGCCCAGTACACCAGCACCGTGACATGCAGTACAGGCAGTGTTGTAAACTTCTTCACCCGTGCGAGGTTCACCAGCAACCACTGCAACGCCACCACATTCAGCGCCTACACATACCTCACCGACCGGAGCGATGCGCTCGCGGATTTTCTCAATCTGAGCGTCGCTCTCGGCGTATGCCTGAGCCATGACCAGAGTGGCGGCCGCCAGAATCAATGCTTTCAGTTGCTTCACGAAGATGTCCTCATCCAGTGCCAATCAGGCTTGTCGTAATTTTAGTGCACGCATTATAGCTACAAATCGTCCGGGTTTGAACGACTGGACATGATTCAGCGCAAGTATTCTGCCTCAGAGGCTCTCTGAAGGCTGTTATTTTCGTGATTCTTATACCAAACCTTACGCCCGCCCGTTCCCACATCATGCCCCGTGAGATAGAGTAAGCCTGAGACAGGTAAGGACTCTGACCATGAAAAACCCTCTATTGATTCTGCTGTTGCTGGCACCACTGACAGCCTGCACGCTTAAGGTAGCCGCCCCGGAAAAGCCGATTACCATCAATCTTAACGTCAAAATTGAGCACGAAGTCCGGGTAAAGGTCGAAAAGGACCTCGAGCAACTGTTTGAATCCGAAGACGATCTGTTCTGAACAAGGAGAAGACGATGAAACTCAGCAAAATGACAACCTTCGTCGCTGGCCTGTTGTTCAGTGTTGCTGCACTGGCCCTGGAACTGGACGATGCGAAAAACATGGGCCTTGTCGGTGAGCAACCCAATGGTTACCTCGGCCTCATCAGTGCAAACAGCCCCGAAGCGGCCGCTCTGGTGGTCGATATCAACGCCAAGCGTAAAGCCCGCTATCAGGAAATCGCGAACAAGCAGAACACGCAACTGGTCAACATCGAGCGGATTGCAGGTGAAAAACTGATTGAAAAAGCTCAGGGCAGCGGCGAATTTTACATGGACGGTTCAGGTCAGTGGCAGCGATAACGCCCTGACCTGAACATACGGAGAACGGACAATGACAACAACAGGCATCATTCTACTGGCAGTAATCGCCGGACTTATTCTTTTACTGGTCAGTGTGTACAACAAACTGGTCGCTCTTAAAAACCGGTTTCAGAACAGCTTCGCTCAGATCGATGTGCAATTAAAACGCCGCTACGACCTGATTCCTAACCTGGTTGAAACAGCGAAAGAGTATATCCGTCACGAGCGGGATACTCTGGAAGCCGTGATCAGCGCGCGCAACGAAGCCGCCGCTGGCCTCAAGGCAATTGGTGGCGACCCTGCGAACAGTGGTGGCATGGCTCAGTTAATGGGGGCTGAAGGCGCACTGGCTGGCGCACTCGGCCGCCTGAATGTCGTGATGGAAGCTTACCCGGAGCTGAAGGCAAACGAGAATATGATGCAGCTCACCGAAGAACTGAGCAGTACCGAAAACCGCATTGCCTTCGCCCGTCAGGCGTATAACGACTCTGTCATGGACTACAACACCTACCGCCAGAGCTTTCCAGCCGTCGTCGTTGCCGGCGCTTTCGGCCACAGAGAAGACGCGACACTACTGGAATTCGAAAACCGCGAAGTTCTCGAAGACGCACCCAAGATCAGCTTCTGAGACCCGCGTAACGTATGAACTTCTTTCGCCATCAGGAAGAGGCGCGCCGTAACACCGGGCGCCTCATTCTGTTGTTCAGCCTCGCCGTCATCGCCGTTGTCCTGACAGTTAACCTGCTGTTTATTGCCGGTATTCACTTCGCAACCTATTCATCAACCGAGGGCTCACGGGCCTTTGAGATTTATGATGGCGAGCATTGGGCTGTCGTCAGCTTCACGACGATGGCCGTGATCATGATTTCGAGTTTTTTCAGGCAGCTATCGCTCAGCAAAGGAAGTGACGTGGCAGATTCTCTGGGCGCTACACTGCTTGACCCTGGCAGCCGCGAAGCGGATGAGAGGCGACTCCTGAATGTCGTTGAAGAAATGGCTATCGCCTCGGGTATGCCCGTCCCGGATGTTTACGTCATGGAAGACTCCGGCATTAACGCCTTTGCCGCAGGCTACCAGCCGAGCGATGCCGTTATTGGTGTCACGCGAGGCGCAATATCGGCACTCACACGTGACCAGCTTCAGGGAGTTATCGCCCACGAATTCAGTCATATTTTCAACGGTGATATGCGCATGAACATGCGCCTTACCGGCATCATCTATGGCATCGTGTTTATTGGTGAAATCGGCCGTATGATTGTCCGCGGCTCACACAACCGCGGTTTTACGACACGTCGCACAGACCCACGGGCTGCCGCCTTCGGGTTTGCACTGATGGCGATTGGCTACGGCGGCGAATTTTTCGGCCGCATGATCAAGTCGGCGGTCAGTCGCCAGCGTGAGTTTCTTGCGGATGCATCCGCTGTGCAGTTTACTCGTAACCCTGATGGTATCAGTGGCGCTCTCAAAGTCATCGGTTATGGCGCGGGCTCCCGCGTTGGTTCACCGTCGGCGCTGGAGGTATCGCACTTCTTTTTTGGTCCGGTCATGCGCTTTCGCCGCACCATGTTTGCAACGCACCCACCGCTGGATGAACGTATTCAGAAAATTCAGCCGGGCTGGGACGGGCATTATCTGAAGCCACGAATGCAGCATATCGAAGTTCGGGACTTTGCCTACAACGACAGCGATGCCATCAGCGGTTTCTCTGCCGGACAGGGCGAGGCACCTGAAAACGTCGATAGTACAGATACTGCAGTGGCTCACGCTGATACCGGATATGAAGCGATACCTTACGAAGCACGCGGTGAAGAACTCCTCAGAAGTGAAATCGCGATCATTAACGCGATGTCTGCAGAGGCTCTGGTGTTTGCGTTGCTGATGAGTGGCTCGACCGAAGAGACGGCGCGTGAGCAGCAGAATATGATTCAGCAAAGGCATGGCAGCGACACCTTCCGCGAAGCCCTGCGCTACCTGAATGAAGCCAGACGCTCAGACAAAGAGGTGCGCCTTGAGCTGGTCGAGCGGGCAATGCCGGCACTGCGTCGTATGTCCCTCAAGCAGTACCGCACGATGAATCAGACCCTGGTCAGCATGATTCAGTTGGATAACAAGATCGACCTGTTCGAGTGGTGTCTGTACCGGCTGATTCTGCAATACCTCGGGCGCCACTTCGGCACCCTCCCGGCTTTCCGTCAGAAGCGTAAGTCTGCCCACGCACTTGCCGATGATATTGCTGTTGTGCTGGCGTACGTCGCCCATGCCGGAACGAAAAATTATCAGACTGCGGTGCTTGCGTTTGAAGCGGGAATTACATCAGAGCAACTACTGATGCGGGACTGCAACCCGGAACACGCGCCGCACAAAAGCCTGAAACCGCTGAATAAAGCATTGAGTGCTCTGATCGCAAGTGCACCGGAAGTTCGGGAGCGGGTCATGCGCGCCATTTCTGTGTGTGTGCATCATGACGGCAAAATCACGATGGAAGAGCGCGACATGATACGCACCCTGGGCGCTATTCTGGAAACTCCGCTCGGCATGTTCGAGAACCCGGCTGAGCTGATCGACTGAGCGGGTGTTCTCAAATCAGACAAATCCAGATCAGCCTTCCCGCAATACGGTCAGCGGCGGAACCCGACTGACTCTGCGCAGCATCAAGCTGCCCGGAATCGCCAATCCAAGGGCCGTTGCCGGCGGCAACCAGAGCCACGCCCAGCCAAGACTGCTGTAGGGAATATCCAGCAGGCCAATATACAAACCCGCCGTCACTAACTCCGCACCGATTAAGGCCAACACGGCTGACAGTACACCCAGGAGTGCGAACTCAACCCACTGTGCCTGACGCAGCTGTTTCCGCGCTGCACCTAAGGTCCGCAGCACAGCCCCTTCAGTCAGTCGCTCGCGTGTCGATGTCAGTAACACAGATAACATCACCAGAACAGCGCCCAGCAATACAAACACCAGAATTAGCTCGACTGCGGTCGTCAGTCGTTGCAGCAAGGTCTGCACCTGCGAAAGAATCGCGCGGGTATCAATAAAGGTGATGCCCGGGTATTTCCGGATCAGAGAAACCAGTGCGCCCTCATGCTCATCGGCAAGGTGGAAGCTGGTCATGTAGCCCATGGGTAACTCTTCCGTCAGATCAGGTGAGAGCATCATGAAAAAGTTCGGTGTCATGGCCGTCCAGTCGAGACGACGGAGACTGGTTATTTCTGCATCAAGGTCGACGCCAGCCGCACGGAAAGTCAGTACATCCCCTAAGCCCAGCCCCAGGCGCTCGGCCAGCTCGTGCTCAACAGAGACCTGCCCCGGGCCTGCGGCAGTCTTTGCCCAGTCACCACCGACGACTTCGTTATTGTCAGGCAGGGTTTCAGCCGTGGATGTAATCAGATCACGGTTGATGGAGCGATCTTCGGCAATGTCCATCTCACTGACCGGGGTACCGTTCACCTGTACCAGGCGCATGGGAATCATAGGGTACAAAGCCTGCGTCTCAATACTGTGATTCGCCAGTGACTCAGAGAATGCATCACGCTCGAAAGGCTGGATGTTCAGGGCAAAAATGTTCGGCGCATTGTCAGGCATACTGCGTTGCCAGTCGGCCAGAAGGTCCGTGCGCAACATGCCGATAATCAACATCACCATCAGGGTCATCGCGAACGCCAGTAGCTGCCCGGCTGTTGCGGTGTGACTACGGCTCAGATGCTGCCAGGCAAACCTGAGGCTGAGCGGAAGCTTTCGGTTCCGTAACAGGCGCCCGGCAAGCCTCAGGCCGCCTCGCAATAACAGAAGTAAAATCAGTAACGTCGCAGCGCCGCCTATCATCAGGCCGCTACTGAGCATGACATCCTGCGTCAGAAGAGAAAGCAGAATTGTCAGAGAGCCCAGCGCCAGCGCATAAATAAGCCAGCCCTTGAGCGGCACTGGCACAAGGTCCCTTCGCAGCACCCGGAGCGGACTGATTGAAGACAAGGGCAACAGGTGCGGTACGCCAAAACCAAACAGGCCTAAAAGGCCGGCGCTGAGCCCAAGCGCCCACGCACTCAGAGTTGCTGGCGGCAGGCCTTCCGGTATCAGACCAGACAACACCTGCAATAAACCTAACTGCAGAATATAAGCAAAAAAGGCACCCAACATGGTCGCTGCGCCCCCGAGAATCAGAAGCTGGGCAAGAAAAATGCGAAGCACTGAGGCCCGCGGCAGGCCAAAGGTTCGCATCAAAGCACTGATATCAAAGTGACGCTCAGCATAACGGCGAGCACTGACCGCAACCGCAACACACGAGAGAACGACGGCAAGAATGGCCGCGAGACCAAGATAGCGGCGCGCGCGATCGAGAGAAGCCGACATCTGCCGGTTTCCATCACCCAGGGATTCAAATGACTGATTGGCTTTCAGCTCGACCGAGCTTTGAAACTGCTCCAACAGACCGCCATCACCGCTCAGCATCAGCCGGTAGCGCACACGGCTGCCGGGCCCCAGCATAGGGCTGCCCTCCAGCTCACTCCAGTGCACCATGATGCGCGGTGATAAGGTGTAAAAGTTGCCTCCCCGGTCACTCTCCTTCTCAATCAGGCCAGTGATCCGGTAAGTTTTGCCACCCAGATCTGCTTCATCGCCCAGGCCGATATTCAACAACGACAGCAGGCGTGCCTCGACCCAGGCCTCTCCCGGCTCTGGGCCAGACGACCGCATGGATGCAACTTCATCATCAATACCCCTGACCAGAAGCTCGCCACGCAGGGGATAACCTTCATCGACCGCTTTCACCGCCGACAACGTCATCTCGTCACCGGCGACAACCACACTGGGGAACGTCAGAGTACGGGCTCGCTCCAGGCCCAGCTCATCGGCCTCCACCAGCCAGTCCTCTTCGAGCGGAGTGGTCGAACGAACCCGGAGGTCCGCCCCGAGCATGTCATTGGCACTGGCCTGCATGGCCAGATCCAGTCGTTGGCTGAATATGGCAATCGCCGTAGTGACAGTCACCGCCAGTACCAGTGCCAGGAAGATCAGCGTGAGCTCGCCACTACGCAATTCTCGGCTCATCAACCTTAACGCCAGCCGAAGCTCTGTGAATCTACCTGCGGTATTTGTCATCAGGCAATTTCCTCTAACACACCGTCCGCCATTTTCAGGCGCCGGTCACAGCGCTGCGCCAGACGATCGTCGTGTGTAACAAGCACCAGAGTGGTGGAAGATTCTTCGTTTAGCCGGAATAAAAGGGACTCAACCTGTTCGCCCGTCGCACGGTCCAGGTTGCCAGTAGGCTCATCCGCGAACAGAATTTCGGGCTGCCCAGCGAAGGCACGGGCCAATGCCACACGCTGCTGCTCACCACCCGATAACTGGCTTGGATAGTGCGCAAGCCGATCAGCCAACCCGACGGAATGAAGCAACCCGGTTGCCTCTTTATCAGCATTCTTTTTGCCGACGATCTCAAGCGGCAACATCACGTTCTCAAGCGCTGTCAGCCCCTGAAGCAGATGAAAATTCTGGAATACAAAAGCAACACCACCGGCACGAATCGCCGCCCGCTGGTCTTCGTTCAGCCCGCTCATGGGTTGCTCGAGCAGCGTGACTTCCCCCTCCGTGGGCAAATCGAGGCCCGCAAGAATACCCAGCAATGTCGACTTACCACTGCCTGATGCACCGACAATAGCCACACTTTCTCCACGCTTGATATGCAACGAAACACCCTTCAGGATGGTCAGAGGTTCTTCGCCACTGCGAACTGTTTTCACTAAGTGATCGGCACTGAGAGAGGTAATATCTGTGTTGTCCGGCATACCGAAGGGTTTCCTGAAAGTTAAATCGTTAATGTCAGTGTTTATTACTCTGGCAATGTTCGTCTGTTCGGTCGTGCAGGCAGAAGAACAGACACAGCAACCACCAAAACTGCTGATTGTTGGCGACAGTATCAGTGCGGGGTTTGGCGTCCCGGTAGAAAAACAATGGCCTCTGCTATTAGAGCAGAAACTGCAGAACCGGTTTCCGCAACTCACTGTTGTCGTTGCAGCAATAAGCGGCGATACCACCTCTGGCGGTCGGAGCCGCTTACCCGCCTTATTAAAGCGCCATCAACCCGACGTCACCCTGCTTGCACTCGGCGGCAACGACGCATTGAGAGGTACACCACTCTCGCTGGTCAGAAATAATCTGACGGCCATGATTAAGGCCACACAGGAATCGGGCTCGGAGGTTATTCTGGCTGGCATGCAGATCCCACCTAATTATGGGCCAGCATACACAGAGGGCTTCAGAACTCTGTATATAGAACTGTCAGGAAGTTACAACACAGGTCTGGTGCCTTTCCTGCTGGAGGGCGTGGCGACAGTAGATGGCATGATGCAGGACGATGGCATTCATCCCACAACAGAGGCGCAACCGACACTGGCCGATAATGTTGCGCCCGAAGTACTTAAGCTGATTACTCCTCAGGCAACGCCTGCGGAGTAATAACAAGCTCGCTCGTATCCACGCCCAGTGCTTCCAGTTCACCAAGAATCATTGCGTATGTGTTCTCGCTCATCTCCGGCGAGCGGCTCAGTATAAACAGGGTGTATTCAAACGGATCAGTGACCGCCGCATACTCGTACCCCGCCTCATCCAGAACAACAATCAGATAGTTCGGGTAAGGCAGGTCTGGCGCTCCGGGGAACACAACTTTGAGCTTGGAGTTCGTCTCTTCATCCCAGATGGTTGCGTTGCCTGTGATCTGGTTCAGTTCGCCGTCCAGAGTGTCCTGATATCCCTTATTCAGCACTTCGACCGAGCCGTCCTCGAGCAGAGTGTATTCTGCGGTTACCCCAACCAGCCCCTCATTAAACGAGACTTCATTGGCGGCGATCTGGTACCAGAGCCCCATATAGCGCGGGATATCAACAAAAGGAACAGTTTCAACAATACGGCAGGCTGACAGAGATAAAGCTGTCAGAGTAAGCAGTATGAGACGGGTGAGGTGCTGCATGGTTATCTCCTGAGTCTGTGTGCATAAGTAATATATACAAAAGCTATACACAAACAATACAAAAGACAAGACACAGTTCAGGTCAGCTCAGGAAATACCGCGCTCCCGCAGTGCCGCAATCGCCTGAGCACGATTTGCCACTTCAAGTTTACTGAAAAGATTGGACGTATAGTTCTTCACTGTCCCCAGACTCAAGCAACACTGATCTGCGATCTGCTGATTCGTCATACCTGCGACCAGACAGCGTGCCACCTCGAACTCCCGGGCGCTCAGATCCCAATCCTGAGAGTGATGGTTCAACGCCGGAAATACCTGTTCACCAGCCGCCACGGCCTGAAGCGCGGAGACCAGCTCACTTATTTCCACACTCTTTGCCAACCAGCCTGAAGCACCATTACGACGGGCCTCACGACTTAGCGCCGCATCCGCGAAGGTCGAGAGAAAGACCACAGGTGTACGGAGTGCTGGCTTCAGAGAGTTGAGGGTTTCTATACCGTCCTGACCAGGCATATGGAAATCGAGCAGTACCAGATCACACCCGGAAGGATGCTCGCCTAACCAGTCCGTCAGTGCCTGCCCAGACTCAAGAGTGGCAACGACCTCGAACGCCCCCGACATTTCCAACAGGGTTGCTACGCCCTGCTGTACCAGAGCCTGATCATCTACCAGAACGAGTTTCATCATACGCTGGCCTCCGGCAACCTGATGCTCCAGGTCAGTTGATTCTGGTCAGACATTTCGACCAAAAAGCAGCCATCCATCGCGGCTATTCGCTCTTCCACACCTGAAAGTCCATTGCCGTAGCTGAACTCACCCATGTACTCAGCCAGATCTGTCAGCTTCAGTTCGATAGATCCATTACTGTAGTGACTGCGGATTTCAACCTCCCGCCCCGCAGAGTGTTTCATCACATTGGTCAGAAACTCACGCACCACTGACAGCAGAGTTTCACAACACTGAGGGTCGGAGATCTTCACCTTCTCATCCCACAAGGTCGTGACTTGAAGCGTTGTAGCCTGATCAACCAGATCGGTTAAAGCATCATAGAAATGAGCGGAAGGCACCTGACGTAACCCCGATACAATGTCATCCAGAACAGCGAACATCTTCCTGCTGGCATCCCGCGAGCGTTCCAGAGGCGCGACAATATCATCAGACAACTCTAAGCGACCGGCCTGCTGCTCTAGAATCTGAAGATTCATATGCAGAGTCGCGAGCTCGTGCCCCATATTATCGTGCAGGTTATGACGGATATTACGCCTTTCCAGCATCCGTTCAGATTCGGCTATCTGAGCCTGTGCCATGCGCAGCTCATCACCCATAACCCGCAGACGCCTGACCTCACTGATCTCAACTACGATACTCAGGCCAAAGCTCCACAAGACCAGCTGCATAAGCATGCACAAACAGAAAATAAGCCATTGATCCTGTGGGAACTGCATCGCAAACAACACGGCGACCAACATATTGAAGCTGAGTGAATATTTGGGTGAAAAACGGACAACAAGAGACGCCGAGTTCACCACCATCAACACCGCGTAGGGCGCACTTTCGGAAGGTACCTCAGCAACGTCCATCAGAAGAATGGAGCAAAGATGTGACCCCACCAGAAACAACCAGAACCGCCAGTCACGATTATCGACGCGCCATGCGAGATTGTTCATCAGCAACTCCCGGGTGCCCAGGAATGCCAGAGCACAGAAGCAGAAAACGCTGGTCGCCATCAATGAAGTAGCCAGCATCCTTTGCTCAGGAGGACACACCGACAAAACAATGTAGGCAGCGATTGCCCAGGCACTGATGCCCAGCGTGATAATGATGCCTGCACGCAGAATATAGGGTATCCGCAAAGGCAGTGTGACGGAGTCCATGTGAGAAATACCAGTTATTATCGTTATGGCGCTCAGAGTATTTCATCCTCGCTGGGTCAGCAAATGATGAGGATCAGAAACCATGGAGTCAGTAATTAAGCCTTTGCTAATAAGTACGAATAAAGTACCACTTTTGTGATCGCTTTCCTTGCTAAATGCCTGCCAAGTGTATGAACGGCGCGTCGCCGTTGTAGCTTTGAATTGCAAGCTTAGGTAAAGTTCGTGGGCAATCGATTGGGGGATTGATTATGAAACATTCAGTACTTAGCGCAGCCATTCTGGCCGCGACCTCTGCGTCAGTTATGGCTCAGGAATTACCTTACTACTTCACGGTGGGCGCCGCGCACACTGAAAACGAAATCAGTGTTGATCACTTCGGCGATCACATGAAACACAGTTACACCAACGAACTCTCTCTGGGTTACATGCTCAAAGACAGCCTCGCTCTCGAGGGTAGCTTTGTTATCCCATCCATCATCCAGGACGATTCTCGCGCAGATATCGAGCAGTTCCGCTTCAGCAGCCTGTATTTCCTGTCTGACGACGCCTTGAAACCTTACCTGACAGCAGGCCTGGGCTTTGAAGAAATGCGCACCGACGGTGGCAGCGCCTCAAACGCTCTGGCTTCTCTGGGCGCCGGTGTGCAATACGATTCTTCGGAGCGTATCTTTGCCCGCGCTGAAATTCGTTACGATGACATGATCAACGAATATCCAGAACACATGAATTACGTCATCGAAGTGGGTTACCGTTTCGGTTCTGCTGCGGTCGCTGCAGCTTCAACTGCGGCAGCGGGTAGCACAGTAGCCAGCAACAATATGACTGACGACAGCCAGCTGACCGCAGAACAGGTCAACGAGCTTCCAGCGACAGCGGCCGGCATCCCAGCCAAATCTGCTTTTGAAGACAGTGACAATGATGGCGTCGCTGACAGCGTTGACCAGTGTGCTGACACCGGTAAGGTGGCCATGGTAGGCAGCAATGGTTGTGACCTGATCAAAACCGTCGAAGCTCTGCTGCGCTTCCCGCTGAACAAAGCTGGTATGCCGGGCAAAGCGACTGCTTACCTGGATCAGATTGCCGCTCAGGCGAAAGAAGATAAAGATCTGAAGATCATCGTAAAAGGTCATGCCGACGAGACTGGCAGTGACGAATTCAATCAGTTCATCTCGATGGAACGTGCGAAAACCATTGGTAACTATCTGATGGCTCGTGGCGTAAGCAAAGATTCGATTGAACTGAGAGCGCTGAGTGATTCTCAGCCGATTGCTGATAACACTACCGAAGAAGGCCGCCAGCTCAACCGTCGCGTTGAACTGACCGTCGAATAACGGTTTGTAGCATATTATCAGGGAGGCTCAGGCCTCCCTTTTTTTGATCTGCGCTTTGTGTTCTGGGCCAGCCAGCTCAGGACTTAGGCATAAAACGCTGAAGATGGAACATTCCAAAAATAAAAACCTGAATAGCGTCCAGGCGCACGTTGGTGCTCTTCTTGCGGAAAGCTACCCAGAAAAGCAGCACCTCCAGTACGTGAATACCCGCGACGATCAGGCCGATGGTCGGCAGATAACCGAGCAAGCCATCCCAACCCTGCACCCAGGCAGTAATCGCCAGTACCCAGAATAAAAATGTTGCTGCTTTCATAGCTACGGTATTCATTTATTGCTCCAGCTAAGTCTTAGTTAACTTCTGACCAGAAGTCAGAAAAGTATGATGACGCAGATTGCCTGATGCCATTTCAGTTGCACAGGTGCGGTTGTGCCACCTTGCGTTGCCAATGAAAGCAGACATTCGCACGCCGGCTGGTTAGAATGTCGGTCCAGATTGGGAGGTAGGCATGTCCGACAATAAAACAACTCATTTCGGCTACGAGACCGTTTCGGTCGACGAAAAAGCTGGAAAAGTGGCTGATGTATTTCATTCTGTCGCTGCGAAATACGATGTAATGAACGACCTGATGTCATTCGGCGTCCACCGCCTCTGGAAACGCATCACCATCGATATGAGTGGTGCCCGTCCGGGTAATCAGATTCTCGACCTCGCCGGTGGCACCGGTGACCTGACGCGTAAGTTTTCACGCATCGTCGGCCCACAGGGCAAGGTTGTACTCGCTGATATCAACTCATCCATGCTGAACGTCGGTCGCGACCGCCTGACCGATCAGGGGTACGTGGGTAACATCGAATACGTTCAGGCAAACGCCGAGTGTCTGCCGTTTGAAGACAACAGCTTTGACGTAATCACTATGGCCTTCGGCCTGCGTAACGTTACCGACAAAGACAAAGCACTGCGCTCTATGGCGCGTGTACTCAAGCCAGGCGGCCGTCTTCTCATCCTCGAATTTTCCAAGCCGACGAACCCGGTCATGAGCAAGGCCTACGACCTGTATTCGTTCAGCGCCCTGCCTTTTATGGGCAAGCTTGTTGCGAACGACTCTGAAAGTTACAAGTATCTGGCTGAATCCATTCGTATGCATCCGGATCAGGAAACGCTGAAAGGGATGATGGAAGATGCCGGCCTCGTGCGCTGCAGCTACAACAACATGACCAGTGGTGTTGTTGCTCTGCACCGGGGAATCAAACCCTGATGCTATCGGCGGTCTTCAGTCAGGCGATGTGCCTGCCCGTTGAAGGGCTTATTAATCGTGCGCTTCGCCAGGACACAGCAACACTTTCACGACTGGCTCGTCAGGAAGGTCGTATGGCCGCCGTCGATATAGAGGGCCTGGGTCGCTTTAATATTCGCCTGCTGCGTGATGGTATCGCTCTGAGTATGACACCCGACTCAGACACCGAGGTGGTACTGAGTGGCAAGCTGGCGGATTTTCTTGAGCTGGCCCGCGCCGACGATAAAGCACACGAACTGATCAACAGCGATATCGATATGGATGGAGATACCGAGCTCGCACTCTATCTGACCCGTACCGTACAGGCGTTAGACATTGATTGGGAAGCTGCCATACAGCCGCTGACAGGCAGCCTGGTCGCCCACCAGATCGGTAAGGGGTTACGTGGCCTCAGGCGCTGGGGCCGTGACACCGGGTCAACCTACCGCACCGCCGCGAAAGAATACCTCGAAGATGAGCTGAAGGCAGTGACACCGTCAGCCATGCTCGATGACTTTGCAACACAGACAGATGATCTGCGCCTGATGATGGATCGTGTAGAAGCCCGGATTGCCGGTCTGGAAAACAAGAAAAAGACTGAGGACTGAGCGTGGGTAACCTCTGGCGACTCTGGAAAATACTCTTCATATTTACCCGCTACCGGCTGGATGCTCTTGTTCCAACCGACCAGCTACCACTTAAAATCCGCATTCTGCTGTGGCTGGCCCCATGGCGCCTGAGTCCGGTGCCGAGCAAGCTCAGCCGCGGCGCACGCTTGCGCCTTGCACTGGAAGCTTTGGGCCCTATTTTTGTTAAATTCGGCCAGATTTTATCCACACGCCCGGATCTGATACCCGAAGACATTGTCGCAGAACTTAAAAATCTGCAGGACAATGTAGCCCCCTTTCCGACCGAGACCGCACTCAAACTGATCGAAGAACAACTCGGGCAACCCATCAGCGAGATGTTCGCCGAGTTTTCCGAAAAGCCGCTCGCGGCCGCTTCCATTGCACAAGTGTATGCCGCACGCCTCTTTGGCGAGAATTCAGAAGCCGGTAAAGAAGTCGTGGTTAAGGTCGTCCGTCCGGGTATCGAGGACACCATTGAACGCGACCTGCAGTTGCTGGAGTTTATGGCTGTACTGCTGGTTAAGTACTCCGCTGAAGGCCGTCGTTTAAAGCCTGTTGAAGTCGTTGAAGACTACCGCCACACCATTTACGGTGAACTGAACCTCCAGATTGAGGCGTCTAACGCAACTCAGTTACGTCGTAATTTCTCAGAATCCGAACTACTGTACATGCCAGAGGTTTACTGGGAATACACGCGCAATAAAGTGATGGTCAGCGAGCGCATCTACGGTATTCCTGTGGCTAACATCGACGAGCTGTATGCCCAGAACACCAATATGAAATTACTCGCCGAGCGCGGCGTAGAGATTTTCTTCACTCAGGTATTCCGCGACAGTTTCTTCCATGCCGACATGCATCCGGGCAATATTTTTGTTTCGCGCGAAAACCCATCAAGCCCACAATATATCGCCATCGACTGCGGTATCGTTGGCAGCCTCACCGACGAAGATCTGCACTATCTGGCGATGAACCTTATGGCCTTCTTTAACCAGGACTATCATCAGGTCGCACAACTGCACGTAGACTCTGGCTGGGTGCCGCCAACGACAAAAGTTCATGAGTTCGCCGCATCGATTCGCAGTGTCTGTGAGCCTATCTTCGAGAAGCCTCTGTCAGAAATTTCATTCGGGCAGGTACTGATTCAGCTGTTTGCGACCGCCAGACGCTTCAATATGGAAGTTCAGCCGCAGCTGGTACTCCTGCAGAAAACCCTGTTGAACATCGAAGGGCTGGGCCGACAGCTGTACCCGGACCTTGATCTATGGACAACCGCCAAACCTTACCTTGAACGCTGGATGCGTGAGCGCTTTGGTCCGAAAGCCGCCTGGAAAGAGTTCAAGCGTCAGCTACCCGGCTGGGTAGAAAAAGCGCCGCAGATCCCTAACCTGATGCACGGTGCCCTGACCCGCCTCAATCATCTCGATGAGAATCAGTTGAGAATGCAGGAGCAATTAGAGGTTCTGAACGCCGCGCTCGAAGCCCAGCGTTTACAAAAGCGCCACCAGACACTAGGGATCATGACTACCATTACTGGCGGCTTGCTGTGGTGGCAGTCTTACGCATTAGCACTGCCAGAAATTGCAGGATTAAGTATCGGCGCCGCCGGCCTGATATGGCTGGTACTGAAGAGCTGATACAGGAATCACGGGCGCAGATTTGGCATTAGGCACAGTCGGCGCTCTACGGTATCCTTCGCGTTTCAGAACAGATGAAACAGGGTTGAATGATGAACTGGCTTGATAAAGTGAAGTGGGATAACGATGGATTAGTACCGGCCATTGCCCAGGATCATGCCACCGGCCGTATCCTGATGATGGCCTGGATGAATCGTGAAGCCCTCGAACTGACCGCAAAAGAGCAGCGCGCGATTTATTACTCGCGCTCGCGTCAGAAGCTCTGGCGCAAAGGTGAATCATCTGGCCACGTACAGAAGCTTCACGAACTGCGCCTCGACTGTGACAGCGACGTTATCGTCATGCAGGTTGAGCAGATTGGCGGTATTGCCTGCCACACCGGACGTGAAAGCTGCTTTTACAAGGTGTACGAAAATAACGACTGGGTCGACGTAGATCCCGTCCTGAAAGACCCAAGTGACATATACTGAGATTCTTATGAGCGATATTCTTCAGCAGTTAGGTGATATTCTGGAAGAACGCAAAGGTGCAGAGGCTGACTCCTCTTATGTCGCCAGCCTGTACCACAAAGGCCTGAACAAAATTCTGGAAAAGGTGGGTGAAGAAGCCACCGAAACCATACTGGCAGCAAAAGATGCTGAGACCAGTGGTGACAATAAAGAGGTCATTTACGAAACGGCCGACCTTTGGTTCCATAGCCTGGTCGCACTGGCGAAACTGGGCGAGCGCCCTGAAGCGGTCATTAACGAACTGGCGCGCCGGTTCAACATGTCAGGCTTAGAAGAAAAAGCCTCTCGTACAAAGAAATAACGGAGAATAACTATGCTTGGCGGTATCAGTATCTGGCAACTCCTGATCATTCTGGCGATCGTCATTATGATTTTCGGCACTAAGAAGCTACGTAATATGGGCGGCGACCTGGGTGGCGCGGTCCGTGGTTTCAAGAACGCAATGAATGAAAAGCCTGACGAAAAAGACGTGTCCGAGGACGATAAAAAGCCGGAATCGCTGACCAGCCAGTCAGCTGAGAAAGCTCCGGAAAAAGACGCAGAATTCAGCAAGACCAAGGATCAGGATAAAGCCTGATGTTTGATATGGGCTTCATGGAGCTGATGGTCATCGGCGTCCTTGCATTGCTGGTACTCGGCCCGGAGCGGCTGCCGAAAGCAGCCCGCACGATGGGGCTGATTATTGGTCGTGTGCGTCGCTCGGTCAGCAACTTTCAGGAAGATCTGGAAAGGCAAGCCCGCACCGAAGAGCTGAAAGCCAAACTTCGTGATCCAGCGGCAACCTTTCTTGATGAAGACATTCTGAATCCAGCGTCCATGAGAAAGCCTAACGTGACTCAGGAAACATCGCAGGAAAAAGAGCCTGCATCGACTGAGAGCACGCCTGAACAGCTGACTGACCAGGCGGCCGAAAAAACACCTGAGCTTTCGAAGAAGCCATCTGAAGAAAAACCTCAATGACCGATCAAGAACAGCCTCTTATTGCCCATCTGGTTGAGCTGCGCAACCGCCTGCTGCGTGCGGTGCTCCTCGTTCTGGTGATTTTTGCGGGCTTGTTCTATTTCGCCAACGATCTCTACCTGATCCTGGTTGAGCCGCTGTCGGTACTGATGCCGGTCGAAGGCCAGATGATCGCCACGGGTGTTGCATCGCCCTTTCTGGTACCTTTCAAGCTGACCTTTGTACTGGCCGTTCTGGCTGCAGTGCCCTTTATACTGCACCAGATATGGGCTTTTATTTCGCCGGGCCTGTACCAGCATGAGAAAAAGTTCGCTATTCCTCTCCTGCTGTCGAGTATTCTGCTTTTCTACGCAGGCATTGCCTTTGCGTATTTTGTGGTACTGCCACTGGTGTTTGGCTTTTTCACCGGCATTGGGCCGGAGGGTATTTCATTCATGCCCGACATCAGCAATATTCTCGACTTCTCGCTGAAGATTTTTTTCGCCTTTGGGATCGCCTTTGAGATTCCGGTCGCCACCTTTCTGATGGTGCTCAGCGGCATGACTACTGTGGAGTCTCTCAGTGGTAAACGGCCTTATATTTTTCTTGGCTGTTTCGTCGTAGGGATGCTGGTAACACCACCGGATGTTATTTCACAGACTATTCTGGCACTGCCGATGTATCTGCTATTCGAGGCGGGAGTTCTTGCTTCACGCTTAATCCGCACACAAGAAACAGAAGCTTCTGAGGCCGATTAAAAGCGACCTTTTTAGCGGCTCAGCAGCAAAGCTAACGCTAACACGACAGGCGTCAGCAGTGTCGCCATCACATTCATACCCAAGGCATCTGGTGCCGCTGCAATATTCTCACGTTCCTGATTCAGAGCTGTCAGCGTCTTCAGCGTAAGCGCCCATGGAATGAGTGCCAGCAAGACCCATTGTGGCCACACACCTGACATAGCCGCCATCACAATTAATCCGGCGACTGAAAAGGTCATGATATTAAAGGCCCGAATTCCCGCAGAAACGCCATACCGAATCAACAAATGCTCTCGACCATGTGCTTTATCGGCTTCGATATCAGGAAACTGATTTGCCAGCAGCAAATTATTTACCATCAGAAAGACGACCGCCGCGCCAAAAGCCACGCAAACCGGCTGCTCAAGTCCTGCGACAATAGCCGTCCCTACCACCATCAGAACGCCAAACCCCAGCCCTGGAGCAAACAAACAAAGGTAGGGTAAACGATTAATGACCGAGGTATAAAACCACACCAGAAGCACCCCTATGCCGCCCAACAGCCACAAGGCGGGGTACGCTAATGACAGATAAACACCGATGATTACAACGCACAACAATGACAGGACAGCTCCGGCCAGTACCCAACCTGCCGCCTGCGGATGTTCGGGCAAACCTCCGCTTCCGCCGCTGAACGGCGTGCGGTCGGTGACAAGATCAAGGCCGCTTTTAAAGTCCTGATATTCATTGAGCATATTGACAGATATATGCGCGAGCAAAGCACCAAGTACAACCCAGATCAGATCAGGATTTAATTGAGGAGAGTATCCTGAGGCAGCAAACCCCATCAGCAGGCAAACGGGGGTCAGGATCAGAAAAGGGGGGCGGGTCGTTTTAAGTGTCGTTGTAAAAGTTGATGCATCCATGCCGCTGTCTCTGTGCTTTACCGCATCGGTGGCAAATCCGATATCAGGCTACTCTCAGTCAAAGCAGGGCTGTCTACCAGGGTTTCGGTGTGACACTGCCAACCTGCATTTCTGCGACGCTGCACAATCTCCTGCGCTTTGCGCTCACAAAATCCTTCTGCTGTTTTTGCATTCCAGACCACCCGTTTTTCTTCCGGTGTCGTAAAATGCACTTCACACGGCAAGCTCCATCCTTGTGGATATACCACCTGAATAGCATGCCATACCTCTCCACTCTCGCAGACAGTACGTTCTTCTTCTGCCGCCATTGCGAATGACGTCAGAAAACATAAAGGGAGTATTCTTATTATGTTCATATTCTTCCCTGATTAACCTGCAGCGCTGACAGGGGCCAACTGATCCAGCAATTTCGCTAGCCGACGGGCAGCAAGATGCAGTCTCGACCGGACCCAATGACGATCAGCAGCGATATCATCGTCTTCGAAACGGGCGCCTTTCCTGTAATTCCGATAGATCTCCCGGGTCTTTTCCAGCGACTCATTGGCCCAGTCTTCCGGACTACCCTCGCGCAGAAATTCCACAGAAAAAGACGCGATAAGATTGCTGTCTTCCGTTAAAGTTCCCGACAGGCTAGGCACATCTCGATCCCAGAACGCATGGAGATTAGTGCGCTCGCCCCGATAATATATCCGCGTCTGATTGCCGCCACGGTCATCTGAATAGCTGACGTGCAATGGCTGATGTACGTCGCCGACAAAATGCCCGAGAAACGCCAATGCTTGCCAGTCGGTATCCGGAGCCCTCTGCAGACGCTTCTGCATTACGCGTATTTCCTCCGTTACACATCCCTTGCCCGGGCAATGTGTACGATGCACAGAGGTATCCTTACGCGCAACGTTGATGTAGTGCCACACCGACGTGTGCTTATAGTCGTCTATCTTTCTTACCCGGTCAGGCCAGCCGCACAATTGCGCGAATGAACGAGCCTCCCGCGACTGCCAAACCAACCCGGAAATCATTTTCTGTGTTTCAGGCGCCGCATACTGATAAGCAAGATCGCACACCACCGCATGACTGGCATAACTGAACGCGTGCGCACCTGAGGCGAACACTGTCATGAACAAGACGGCGAATACTGCGCGCTGTATGCTGTTTATCTTCATAGGCCTATTCTGGGTCAGCTTAGCGTTATTGTGAACCGGGCATCATGGCACATTGAGCCAGAATGTCCTGCCACTTTGTAACATGTCTGCGGTGGGCATTGAGCATAGCGGCCCGCTCTTCCTCCAGAACATTTATGACATCCACCTGCCATTCATCGACAACACCGGTTGGGGCAAGAGAAGAAATGACACTCAGATAACCGATAAGCTCAGCACTGAAGCGGTCAGTTTTACTCAGATAGGGTTGAAGCACACCGGCGTAATACTTATGGAAGACATTCTGCAGAATCTCGGCCTGAGGAGTCCGGCGGCCCGCCGGACACAGCGGACGGTCGCCAAGGCGCTGCTCAAGAAGTCGTGCTCCCTTGATGCTCACATCCATAAGTGCTCGATTGGTTAAACGCCAGCGCCCGATGGCCGCTGTCGCTAACATCTGTTGCTGATGAGACTCCATCACTGCCGATTCGTATTTCCACTCGCCTGACTGCCACTGTTGTCCCTGCTGTACGACATACGCGAGAGCCTGGGTTGCCGCCAGTAATGTCGTCTGATCTTCCGCTGAGGATTCTGCCATCGGGATCAGTCCTTCTGACCGGGATAGAAAAGCCTGCCACTCCTCAGACGAGAGCCAGGCATTCCACCAATACGTCATTCTGGCATCGTATTTCTGCTGCAGAAGGCGACGTAACTTCTCAGCAAGCTCGGGATCATCCTCCCCCAGAACGTCGATGCACTCCGGCGCACTTAGCATCAGGTCACGTTGTAGATGAAGTCTCTGACTGGGCGCTGCCAGCTTACCGAGAGAGCTGTTGTTAGCCCCTAGAACACGTCCCAACTCACACGAGGAGAGTGAGAGAAAGTCGAGAAGATTAATGCTTAACTGGGGCTCGTTGACTGACAACTGGCGACGCCCGGGCAAGTCGACGAGCACTGCCTGAAGTGCCTCACCATCAGACTCGGGCGGTTCAACCTGTAGTGCACGACCGAGGCGCTCGAGATAATCATCAAGTGCGGCTTGCTCACCTGCTGAGCAGCCACAAAGCGCGACTGCAATAACCAGGGTGAGAACAAGACGCAGCGACTTCACCGGCGCTGCATCCAGTCCGGGCGTGGGATAAATGCCCGCTGCAGTGCAAGTACGTCGTCCCGATGATCTGGAGTAAGATAGGGACGTTCAAGACTGAACACCTGATAAATTCCGCCCTGCAACATATCCTGCGTGATCACACTCTCATCCCCCGACAACAGATTGCATTGCAGAAACGAAAACCATGAGGTGACGACAATCCAGGTATTCAACGCCAGATCCTGACAGTCCTGTTCATCAGCAGAGAGTATCCCCGCACCACTGAGCGCCAGAAAGATGTTCTCGATCTGCCTCAGACAGTGACTGAAAAAACCACGATAGCGCTCATGAAGCTCCGGGTCTGCGCTCAGCAGATGCTCCATATCCCGGTGCATAAAACGGTATGCCCAGAGCTCATTGAAGACGTCGGTCAGGTAACGCAGCTTATCCTGAGTTTCGATGACTCGCCCTTCCGGTAACGCCAGTATCTCCAGAACTCTCTGCTCGTAACGATCGAACAAATTGGCGATGATCGCCTGCTTGTTGCGAAAGTGATAATAGAGATTGCCCGGCGAAATCCCGAGCCGCGAGGCAATATGATTGGTTGTAACGGCCCGCTCACCATTCTCATTAAACATCTCTAAGGCCACATCAATGATGCGTTCGCGGGTGCCCATAACATCGCTCCAGAATAATCATGTCTCTACTTTAACCTGAGTAAAGGTATATACGGACAATCTTCTTGTCTACGCACGACACCTCTTGACGAATTAGAGTAATAACTCTAATAATAGAATCTGTTTATTTGTTAACCACCCGGAGGCACCCATGGTTGCCACAGTTTCTACCCTGCATTCGCCCGCTCAGGAAATTGAGCGCCTTCATGCCCTGCACCACCAGCAACTGGAGGCATTTCGCGCAGACCCTATGCCGGACGCCGCTGCGCGAATCGAAAAGTTACGGAAACTGAAAACAGCCCTGGTGCAACAGCAGGACTCTCTCGTCAAAGCAGTAAACGAAGACTTCAGCTGCCGCGCCGAGGGAGACACCCTGATTGCAGAAATCATGACGACCGTGCAGGCACTCAACTACATGGTTAAGAACGTCCGCAAGTGGATGCGCCCATCAGGTCGTCACGTCAATATGCTGTTCGCTCCGGCATCGAATGAAGTTGTTTATCAGCCTCTCGGTGTCATTGGCATCATAGTGCCCTGGAACTATCCGATTCAGCTGGCACTGGTACCGATTGCAACGGCACTCGCTGCCGGCAATCGTGCCATGGTCAAAATGTCCGAATTTACGCCCGCAACCAACCGCGCGCTAAAAGACATGCTGGCTTCGGTATTCGACGAAGATGAAGTGGCTATCATCGAGGGTGAAGTTGATGTTTCCAGCGCTTTTTCAGAGGTACCCTGGAACCACCTGATCTTCACTGGCTCCACCGCTGTCGGCAAACACGTCATGGCCGCCGCCGCTAAAAACCTGACCCCAGTGACGCTTGAACTGGGCGGAAAATCACCGGCTCTGATTGCCCCGGATGCCAACCTTGAGCACGCTGCTGAGCGCATCTGCTTCGGTAAGTCACTGAACGCTGGTCAGACCTGTATCGCACCGGATTATGTCCTGGTGCCTGAAGGGAAGGAAAAGGAGTTCATTGGTCGCTATCACCAGGCATTCACCAAAATGTATCCGACCATGAAAGATAATGATGACTACACAGCCATCATTAACGACCGTCAGTACCAGCGTCTGTTCTCCTGGTTGAAAGATGCCGACGAAAAAGGCGCCAAAATCACCCAGATAAACCCGCGCGATGAGAACTTTTCTGACTGTCGGAAAATGCCACCACACCTCATCGAAAACGGTACCGATGACATGACCGTCATGCAGGAAGAACTGTTCGGCCCCATCCTGCCGATCGTCACATACCGCAGTTTTGATGACGCTCTGGCCTACATCACTGACCGGGACAGACCTCTCGCGCTGTATCTGTTCAGTTATAATCGCGATACTGAAAAGAAAGTGCTTGAGCAGACCCACGCCGGTGGCGTTGCAGTCAATGACACCCTGATGCATATCGCGCAGGATGACATGCCTTTTGGAGGTATTGGCCCCTCAGGTATGGGCCATTACCATGGGAAGGAAGGCTTTGTGACGTTATCCAAAGCGAAAGCTGTACACCGCAAAGGGCGGATTAATAGCGGTAAAGTGATCTATCCGCCATATGGCACACGTCTGCACAATCTGGTTTATAAACTCTTCATCCGGTAAGGGGAAAAGAATGAAAACATCCCGCCGTGGATTTCTGCAGCTAGGTGCCATGGGCACCGCTGCACTGACAGTCGGTTCAGGAGCAGCCATGTTGACTGGCTGCTCGTCACAGCAGACTCCGGCAGAGGGGTTTAAGACACTGCGTGAAGTGGATGTCTATTTTCTTGGTGCTCTTGCACCCGCGGTACTGACCACCAAAGGCTACCCCGGTGCTCTCGGCAAAGACGCACGTCAGCGCCTGCTGGAGTCACTGGATACCCTGATGACGACCCTTCAGGGGCACGCTCTGAGTCAGTTACAGATGGCATTTGATCTCATGGGTTCACCGGTCACCCGTGTTGCCGTTGGTGCACCGCTGCATCCATGGCAGGAAGCCACCGTTGAAGAAGCCGAGGCATTCCTTGAAAGCTGGCGTGACTCCTGGCTGCCGATCAAACGCATGGGGTATCAGGGTCTGTGTAAGCTAATCACGATCTGCTGGTATTCGCAGCCAGAGAACTATGAAATCAGCGGCTATCCGGGGCCACCGGTGAAAGTGCCATATCCATACCCCGCCACTGGCGAATAACACGACAGAATCCGATAGAGAGAACACGATGAAACGTACACCACACATTCCAATGGTTGCGGGTATCCCTGATCCGATTCTGGAGGGTATCGCAGGCGGCTGGAAGGTTCAGGATGCAGCCGACGTTACCGATGGCGGCGTCATCAATGCAGATGTTGTCATTATTGGCACAGGTGCAGGCGGTGGCACTACCGCAGAAATTCTTGCCGAAGCTGGCCTCAATGTACTGATGCTGGAAGAAGGCCCGCTGAAAAGCACCAATGACTTTAAGATGGATGAGCGTGAGGCCTACCACGATCTCTATCAAGAAAGCGCCGGCCGTATGAGCAAGGACGGCTCAATGTCGATCCTTCAAGGTCGATGCGTCGGTGGCACAACAGTCATCAACTGGACTTCAAGCTTTCATACGCCAGAACAGACACTCGAACACTGGGCAAATGAATTCAAACTCGAAGGCGCCAGCAAAGAAGAGATGACGCCATGGTTTGAACGCATGGAAGAACGTCTGCAGATTGCGCCTTGGCCAGTACCCCCTAACCCGAACAACGCCGTTCTGAGCCGTGGTGCCGAAGCCCTGAATCTCGAATGGCACGTTATTCCGCGTAACGTTTCCGGGTGTTGGAACCTGGGTTACTGCGGTACTGGTTGCCCGACGAATGCAAAACAGTCCATGCTGGTTACCACCATTCCGGGGGCACTGAATAAACAATCTGGCCTTATTTATAACGCTCGTGCAGAGCGCCTGATCATTGAAGGCAAAAAAGTTCTGGGCGTTGAAGTGACGGCCCTGAACAGCGACTACAAACCGAACGGCAATACGTTTTCGGTGAAAGCACCTCACGTCGTGATGTCCTGTGGTGGTATCAACGGCCCTGCACTGCTGTTGCGTTCAGATGCTCCGGACCCGAAGAAGCGCGTTGGTAAGCGTACCTTCTTCCACCCGGTGGCCTTTAACTTCGCTCAGTTCGATGAGCTGATCGACCCGTATTACGGCGCACCACAGTCTATTTACAGTGACCATTACCAATGGCTGAATGTCACAGGTCCTGCAGGCTACAAGCTTGAGGCAACGCCTCTGCATCCCGGTCTGGCAGCGGTACTCTTCCTGGGGCACGGCGGTCGTCATTATGAAGACATGGGCAATCTGCCCAACACCAACCTGCTGCTGGCACTGATCCGTGACGGCTTCGATGAAGAGAGCCCCGGCGCAAGTATCGAACTGGCCAGCGATGGTTCGCCGATTGTGGATTACCCGGTTAACGATTACATCTGGGATGCATTCCAGCGTGCCATGATCTCAATGGCTGAAATTCAGTTTGCTGCGGGTGCGAAACGCGTTCGACCTTCGCATCTGGACGCCCCCTGGTACGAAACCGTTGAAGAAGCACGCGAAGGCATCAACAACCTGGACAATCGCTCAAACGCATTCACCGTAGGGAGTGCGCACGTTATGGGTGGTATGACCATGGGTGAAGACCTGGATAAGTGCGTCGTCGACAGTAACGGTAAATACCATTACCTCGACAACCTCTACGTGATTGATGGTTCAGTATTCCCGACCAGTATCGGTGCAAACCCACAGCTGTCGGTTTACGGCTTCGCCTGTAAGTTTGCTAACCAATTGGTTGAGAAAATCAAAGCCAGCGCATAAAGCAATCGTGCTGGTTTCTGATACTGAAAAGAGCGGCTCAGCCGCTCTTTTTCTTTCTTTAAATACCTTCCTTTCTGAGCAATTCACAAATACACGCTCTGAACGAACCTTATACGGACACCATGGTCTAGACTCAGAACATTCAACAAACTGAGTTGTAGTTATGTTTTCTCCTGAGAAATCGTATTTCTCAATCGCTCCGTGCTTTTCATTCACATGCTTTTCATTCAGGCGCTCTCGATTGAAGTACTTTGCTTTATTCACAGCGTTCCTGCTTGCTGCTCCCTGTGCAGTTGCGGTTGCTTCAAAGGAGCAACCTTCCAGTACCCAACCAGCTCCGCAAAGCGCCGATCAGGAAAGAACGGACCTCGAAACAACAGACACGGAAAAAACAGCGTCGCCTGCTCCTCAAGTGACAGGGTCTGTATCGACTGAACGTGATACGAAAGAGCCTGAAACCACCGAAGCCAAGCCGCCAGTAAGCCAACAAGACGTCGAAATAGCCCCGGTCGTCGAGAACCTGAGCCTTCTCAACGCCAGCATTCCCCCCGGACAGTTTCAGACACTGTACTGGAGCCCCGGACAGTCGTTTGCCAGTATCGACACCCCGGTGCCGGTGCTGGTTGCACACGGTAAAAATCCTGGGCCCAGGGTATGCCTGACCGCCGCGATACATGGCGATGAACTGAATGGCATCGAAATGGTGCGGCGTCTGATGTACCAGCTCGAACCGGTAAAAATGAACGGCACTGTCATTGGCGTTCCGATTGTTAATCTCGATGGTTTCCGACGCGCCAGCCGCTACCTGTCTGACCGTCGCGACCTGAACCGTTACTTTCCGGGCAGCGAAAGCGGTAGCGCAGCCTCGCGTATTGCCTATTCATTCTTCAATAAGATCATCCGCGGTAATTGCGACTTTCTCGTCGATCTTCATACAGGCTCTCTGAAGCGCACCAACCTTCCGCAGATCCGTGCCGACCTCAGCAATGAAACCGTCTTCGAATTCAGCCGCCATCTGGGCGGCATTACTGTGCTGCATGGTCGTGGCAGTGAAGGGACTCTGCGACGTGCCGCGACCGATCTCGGCATTCCTGCGATCACGCTGGAATCCGGTGGGCCAAACAGTCTGGATGAAAGCTCTGTCGACGGCGGTGTCAAAGCGCTTGAAACATTACTGCAGAATCTCGACATCCAGCCTACGATGCGCTTCTGGGGAACGCCTCAGCCCGTGTTCTATCACTCTGAGTGGGTAAGATCCGATCAGGGCGGGATACTCATGTCTGATGTTGAACTGGGTGACACGGTTCGCAAGGGCGATGTGCTGGGTCGTGTTGTTGATCCGGTATCCAATACAGGCAGCGATATCGTTTCTCCTCTGTCCGGAAAAATTATCGGCATGGCCTTCAATCAGGTCGTACAGACGGGTTTTGCTGCCTATCACATCGGCGAAGCCAAGACCCCGGAAGAGGCTAAAGAAGAAGCGCAGGAAGAACTGAAAGAAGAAAGTCAGAAATCAGGTTCGGTTCAGTCGTACCCCGACGACCCGGAAACAGCGCCCGCCCCGGAAGACACCGAAGCAAGCATGAAAAAAATCAGCGACTCTGAGGGCGGCTCTGAGAACGCTGAGTAATCAGTAATGTCGGAAATGAGGTGTCCAGCTGAGTATTTCATGCTGGTATGACGAGACTGTCATAAAGCGTCCTGCAATAGCTGTTACTATACCTGCATTGCAGATCTGGTACGCACAGCATGAATACTAAATATCTGGGCTGCGGCATTCTGACTTTACTAGTTGTATCCGCTTCGGCCTGTACCCCAGTACGCTTTAACGAGCGAGAGCGCCTGTCTCAGCCGGATATGGCGTTCGACAGCACGCCCCTGAAGAGCGAAATCGAAGCCGATGTATACAGTGCCCGCGAAGGCGCATCCGGTGTATTTACCGGCGGTGGTGGTGGAGGTTGCGGGTGTTACTGACACGTCTGATCACAGCAGTTCGCCCTGCTTATCTCCTGCGAATACTGACTATCGCTTGTGCCATTGCTGTAACGACAGCTGTTCAGGCGGCTGCCCCTACGACAGATGAACTCGACAGCATCTTTGCCGCCCGGGGGATTGTTTACCAGCAGGAAGATGATGGTGGTTCAGGGGGTAACCCAACCATCGAAGAAGATGCGACCATCTACGAAGGTATTCTCCTGTTTCAGCAACGACTGAATGAAAATAACGCCGCCAGCTTTAAAGCCGTGGGCGATCTGGTCACCGCAGCCTCTTACGATGACGCCCGCGATAAAGCAGAAACCGTCTCTGGCGCGACCGGTTATAACCCCGGACGCTTCAATCTCGAAGGGCGTTGGAAGTATCGCAGTGACAGCCGCACGGGGGTCACTCTGCATACCAGTTACGGTCAGGAATACGCTTACCGCAGCACCGGTTATGGATTTGGTATTTCTCAATCATTAAACGAAGAGTCGACCCAGCTGAGTGCAGACTTTCAGTTTTATGATGATACGGTGCGCATGATCCGCTACGACGGCAGCAAAGAAACCGACGAACCGCGCGATACTGCCACCGGGGCCTTCAGCCTGACTCAGACGCTATCACCGGTATCGCTGATGAACCTGTCCTGGGTCTACAGCCGCCAGCGCGGCATGTTAGCCACCTCATTTAATTCAGTACTCTTCGATAACGGTGAGCGTGGCTTTGAAGTCCTTCCTGATGAACGCGTCCGCAATACAGTCTCCGTTCGTTATAAACACGCCATCGGTGAAGACTCCGTACAGCTGGGCCTCAGTCATTATCAGGACAGCTGGGAGCTGGATGGTCAGGCATTCGAAGCTCGCTATTTCTATCGATTGAATGACGGGCAACTGACACTGGAACCTAGCTATCGGTTTTACACACAAACGGCCACAGAATATTTTTCAGAACAATTCAGTGCACCGCAGACTTACCAGACCAGTGACTCTGACCTCGGACATTTTGATGGCCACAGCGCGGGACTGGTTCTGTCCTACCGGAAAGCAGGCTGGTTCACCAAAGCACCATCAGATTACGATATCGGCTTTAATATGTATCGTCGTTCAGATGACCTGAATTTTTACTGGCTGACACTAGGTTGGTACACCGCATTATGAAATTAATTTCTGTTTTTCTATCCGCTTTTTCAGCGCTATTATTTTCAATCGCATCGCTCGCAGGAAATTACTCAACGCTGAATAACGACACCTACTCCATAGATTTTAATCAGCCCGAAAAACCGGTTGTATTAATTGTCTGGGCATCCTGGTGCGGCTACTGCATGGAAGAAATTCCACACTTAAAGAAGGAATTAAAAGACCACCCGGAATTTACCTGGCTTGGTCTTAATGTGAATAAAAATCCAGAAGATGGTCGCCAGGTAGAAGTAGAGCGCGCACTCCCTTGGCCATCCCTGAGTGACCCGGATCTGATCATCGGAGATCAGTTCGAAGTGCGGGGCACGCCGACTCTGATTGTGCTCAACAGCAAAGGAGATGCGGTGTATCGCGGTCGACGCACTGACGACGACTTTAAAGCCGCTCTCGATACTCTGTCGGCAGAGCAATAATTCCGTGGTCTTTCCGCTCAGACAACTGCGTGCCCGGTGTATTTTTCTGGTTAGCCTGAGCCTCTTTGTTAACCCGTTACATGCCGCTGAACGCATCAGCGGCACTTCAGAAAATCAGGCAACGCCTGCGGTCAACAGGTCCACCAGCCTGATGACCACCACGGTCGATTTTCAGATTCTTCTTACCAGCGATAGCCACTCCGCGAAGGCAGCCAATACGGCAATAGACAGCGCCATCGATGAAATCAAACGCGTCACGCAGGTATTCTCTGAATGGGAACCCAACAGCGAAATCAGTTCGGTAAATCAGGCAGCGGGCGAGAAAGCCGTTCCGGTGTCACCTGAAGTATTTCGTTTAATCAGCGAAGCTCTGCGCATATCAGAGCTTAGTAGCGGAAAGTTTGATATCACCTTTAAAAGCGCGGGCAAGCTCTGGGACTTTCGAAAAAAAACGATCCCTGAAGCGGCCGAATTAAAGCGCGCGGCCGCTTCCATTAATTATCAACACGTCGCCTTAGATGAAGAAAAACAGACTGTTTTTCTGACGAAGGCAGGAACCCAGATTGGCCTCGGAGGCATTGCTAAAGGCTATGCGATTGATCGCGCGGTGCAGGTTATCCGTAACGCCGGTTTCGAGGTGTTCTATATCAATGCGGGCGGTGATCTGTACGCCAGCTCGGGAGCCTCTATTAAAGACAATGCCAAGAACAGTGCCAAGCGCTGGAAAGTCGGCATACAACATCCAGACAACCCAGAAAGTCTGATCGCCGTGCTGCCGGTCGCCAACGGTGCCGTCGCAACCTCCGGGGACTACGAGCGCTACTTTGAGAAAAACGGCACTCGCTACCATCACATTATCGACCCGGATACTGGCTATCCTGCCAATCTGAGTCGTAGCGTCACCGTGCTGACCTCGCGAGCCTACCTCGCTGATGCATTGGCGACTGCCGTGTTTGTACTGGGCCCAGAAAAGGGCGTTACGCTGATAGAGAATATGCCTGAGGCTGAGGTGCTGATCATCGACAAACACGGAGAGGTCGTCAGTACCCTGCCGCATATCTCTATGTAAAGTGTGACGTCTCCTGCCATTTGCCCAGACCCCACCCATCTATTACTATTCGCGCAGATATCACCCATAAGGCTGATTTTATGAATACAGTTGTATACCCGGGCACCTTTGACCCTATCACCAACGGCCACACCGATCTGATTGAACGTGCAGCGCGCATGTTTGATCACATTATCGTCGCCGTTGCAGCAAGCCCAAAGAAGCGCCCGCTGCTGGATCTCGAGACACGCGTAGACCTGGCTCAGAGCGTACTGGGCCACCTGCATAACGTTGAAGTTGTCGGGTTCAGCAACCTGCTTGCAGACTTCGTCAAAGAAAAGCGCGGCAACATCATTCTGCGCGGCTTGCGTGCAGTTTCTGACTTCGAATACGAATTCCAGCTCGCCAACATGAATCGCGTACTGGCACCGAACGTCGAAAGCTTGTTTCTGACACCTGCAGAGCAATATTCCTATGTGTCGTCGACGATCGTGCGCGAGGTGTCAGCTCTGGGAGGTGATATCAGTACGCTGGTTCATCCAACCGTCGCTAACACTCTGAAAAAATACCAGACTGAGGCATAATACGCCTCAGCAACCGTATTCCCTGAGCCGTATTCCCTGATGGAGGTTAGTCATGGCCTTGATAATTACTGATGAGTGCATCAACTGTGATGTGTGTGAGCCAGAGTGTCCGAATGAAGCGATCACTCCGGGAGAAGAAATTTACGAAATCGATCCGGCAAAATGCACCGAGTGTGTAGGTCACTACGATGAGCCTCAGTGCCAGCTTGTATGCCCGGTCGACTGCATCCCACAGGATGACGACAACATGGAAACTCAGGAAGAGCTCGAAGCTAAGTACGAGCGCCTGACGGGCAAGAAAATCGCCTGATTCCACCCACGCCGGTTGCGCCCGGCGCTTGCGAGTAAGACACTAGAGCCTCCTGTCACCGGAGGCTTTTTTATGCGCCGCACCTGGCTTGCTGGAGTTTTCGCCACCAGCGCTCTCATTTTCACTGTTACTACTGCTGTCACTGGCTGTGCTCAGAAAGATACTCAACCTGAATCATTCTCAGGCACAGTGGCCGTAGCAAGTGCTCATCCTTTGGCTACAGAGGCCGGCCTTGAGGTTCTGGCTGAAGGAGGCAATGCCTTTGATGCTGCCATCGCCGTTGCGGCCAGTCTGGGCGTTGTCGAACCCTATAGCGCAGGTATAGGCGGTGGGGGCTTCTGGCTGCTGTACGATGCAGATCAGAAGCAATATCGCTTTATCGATGCACGCGAGACAGCACCACAGTCTTTTCACCGGGATTACTACCTGGATGAAAACGGAGACGTCGACAGAGACAAGGCCGTAAATGGCGCGACCGCGGGCGGTATCCCCGGGCAGCCAGCAGCATTCGCTTATATCGCCGAGCACTACGGTAAGTTACCACTCACACGCTCTCTCGCCGACGCCATCACTCAGGCAAGCGAAGGTTTTCCTGTCGATCCGCATTATCAGAAGTTGATGAGCTACCGACTCGACGCGGTTCAACGCTACCCATCTAGTGCCTCCGTTTTCCTGGATGACGGCCGTATTCCAGAGGTCGGTTTCACACTGAAGCAGCCTGACCTTGCTAACACCCTCACCAGCATCGCCAACCTGGGTTTTGATGGCTTCTATCGCGGCCCACTGGCAGTGACCATGGTCGACGAGGTCAACAAGGCGGGCGGCGACTGGACTCTGAACGACCTCGCTGCTTACGAGGTGAAAGAACGAGAGCCAGTCAAAGTGACACTAGGCGGCACTCAGTTAATCAGTGCGCCACCGCCCTCTTCTGGCGGTATCGCGATTGCCCAGATGCTGAAAATGCTTGAGCCCTTTGACTGGCAAAGCATGAATGAAGCCGATCAGATACACCTGCTCACCGAAGTCATGCGCCGTGCATATCGCGATCGTGCTGAATTTCTCGGAGACCCGGATTTTGTTGATGTCCCAATGAAAAAACTCATCAGTGATGAGCGTAATAAAGAATGGACAGCCGGCATCGATATGAATCAGGCGACGCCGAGCACCGAATTAAATGGCCCTAAAAATATTCAGGAAGGTTTCCACACAACGCATTTATCTGTCGTTGATTCAGAAGGAAACCGTGTATCAGCCACCCTAAGTATTAACCTGCCGTTTGGTTCTGCCTACACGATTCCGGGTACCGGCGTACTACTTAATAACGAGATGGATGATTTTTCTGCCAAGCCGGGTGAGCCAAACGCCTATGGTCTGGTTGGCAATGAAGCCAATGCGATTGCTCCGGGTAAGCGCCCACTGTCATCCATGTCGCCTTCGATGCTGGAATCTGAAAACAGCATTGCCGTATTGGGAACACCGGGTGGTAGCCGTATTATCAGTATGGTCTTCCTCGGTGCGCTGGAATATCTGCAAGGAAAACCCGTCGAAGACTGGGTCGCACGTCCGCGCATTCATCACCAGTACCTGCCCGATGTCATTCAGCACGAACCGGGCGTGATCTCTGAAGAAGCCATGACCGAGTTGCAGAAGCGCGGTCATTCTTTCCGCGATGTCGGCCGTGAATACGGCAATATGCAGGCCATCCTGATCGATAAGAAAAGCGGCGAAGTCACCGCCGCTTCAGACCCGCGCGGCATTGGCAGCGCGAGAGTCATCACTCAGTAAGTTGCTATGCTGTCAGGCTGATAGTCAGGCTGGTTGATAAACACGTTTCAACCGGCCCTGACCGTCTTCACAGGCATAACTGATACCGCATTCAACGACCTTGCTGCGTTCAGTCACTGTGGGCACGTAATACCAGTCTGACTGAACTTTAGTGCGATCCACAGTTAGCAGAATAAAACCGTGGGTCTGCACTTCCGCGTATTTAATATGCGGGCTACCGGCCATGATGGTGTTCTCTGCGCTGTTGGCAATCACCTTCGGAAACCCCGGAGAGGTCACCGAGGGCGTGACAAATTCGACGGCCAGAGATCCCTCTCCGGTATAGCGGTTATAGTTGCTCCAGCTGTAGGGGTCATCAGAAATGTCTGCCGCAAAGGAGGCATGCAGGTCGCCTGTCAGCACCACCATATTTTTTACATTCTGGCTGCGCACAACCTCAAGCAGGCGGTTTCGCGTTGCTGCGTAGCCGTCCCAGCTATCAAGCCAGAATGACGCCGCCGCACCGCTACCAAGAAGATTTTCCAGATTCAGATAATATCGTTGAGCCATCATGACCTGCTGCCCGAGTATCTTCCATTGTGCTGAACTGCTGACCAGTTGATCGTGCAGCCAGGCTTCCTGCTCAAAGCCGAGCAGCGAGCGATTTTCATCCATTGCCACCTGCTGCTTACCTGAACCAGAAGGCTGCTCATCACGCCCTTCGACGCGGGTATCCAGCATCAACAGATCAAGCAGGTCACCGTACTGAATCCGACGATAAATACTGCCCGAGCGATTTTCTCTGACCGGCATCCATTCAAAATACGCCTGTTTTGCGGCCGCTTTACGAGCAGACCAATCGCCCTCTGTGTCATCGTGATTGGAAGCGCCATCACGCCAGGCGTTATCGGTAAACTCGTGATCATCCCAGACGCAGATAAAGGGGTGTTGCTGGTGAACTGCAGCAAGATCCGGGTCCAGTTTATAGAGCGCATGGCGACGACGATAATCAGACAATGAAACGGTCTCGTGAGCAGGCGCCAGTGCACGCTCACTCCGCAGACTGTCTTCGCCGTATTCGTCCTGACCATACTCGTAGATATAGTCTCCAAGGTGAATGACTGCATTCAGATCGCTGCGCTCAGCCAACACCCGATAGACATTAAAATAGCCATGTGGATAACTGGAGCAGGATACCACCGCAAAGCGCGCAGCGTCCGGGCTCCCGGCATCAGCAGTACGTGTACGACCAACCGGAGATGTCTCCCCCATGGCCAGAAAGCGGTAAAAATAAGAGGTACCTGAACTTAACCCGGTCACGTCCACTTTCACGGTATAGTCACGATATGCCCCTGTGCGCTCCACACCACTGGCAATAATGTCAGAAAAGCCATCATCGGTGGCCAACTGCCAGATCACATCAACATCCATCGGGCTGACAGGAGAAAAGTGAGACCAGAGCAGTACAGAGTCAGTCGTAGGGTCACCACTGGCAACACCGTAGTTAAAGAACCCCGCAGCCGGTAGCTCCGGCTCCGCAGGAATCTGGCTCATTGCCAGCGCCCCCGGTGCCACACTGACTCCAGCAAGACTCGCGGTACCTGTACGCAGAAATGAACGACGCGTGACGGACATAATGACTACTCCTCGAGAATCAGCCCGGTATACTGAAGTGCGAAGATGTCAGTAACATTAAGCCCAATAGCCAGCCACGATAAGAGCCGTCAATGGAATCTCAGAGCATTACTTTTATTCTCAAAAAACTGGTCGGTATGACACTGATGCCAGTGCCGCTATGTCTGCTGCTTATTTTACTGGGGCTATGGTGGTTTTCGCGTGCACCGGTTAAATCCCGGCTGGCATTTTTCAGCGTATTTCTACTACTCGCAGTCAGTGCATTTAATCCGGTGGCTGACCGGTTAATTGCACCCCATGAAAGTTATTATCCGGTGTTTGATATCGAGCAGCCTGTTGATGCTGTGGTGATTCTCGGGAGTGCCAGTCAGAGTGCCCCTCCGGACAGCCCGGCTTTTATGAGTCTCGGCAGCTCAGCCATGTACCGCTTATCGGAAGGCTTACGGATTCTGCGCGCTAACCCTGACGCAATTCTTATCGTTACCGGCTACGCCGGCTTCAGCGCAGCCCAGCCTCATGCAGAAATTCTGCAACAGGCTGCCATTGATCGCGGGGTAGACCCGTTACGTATTTTTGCTTTCCCGACCGCACGTGACACTGAAAATGAAGCTTCGCTGACCGAGCCATTATTGAGAGATAAGCGCTTCGCTCTAGTGACCGAAGCAGCACACCTTAAACGTGCAACCGTATTTTTTGAGCGGGAAGGCCTGAACCCATTGCCGGCACCCGCCATGTTCGTCGGCGCCCACCACAGCGACTGGAGACTGGACTCATCAGGCCTCTATAAGACCGAGCGGGCTTTTTACGAAACGATGGGCAGGGCATGGCAGTGGTTAAAGTCTTTTCTTTAATGTCCATGCAATAAGGTGTTTGGCCTCACCAGAAAAAAGCAGGAACTTTAACACCCGCCCCCTCTCCCAATATGTGTCACTATTTATTGGGAGTCAGTATGAGCATCATCAAAAAAGGTTCAGCGATTTATCATTCACTCGGTAAAAAAGCGAAAGCCAGCGTGTCGACCGAGTCCGGTGCACTGAAAGACCAGCCTTACGGTTTTAATACCCGGTTCGAAGATGAGCACGGCACCAACCCTGAAGAATTAATCGCCGCGGCTCACGCCAGTTGCTTCACAATGGCGCTGTCGTTTGCTCTCGAGGGTGAAGGTTATTCCAGTGGTCAGCTGAAAACCGAAGCCCATGTTTCACTCGATAAAGACGGCGACGGTTTCACCGTGACGAAGTCCGCCCTGGGTCTGGCAGCACAGGTGGATGACATTGACGGTGACGAGTTCGAGCGTATCGCCCAGACAGCGAAAGCGAACTGTCCGATTTCTAAATTACTGGATACCGAAATCACGCTCGAATACACCCTGAATCAATAATTCAGGTGTCAGTGAGATAGCGGCAGGCTTTCTTAGCCTGCCGCTTCTGCCGTCAGCTCTGCCAGGGTGTGGCGGTAAGTCTCCTGAACCAACCAGGCGTCGTTACTGGCACGGTGGCGTGGAATGTTAGCTTCCCGCGTTAATCTGGCCTTGGTCTCATCCCACAACAGAATTTGAGGTTCGGTCATAATGACTTCGATCGGACTGAGCTGAAACTGCAGATCAATACCGGCGGCTTCAAACAAGCGGATCAACCAGGGCTTATCAACCACCCAGCCATCGCTGTACACCGTCTTCCCGCTCAACATCGCATTAAGCTCAGTCGCAACCTGATGAGCATGGCTGCCATGGCGCGCCAGCATCTCACGGGAGATATTGTGAACCCTCTGAGCCGACGCATCCCAGTGCGTCCAGTATTCAGCCGGAACGATCAGGGAGCAGAAGCGGGAGCCATCCCCCAGCGCCAGGCCAACTTCAATGGGGTAACTGTCCGGGCCAAAGCCAGACGCTTCAATATCCATGATGAATGGGGTCGAGATCCTTGGCATTCGTTGCCTCCCGCAGCATGCTTGTTGTTTTTGTAATGGCGATGTCGCCTGTTATCTGCACTGACTCAAAACGTAGCTTAGTAACTAGCACAGTAGAAACCAGTACAGTAAGAAAATAGTACAAGCAGATACGTATCTGCGCGCTTTTTTGGATTAACGCTGACATTTTGGGCAGTAGACGGTTGCCCGTTGCCCCTGGCGGATCTCTTTCAGTGTAGTGGCGCAGTTTTTACACTCTTCTCCACCTCGCCCGTAAACATAGAGCTGCTGGGCGAAGTAGCCGGGCTTGCCATCCCCGCCAACGAAGTCCCGAAGTGTCGTCCCACCTTGCTCAATTGCAGCCCCCAACACCTGACGTATTGTCTGCGTCAGCCTCTGGTAACGGGCCTTACTGATCTTTCCTGCCGGAGTCTGCGGGCGAATACCTGCCAGAAACAAGCTCTCGTTCGCGTAAATATTGCCAACACCGACGACAACGCGCCCACCCATAATGAACGTTTTTACAGCCTGCGACTTACCACGGCTCTTCTGAAACAGGTAAGAATCATCAAAGTCATCTGACAGAGGCTCAGGACCGAGATGACTCAGATGCTCGGAGGTTTCTCCCGGCGCAACCCAGAGCAGCGCGCCGAAGCGCCTCGGGTCGTGATAGCGCAGTACCCGGCCATTGCTCAGATGCCAGTCGATGTGATCGTGCTTCATAGCCGGCGCCGAAGGATCAACTAAACGCAGAGAGCCGGACATGCCAAGATGCCAGATAGCCGTGCCCACGGCAGTTTTCACCAGAATATACTTCGACCGACGGGTCAGGCTGTCCACCGTCTGTCCGACCAGCTGCTGTACCTCATCCTCAACGGGCCAACGCAACCTGGGCTGGCGCACATCAATGCGGGTAATGGTCTGTCCCTTCAGGTACGGGCTGATGCCGCGCAGGGTAGTTTCAACTTCCGGTAGTTCTGGCATACAACAACAATGACATGAGTGGATTACTTAGATGAATGCCTAGTTTACCGCATACCTGCGGGTAAATAGCAGGCATAAAAAAACCCGGCCGGAGCCGGGTTCTTTCAGAAGTCAGATCAATTACTTGATCTTAGCTTCTTTGTACGCAACGTGCTTACGAACTACAGGATCAAATTTCTTGATCTCGAATTTCTCAGGCATGGTGCGCTTGTTTTTGTCAGTAGTATAGAAGTGACCGGTACCGGCACTTGATACAAGACGGATCTTATCGCGTGGCATAACAGGTCTCCTTAGACTTTTTCGCCGCGTGCACGCAGCTCTGCCAGTACTACATCGATACCTTTCTTATCGATGATACGCATACCCTTAGTAGAGATACGCAGACGTACGAAACGGTTTTCGCTTTCAACCCAGAAGCGGTGGCTCTGCAGGTTCGGCAGAAAACGACGCTTGGTTTTGATCTGTGAGTGGGAAACGTTGTTCCCGGAAACAGGACCTTTTCCTGTAACTTGGCAAACCTTAGACATGGTTCCTCGCCCCGATTTTGTGTGTATCGAACAATTTGAATTCGTTACCAACCGTGGGCGTTAGCTCATCACTTTATGATGACCGTAGACGGCCCTGGCTGAAAAGAGTTGCGCTTTATACCAAAACGCAGACACCCCCGCAAGCAAAAGTGTATTTTTTACACAACAGGTTAAGATACATAATCCAGCCTCACCCCCCGCTAGAGCCAGCCGCGCTGGGCGAAAGAGACCGTATGACCATCACCAACCACCAGATGATCCAGAACCCGGATATCCATCAGGCCCAGAGCTTGCTGAAGTCGCTCTGTGATTGACCGGTCCGCCCCACTCGGCTCAGCCACGCCGGATGGATGGTTGTGCGCCAGTATCACCGCCGCCGCACCTTCTGCCAGTGCCTGCTTCACAACTTCTCTTGGATAGACTGCTGCCGCATCAATCGTTCCGCGGAATAACTCACGGTAGCGAATGACGCGGTTCTGATTATCCAGAAAGAGACAGGCGAAGACTTCGTAGTCACGATCCCTGAGCTGCGCCTGCAGATAACGTTCGGTGTCCTGAGGGCTGCTCAGCGCGTCACCCCGTTGCATTCCCTGCGCCAGATGCCGCCGCGCCATTTCCAGCACCGCCTGCAACTGGGCAAACTTCGCCGCCCCCAGCCCCAACGGCTGACAGAAGTCTGTCTGACTGGCCGTTAGTAAGGGTCGCAGACCACCAAAGTCGCTCAACAGGTCGCGCGCAAGATCCACCGCACTCTTTCCCTTTACGCCCGTACGCAGGAAGATCGCCAGCAGCTCGGCATCTGACAATGCAGCAGGGCCGCACTCAAGTAATTTTTCGCGTGGACGCTCGCTCGCCGGCCAGTCCGTAATCGCCATCCCTACCTCCTTGTAGGTGTGATTGGAGTAAGGCTGTACGATATACTGAATTTTTTCTCAGGTCAGGCTGTTTCTACCATGCAAATGCAACAACTCTGCAATCGTCGAATCCTGCTGGGTATCAGTGGTGGCATCGCCGCCTACAAAAGTGCAGAACTGGTAAGGGAACTGAAAAAAGCCGGAGCCGATGTCCGGGTCATCATGACCGACGGCGCGCGCGAATTTATCACGCCGCTCACCATGCAGGCGTTGTCAGGTAATCCGGTTCATTATGCTCTGCTGGACCCTGAAGCAGAGGCCGGCATGGGTCACATCGAACTGGCCAAGTGGGCTGACCTGCTGTTGATCGCTCCGGCCAGTGCCAACCTGATTGCGCGGCTGGCACAAGGTATGGGCAATGATCTTCTGACGACCGTGTGCCTTGCGACAGACGCACCGCTCTGCATTGCTCCGGCGATGAACCAGGCGATGTGGCGCGACCCGGTGACTCAAGCCAATATGAAGCGCCTGCAGGATGCCCACAAAGATAACCTGACCGTGATCGGCCCCGATGCGGGCGAACAGGCCTGTGGCGACGTCGGCCCCGGCCGCATGATGGAACCGGCGCTGATCGCAGAAGCTGTTGCCAATAAATTCGAATCGGGTGCGCTGGCCGGTGTCAGCGTGGTAATCACCGCCGGTCCGACCCGGGAAGCGATCGACCCCGTCCGCTACATCACGAATCACAGCTCAGGCAAAATGGGGTATGCCCTCGCAGAAGCCGCGCGTGATGCCGGTGCCCGGGTCACTCTGATCAGTGGACCTGTGACATTGGATGCGCCTGACAGAATCAAGGTCGTGCGGGTAAACAGCGCTATGGATATGCTACAGGCTGCAGAGTCTGAACTTGAGCACTGCGAGATTTTCATCGCTTCTGCGGCCGTGGCAGATTACCGCCCCGCCGAGGTTGCCGACCAGAAAGTCAAAAAGTCCGCTGACGAAATGTCGATTCAGCTGGTTAAGAATCCGGATATCGTCGCTACGGTTGCAGCGCATACGCCACACCCTTTCACCGTGGGTTTTGCTGCTGAAACGCAGGACGTCGAACACTACGCACGGGGTAAGCTGGCACGCAAGAACCTCGATATGATTGTTGCCAATGATGTGTCACGAAGCGACATTGGTTTTAATAGCGATAACAATGCGGTAAACGTCTATTGGCCGGAGGGGCAATGCCAGTTCGATGTCATGAACAAACAGATCCTCGCCCGCGAATTGATAGGACTCGTCGCCGATCACTTCCGACCGGATTCATCGCAATAACGAATGTAAAAACTGACTGCTGAACAAATAACTGCCGAAGGAAACATAATGCAAAAGCTGCAGGTAAAAATTCTCGACCCACGAATTGGTAACGATATTCCACTGCCAGAGTACGCCACCGGTGGCTCTGCTGGTCTCGACCTGCGCGCCTGCATGGACGAAGCGATCACCCTCAACCCGGGTGATACCGTTCTGATTAAAACCGGACTGTCGGTCTACATCGAAGACCCCGCACTGGCGGGCATCATTCTGCCGCGCTCGGGGCTCGGACATAAACACGGCATTGTTCTGGGCAACCTCGTTGGTCTGATTGACTCTGACTACCAGGGTGAGCTGATGGTCAGTTGCTGGAACCGCGGTAAAGAGCCCTTCACTGTCGAAGTCGGGGAGCGCATTGCCCAGTTCGTTCTCGTTCCTGTGGTACAGGCGGCCTTCGAAGTCGTGGAAGAGTTTCAGGAAACAGAGCGCGGCAGCGGCGGCTTCGGACACTCCGGACGCGGTTAAACCTGCTATAAGCAGGGGGAAGAATAATAAATTACCACGCAGCCTGAGTGGCTCAGGGAGAGCAATATGCCAGCGCCTCGCAAGAAGGCTCTTACCATCGTGACGTACAGCCGGATTGCAATCTGGCTGGCACTGCTGTTTATCGCCAGCGGCTATGCGTTGCAAAGCGTACAGATAAACCTGCTGACACAGTCCGATGTCGACTCCGCTTTTTCTGAGGCCGTCGCCTCTCAGGCAGCACTTGCGTTGAAAACACGCCTGACAGACACCAAGCGACTGCAACTCGCGGCGAGCAGCCACGAAGCCACTCTCGATTCATTGCAGACCGGTAACCGCACCTGGCTGAGCGACCTGAAAAGCTTGCTGCCCGGTACTGAAGACATCCGTCTGCTGACACCTTCCCAGTCGCAGAACCTGCAGACCGAGTTCAGCTTCGCCGTACAGGATCTGGTCAATCGCACGCTGCGTGGCGACGATATGAAGCTGGAAGCGGTTAACATCAATGGGGAGCAAAGCTTTTTCTGGGCCAGCCCGGTACCCGCTACCGGTACACCGCAGGGTGTTCTGCTTGTACGTTACGGACGCGACTGGCTGAACGCATTCCGCTCGTCTGTCTCTGGCGACCTTGGCCAGATTCAGGTAATGCAGAAACTGACCCCACAAGAAAGTTCGGGGATCGAAGTGTTCAGCGCCGGGGCCACGCCCGTCAAAAGTGCGAGGCCGGTCACCCGCCCGATCAATGACTACTGGTTTCTGACTTATACACCTTCTGATCACCGCCCGGTCGTGTCACTCCTTGATTTATCCTTCCCGTGGATTCTTTCACTGGTGGCGACATTGAGCGCGTTATTTATTTTACTGTTTATCCAGAAACGTATTCTGCAGAAAAACCATCGACATTTTCAGCAGTTCCTTGAGCGTTTTTTCAAAGAAGAAATTCGGGAAAACCCGGGTTTCAGTTTGAAGCTGTTCAACGATCTTGCCGACGATGTCCGCCTTGCCAGTGAACAGGTATTTGATCGTCTTAGCAGTGCTGAAACCAGCCTGAAAACCGCCAGCGTTAAAGCCACACCGAAAGCCCGTACCCGTGACGATCTGCCCGAAATTGATGAAGAGCCGGAGCGCCCTGAAGTTCGCGAACCATCCGCGACCTATGACGGTAAACCCCTTGATTTTCCGTCGCAGGAAACCAGCTTCCCCGATCATATTTTCCGCGCATACGATATTCGCGGCATTGTCGAAAAAGAGCTCGATGACGACATCGTGCGCAATATTGGTAAAGCACTCGGTAGTGAAGTCCGCCAGCGAGGTTTCGAACGTATTAACCTTGCCTGGGATGGTCGCCTCTCCAGCGAACACTTGGCTAAAGTCCTTCAGGACGGCCTGTTAAGTGCCGGTTGCAGCGTAAACCGCCTCGGCATGTTGCCTACCGGTGCGCTCTATTTCGCATGTTTTGAATCTGACACACCTTGCGGCGTAATGGTCACCGGCAGCCATAATCCAGCCGAGTACAACGGCTTTAAGGCGGTGATTGATCAACAACCTCTGTCCGAGCAGGAAATACAGAAACTGGCCCAGAGGATTCGCGACGAAGACTACAGTCAGGGCTACGCCGGTGCTCGGGAAGACGCAATAAAAGATAAGTATATTGAACGCATTACCGATGACGTTCAGGTCGCTCGCGAAATGAAGATTGTTATTGATGCTGGTAACGGTGTCAGCGGCCCACTGGCGGCCGAACTCTTCCGTGAGCTGGGCGCGGACGTCACCGAGCTTTACTGTGACGTTGATGGGCATTTCCCGAACCATCATCCTGATCCGGGCGAGCCAGAAAATCTCGAAGATCTAAAAAAAGCGGTGCTGATACATGGCGCCGACCTTGGCTTTGCCTTCGATGGCGACGGTGACCGGGTCCTGATGATTGATAACGAAGGCAATATCATCTGGCCAGATCGCATGATGATGTTACTACTCGAAGATATTCTGCCTCGTCGCCCGGGTGCGGATGTTCTCTTTGATGTGAAATCTTCCCGCCACCTCGCGCCATTAATTAATCGCCTCGGTGGCCGCCCGACCATGTGGAAAACCGGCCACTCCTTGATGAAGCGCAAACTCAAAGAAGTGAATGCGGTCATCGGTGGTGAATTCAGCGGCCACTTTTATATCGCCGAGCGCTGGTACGGATTCGATGACGGGCTCTACACCGGCGCCCGTATGCTGGAAATTCTGTCCACACGCAATGACTCTGTCGCCAATGTCTGCAAGGCGCTGCCAGAAGATGTCAGCACTCCAGAACTGACCATTACGACGACAGAAGCGGAGAAGTTCTCTCTCATCGAAGCGCTGAGCTCCGATGCCGAACTGACTGCCGAAGGGCGGGTCTTTACAGTGGACGGCTTACGTATCGAATTCAGTGACGGCTGGGGGCTGGTGCGTGCGTCGAATACAACACCACGACTGACACTCCGTTTTGCCGGCGAGTCTGAAGAAACCGTGGCTCGTATTCAGGCACTTCTGAAGCAGGCACTTACCCGTCACGCCCCGGGAATACAGACCCCGTTCTGAACAATCATAGCAACCGGGAAGTGAATAGAGGTATAATCGCGCCTCGAAAATAACCCGGTTTGCCGATTAACAGGAGCCAGCCAATGCCTCTGACGCGAGACAGCGCCATGAATACCGCCAACGTTCTGAGCGAAGCTCTGCCGTATCTGCAGCGCTTTGTTGGCAAAACTATTGTCGTTAAATACGGCGGTAACGCCATGATCGACGAAGAGCTGAAGAACAGCTTTGCCCGCGACATGGTGATGCTGAAGCTGGTCGGTATTAACCCGATTGTTGTGCACGGTGGCGGCCCTCAGATTGGCGACCTGCTCGAAAAGCTCAACATTGAAAGCCGCTTCGTTAATGGCATGCGTGTGACCACCAGCGAAACCATGGACGTGGTAGAGATGGTTCTTGGCGGCCTGGTTAATAAAGATATTGTTAACCTGATTAACCAGAACGGCGGTAATGCCATCGGCCTGACCGGTAAAGACGGTCAGTTGCTGCACGCACGTAAGCTGCACGTTACGCACAAATCGCCAGAGCTGGAGAAGCCAGAAATTATCGACATCGGTCATGTTGGTGAGGTTTCGCACATCAATACCTCGCTGCTGAATATGCTGACCAACAGTGATTTTATTCCTGTGATCGCGCCTATCGGTGTTGATGAAGAAGGTCACTCATACAACATCAATGCCGACCTGGTGGCTGGCAAAGTGGCAGAGGTACTGCAGGCCGAAAAACTGATCCTGCTGACCAATATCGCCGGTCTGATGGATAAAGAAGGTAAGATCCTGACGGGTCTGACCACGCAGCAGGTCGACTCTCTGATTGAAGATGGCACGATTTACGGTGGCATGCTGCCGAAGATTCAGTGTGCACTGGATGCCGTACATGGCGGCGTGAACAGCGCTCACATCATCGACGGTCGTGTTGCTCACTCGACGCTGCTTGAGCTCTTCACCGATGAAGGTGTAGGTACTCTGATCACCAACCGACGCCGCTAAGGAATACGGATGACAGACGCAACGGAAAAGATGTCTCGCCGCGACCAGATTCTTCAGGCTCTGGCGCACATGCTGGAGTCCAATCCTGGCGGGCGGATCACAACCGCAAGCCTTGCGAAAGAAGTTGGCGTCTCGGAAGCGGCGCTCTATCGCCACTTTCCGTCGAAGGCGAAAATGTTTGAAGGCCTGATCACCTTCATCGAGGATACGCTGTTTTCGCGCATCAATATGATCCTCAAGGACATCGATGGTGCACAACAACGTTGTGAAAAAACATTAGGCCTGCTGCTGACATTCGCCGAAAAGAATCCTGGCATGTGCCGTCTACTCTCAGGGGATGCGCTTGCGGGTGAAACTGAACGTCTGCGTCAGCGGATTGATCAGGTCTTTGACCGCTTCGAACTTCAGTTCAAGCAGATCCTGCGGGAAGCAGAAGTGAGGGAAGGTCTGGTACCGCAGCAGTCGCCGACAGCATTGGCGAATCTTCTGACGGCTGTAATTGAAGGCCGTATACGTCAGTATGTGCGTACAGAGTTCTCGGTTCGTCCAACAGAGCACTGGCCTGCTCAATGGGCCTCTCTGAGCCAGATACTGTTGCAGGAAAAAGACCTGCAGATGCCTTAAATCAGTAAGGCACTAACTGGCTCTCACGGATTGAGAGCCGGTAAGCGACTGTTGTCGACGTCTTCAGGTAACGTACCCTCAGGGTATACAGACAACACTCTTAACCGCTGACGAATCACTCCATAATCGTGGTTCAGCGTTTCTAATTTTTCTTCCAGCTCCCGAATGGCAACCTCAGCTCCCTGAATGGCGCTTTGATAGTGGCGAATCTCGTCCACCAGCGACTCAGGCACCGCAGCTCCCCGTCGTTCTGTATTCGCAGCAGCCTGCTGCGCCTGTTCCAACTTCTCGGTAAGGTCGGTGATGCGGCGGGCCTGCAGGTCTTTTTGAGTAATGACTTCGTCCGACTTTCTCTGCAATGCCCGGTCAACATCGGCAACCGTCGAGTAGATACGCATCAGGTCTTTATCTTTTTGCTTACGCTGCTCGATACGGACATTCCGGGCTTCCTGCTCGGCTTTCAGGCGATCCCGTTCAGCAATCTCTTCTGGTGTAAGCTCACGCGGCACGCGCTTGACCAGCATCCCTCGGGAGTTCAGAACATCGTAGCCCAGAGGTGCCAGATCTGCCGGCACCGAGTCTTTAATCACGACCTGCCCATCAACATTGAACCGATAAACATTGCCTGCTGCCAGGGATGCGCATGCTAATGCGCTTAACGTAGCACCAACCAACAGCCGCCTGAACATAGATCTCCCGGATTACTTAACGCCGTATTGATCCCGATATGCAGCAATCGCATCTGCGTATTGCGCCAGCTCAGGATTTCCAGAGACATAATCTAGCACCTGATTCAGGCCTACGATACTGGCAACAGTGATACCGAAGTCACGTTCTACCTCTTGAATGGCAGATAATTCGCCCTGACCGCGCTCCTGACGGTCAAGAGCAATCAACGCCGCGGCTGGCGTCGCACCGTCAGCTGCGTTGATCATTGTCATCACTTCACGGATCGCCGTGCCAGCGGTGATAACGTCGTCTACAATCAGAACACGGCCTTCAAGCGGAGCACCCACCAGATTTCCACCCTCACCATGCGTCTTAGCCTCTTTGCGGTTAAAGACGTACGGAAGGTCTTTCTGGTATTGATCTGCAAGCGCGATGGATAAAGCAGCAGACAAAGGGATACCCTTGTATGCAGGGCCAAAGACAACGTCGTACTCAATACCGGAGTCTTCTAACGCTGCCGCATAAAAACGACCCAGGCGAGCAAGAGCAGAACCCGTGTTAAACAAACCGGCATTAAAGAAGTAAGGACTGATGCGTCCGGATTTAAGAGTGAACTCACCAAAACGTAGTACACCCTGCTGGATAGCAAATTCGATAAACTCTTTCTGATAGGTTTGCATAAGGAATCCTGAATTGTCGTCGTGGGCCAGCAATGAAAATTAAGAAGAACAGGCGATCCAACCGGGTTATCTCCTGTTTTCGCAAGACCCGTAGCCATATTGGTGCCACAGAAGAGTGCAGCGGCCTAATTGGATGCGGTATGATACACCCATCGATAACCGGGAACCATGTATGAGGATAATCACACTACACGTTGACGGGCTGGAACAGGCAGTAAAAAACGGTCTGTATCAGTGGCTGAGCAGTGCCGATGTTGACGTCGTTGCCATACAGAACCTCAAGGCAAAAGAATATCAGCTGTCTGATGACGTGCTCTACCCGGAAGGATTCAACGCGTACTTTTTCGATGCTGCTGAAGACCACTACAGTGGTGTCGCAATTCTTACCCGCGATGTTCCTAAGGCCATTATGACAGGGTTATCCCACGCCAAGTGGGATATGCAGGGCCGTTTTATCCAGGCTGACTTCGACCACGTCAGCGTGGCCTCGGTTCTGTTCCCAACAATTGATGAGCACAACTCGCTCGAAGACAAGCTGGAGTTCCAGCAGGTATTTCTTGAACACCTGCAGAAGACCCGACGCAAACGCCGCGAGTTTATTTTCTGTGGCAATTTCGAAGCGGCTCATAAAACCGTCGACATTCAGGACTGGAAAAACGCTCAGGATACCCCGGGATTTATGCCCGAAGAGCGTGCGTGGTTTGATCAGGTATTCGGGCCGGTCGAGTTCACGGATGCTTTCCGCGAAGCGAACTTTGGTGAAAACCAGTTTACCTGGTGGCCAGATGAAGAAAGTCAGCGGCGCGATCAGAGTGGCTGGCGTATCGACTATCAGATCTGCACGCCCGGAGTGCGCCAGTATGTCGTTGAAGCCCGCGTCGAGAAAGCACCTCAGTTTGGTAAACATGCTGCTGTGATGATCGAATACGAGTTTGACGAAGAAATATGAGCGCTCTGATTCTCAGGCGCAGAGTGATCGTTTGAGCTATAGTGAAAAGGCCAGCGGATCTGCTGGCCTTTTTCATATCAGGATGACAGAGCCGCCTTCTGTAGCTCGGACAATTCACCGATAGCCTTCTGAGCATGTGCCAGCATGGCATTCAGCTCTTCCGCAGAGAAAGCTTCCCCTTCCGCAGTGCCCTGAATCTCTACGTAACCGCCTTTCTCGGTCATGACGACGTTCAGGTCCGTTTCAGCCGTTGAGTCTTCGGCGTAATCCAGATCTAACACGGCCTCACCGTTATAGATACCAACCGATACGGCAGCGATCATCTGCTTCAGCGGCTCACCTTTTACCTTGCCGTTTTCTTTCAGCCAGTTAATGGCATCGGCAAGAGCAACACAGGCGCCCGTGATCGATGCAGTGCGGGTACCGCCATCCGCCTGAATCACATCACAGTCGATAGTGATGGTATTTTCACCCAGAGCTTCAAGGTCGACTGCTGCGCGCAGGCTACGGCCAATCAGGCGGGAAATCTCAACAGTACGCCCCTGCTGCTTACCTTTGGCGGCTTCACGGATCATGCGCGAACCGGTAGAGCGTGGCAGCATACCGTATTCAGCGGTGACCCAACCCTGGCCCTGACCACGCAGGAAAGGTGGTACTTTGGTTTCCGCACTGGCAGTACAGATGACTTTGGTGTCGCCAAACTCCACCAGCACGGAGCCCTCGGCATGCTTAGTGTAGTTCCGGGTGATGCGTACTTCTCTTAACTGATCCAGTGCGCGGCCGCTTGGTCTCATAGTTTGTCCTCTGTATTTATAGCTTGTGTATCTGTGGCTTCTGTCACAGCGCGCAGTATACAGAGAATCCATTCAGTTATTCAGTGTTGTGAAATTGAAAAAACGTTTTTCCTACAGAGCCAGCTGACTACAAAACACACCTTAAACATCCGCATGGAGTAACAATAGGTTTTATTTTGTTTCGCTATGTATTTATGTTTCCAAATGTAACTGTAATTAGTGCAATGAATTCAGCAACTACTAATAAATCTCTCAATTTTTAAATAACAATCTCTCACCTTCGATAACACAAACAAACATATCGCCATAGTTCGCAACGATATATTCCACTCAGGACACCTCCTTCAGCAGGAGTGTTACAAACAACGTGAAACGTCGACATCGCCATATCTGAGTTTTCTATGCCATCGACAGCACGCAACTTATGAACAATTTGAGTTCTGACTATGGATATACAAAAAACAGCACTTATTTGCGCCATCACTCTGATGCCCTCAATGGCAATAGCGGATGACCACGAACATGAATGGCCAGAGAGCTACACCAGCCTGGGCCTCGAGTACAACTACACCCTCATCGCTGAGGGTCGTACTGAGGATACCGACGATAACATCACGGATTTCCACGGCTACGGAATCAACCTCGCACACCAGTACAACTCTCTACTGAGCCTGTATGCCCAGGCAGCTATGGCAGAGAGCGAAACCACCGAATCAGATGCTGACATTGATGTGGAATCTTACTCCGTCGGCCTCAGGGTTCACCCGACTGCGTTTCATTATGGTGATTGGCGGGCATTCGCTGGCGGCGGCTATAAATACAGTAATTACGACATCGCATCGAATACCTTAATTGGCAGCAACGAAGTCAGCGAAAACGCCCTCTTCGCTGAAGCTGGCTTGCAGAAACTGATATTCGATCAACGCTTTATTGCTGAAGCAGGCATACGTGCGATTGGTGAACTTCAGGATACTTATCTCGATTTCCAACCGTTTCTGGGTGTATCGGTCCTTTTCGGTCGCAGCTACCCCAAATCAATAGAGCCTGTGGTTCTCGATAGTGACAACGATGGCGTCGTTGACGGTGACGATCAATGCCCGAATACGCCAGCAGGTGCCGTCGTTGACGCGACCGGATGTGAAGAAAAAGACTCTGATATGGATGGCGTCCTCGACAAAGATGATGCCTGCCCAGATACACCGCAAGGAGCAAAAGTAGACGCTCAGGGCTGCGCAGAGAAACTGACTGTAGAAGTGCGGGAAAATCTTTATATCGCCTTCCCGAGCAATAGCTCTGCCGTGCCACAGGAATCCGTCAAAGAACTTGAGAATATTGCTCGCTTGATGAAGGAATACCCTTCAACAGAACTCCAGGTGTTCGGCCATACGGACAGCCGCGGTTCAGCAAGCTACAACATGCAACTTTCGGATGCCCGCGCCAGTGCTGTCGGAAAAGTACTGTCAGCGGAATACGACATCTCGTTAACCCGAATTAACTCTCAGGGTATGGGCGAAACTGCACCCGTCGCCACTAACGACACGCCCGAAGGGCGCGCTGAGAACCGCCGAGTGGAACTGGTTCTGCGCCAGCCTGAATAAAACCGGAGATACTTATGAAAAAGCCTGATTTTAAAACCTCACTAACCTTGCTGGCTGCAGTCGTTCTGACCGCGTGTGGCGGCAACGGTTCAGATTCAGAAGGCCGACTGGGAAGTAACGACTCCGCCATTACCGATCCGGTGGGTTCAGACCAGACCGACGGAGCCGTAGGTAACGGTGATGACAACGGCGCACCTGGCACCGTCGACCCTGTGTGCTCAGGGGAGAGCCAGTTCGAGGTTACAGAATTCATTCCGGCCAATGCTGCTGAAAATGTTTCTATAGCAACGAGTGTCCGGGTGACCTTTAACACGGATCTGGATGAAGACTCTGTTGATGCAACGTCTGCTTTCCTCTCAGGTGGTACCGCAGGCTCAATTGATGCCAGCCTGTCTGTGAATGGCAATGCGCTGCTCATCAATCCTGTCAGCGGCCTGGAAGAGGACACTCTTTACACTGTTAATATCGGCGCGGGTATTTCGGCTGCCTGCAGCGAAAATATCGCGATAGGGACAGATGCATCCTCTGACTTCACTACCGGTGGGCAGGAAGATGAGGATACAACGGCCCCTGAAATATTGGTTTCAACACCAGATTTAATGGGATTATTACCTGTCGATATTACTCTGGTTATTGATTTCTCAGAGCCGCTCGACAGTAGCACCGTAAACTTCGACAGCATTTATGTTATCCCTGTCGACAGTGAAGGTTCGCCAATTCCAGGTAGCGGCAAAATTGAAGGTGATTTCTCATTCGATGGGAGCCGGGTGCTATTTACCCCGAGTGAACCGCTGAATGGTGAAAGCTTTTACCTGTTGGAAATTAATACCAATATTGAAGACCTCAGTGGTAATCCACTCGCAGCAGTCAGCACAAATATCTTCCGTACAGAGAGCCTGACTGCAGTCATTGAAGGAATACTCGGTGGTGGATCTGGCGACAATCCATTAGGTGACCTGCAAGCTGCACTCGAAGATCTTGCCGGAAACCTTCTTACTATTGTTGAAAATGGTACAGAAGAGCCCGGTGATGAGGGCGGCAATGAAGGGGGAGACAGCGGTGTGCCAACCGATCCTCAGGCTCTGTTCGAGCTGCCATTAACCCTGGCTGCATTGATTGCTGCAGGCTCAGAGGAACTGCTCGCCCTGACTGGTCTGTCTGAAGAAGATCTTGGCGACCTCGACAACTTTGCGGACCTCCTCGACTCGTCGATATTGGCGCAGCTACAGGATCTGCTTACCCAGTTTGCAGATGACCCTCAGAATTTCGATCTGCTCGAAGCCTTTAATTCGGGTGACTACGACCTCGTTATTCTGGAGATCTTCCCACTGTTAGTAGATGGCGAACTGACCCCGGAAAGACTGACTGAGTTCAGCTCAGTACTGATCGCTGTTTGTGATCCAAAGGGCAACGCTACAGGTACAGAAGCCGCATGTACTCTGTCAGTAAACATAGGCTTCGGTAGCTTCAGCGAAGGCGTTCAGCAAGCTTTTGCCGACGCACTGGCTAACGGCGACCCAGCGGCGCTGGCTCAGTCCTTCCTGACGGTTGGTGAGCTTGTCTTCAGCGAAGGTGGACTGGTCGATATTCAGGTTCTGGATGACAGTGGCCTGCCTCTGCCAGAAGCACTCGAAGAGCCGCTCGTTGACCTGCTGAATCAAATCGGTCAGCTACCTGTTCTGGGTTCACTGACCAATCAGGAGGATATTACCCGGTTAGTTGATGTTGAAATTCTCAAGACGTCACTGGCTACGGTTGAAGCAGGTAAATTGCTCACTCTGACTGTGATCTCAGAGGATTTGCTGAAAGCTGGCGCACTGACCGATCCGAATCTCGATCTCGGATTATTACAGGTGGGCGGTGAACTTATTGATGCACTTTCAGACACAGGTCTTGAGCCATTATTTGACGGCTTATGCAGTATTCGTCTGTTGTGCACAGACTGAATTGGGCTAAGCCCAGCACCTCGGGGCCAGGGAAGCCCCACTCCACACTCGGGGGCTTCGGCCCCCTTTTTTATGTGCTTTCGTTTTGTACGCTTTAGTTTTGTTTACTCGAGCAGACCAGGCACCATCCCCTCGTGTATTTGGCAGTGAACTACTAAACTAACGGCCTGACCATCCGTATCGAGGTTTGTATGGCCCTTAGCATGACAGCGTTCTCCAGAAGCACTATAGACACAGATTCTGGCCGGATCACCTGGGAAATCCGCTCAGTAAACAGTCGCTATCTGGAACTTCATTTTCGTCTGCCTGATGAGTTTCGCGATATGGAGCCAGCTCTTCGCGAGTGCATTAAGTCCAGATTAAACCGCGGTAAAGTTGAAGTATTCCTGCGCTTTCAGCCATCCCAGAAACAGCAGAACTTACAGGTTAATCAGGACCTCGTTGCTTCACTGAATGATGCAGCGGATAAAGTTCATGAAGTGATCGGCCCGGGAAATGCGCTGGATGCGCTGAAAATTCTGCAATGGCCGGGGGTATTAGAAAGCACAACAACCGATCTCAAAGCGCTTCAGAAAAGCGCGTTAGGTTCATTCAACGAATGTCTCGAGTCGTTAATTATTGCACGTAAGCGTGAAGGTGCTTCCCTCAAAGAACTGATACAGCAACGCTGTGACGAAGCACGTAATCTTTCTGAGCAAGCGGATAAAATAATACCAGAAGCCCTTGCCGCTCAGCGCACTCATCTGTTAAACAAACTCAATGAGTTGATCGAAAATCCGGATACCGAACGCCTCGAGCAGGAAATGGTATTGCTCGCGCAAAAAGCCGATATTGCAGAAGAAACCGATCGGCTGCGCACCCATATCGATGAAGTACTGGATATTCTGCAACGTGAAGAGCCCATTGGCCGACGTCTGGATTTTATGATGCAGGAGTTAAACCGTGAGGCGAATACGCTTTCATCTAAGGCAATGCGCACCGAACTGACAAGCATTGCCGTTGACCTTAAAGTACTGATCGAGCAGATGCGTGAACAGGTTCAGAATATTGAGTAATTACTGTCGGGTTTTAACTGCTTTTTACGATTTATCCCAAGGCGGCACACCCGAAAAGTAATCACTCAGGGAATCGATAAATGCCCGCACTTTACTGGATAACAAAGTGCGGTGTGCATACACAGCGTACAGGGCAATGGGCTCCGGTGCTTCTTGTTTGAGTATTTCCACCAGGCGTCCATCAGCCAGTGCAGCCCCTGAGATAAAAGTCGGCTGCATCACAATGCCCGCACCCGCAATTGCGGCATTATTCAGAACTTCGCCGTTATTGCAGCTGAACTGATTGCCACGTTGAATCCCAGCCTGGCGCAACTGCTCATCTTCCATGTAGCTGTAATGAAGAAAACGATGCTGGGGCAACTCTGCTACCGATGTCGGCTCGCCATATTTTTTCAGATACTCAGGTGATGCGCAGTACGCCAGACGGATCTCTGTGAGCTTTCGGGCCACCAGCGAGGAGTCTTTCAGTTGCCCGATGCGCAAGGCGACATCGAAGCCTTCGTCGATGATGTCCACCTTGCGGTCGTTTAACTGAAGATCGATACCCACTTCCGGGTTCTCCCGTTGGAACAACACCAGCGGCTCGGCAAGATGCAGGCTCGCGAACGACACGGGGGCTGCAATTCTCAGCAGGCCCCGTGCCTGAGCCTGAAGGTCACCAGCCTGACTCTCCATATCGTCAATGTCCGACAGAATCTGCTGGGCCTGCTGGACGTAGCGTTCTCCCGCCTCGGTCAGGTGAATGCGCCGCGTGGTGCGGTTAAGAAGCCGCACGCCAAGGTGCTCCTCCAATTGCGCAACGTATTTACTGACCAGCTGCGGCGACATCGCCAGACGCTCCGCGGCCCGGGTAAAGCTACCCTCATGCACCACGCTGACCAGCGTGCGCATCGCCTCTATTCGATCCATATGCGATCCCGACCTCTCCGACACAGATAAAGCAGGCCAACGATTATCAACGAAACATTGATAATGAGACAACAAAAACCCCATTAATCAACATGGAAGCGAGCAGTAAAGTACACACATCACTTAAGCAGAACTCCATAGGGGGGCATACTATGAACATTCAGAAAATCTTCGAATCCAATGCCGGCTTCGCTCCTTTTATCCTGCGTATCCCGGTTGGCCTTATTCTGGCAGCGCACGGCTCACAAAAGCTGTTCGGTTGGTTTGGTGGCTACGGACTGGAAGGCACCGGTCAGTGGATGGCCAGTATTGGTCTTGAACCTGGCGTACTCATGGCACTCCTTGCCGGTAGCGCAGAGTTCTTCGGCGGCCTCGCTCTGGTACTGGGTGTACTGACACGCCCTGCGGCACTGCTGACCACTTTTACTATGCTGATTGCCATCTTCAGCGTGCATATCAGTAACGGACTCTTTATGGCAAACAACGGTTACGAATATGCTCTGACACTCTTCGTCATCAGTATTGCTCTGGTGGTTCAGGGTGCGGGCAGCCTGTCAGTTGACCAGCTGATTTCTGAAAAGCTGCGCCAACAGAAAACTCAGGCCTCGTTCGCCTGAACAAAATTAAAGGCCAGCTTAATCCCGATCTGAGAAAAGAGGTGTTATGAGTACTGTAAATACCATTTTTATTTCCCACGGCGGCGGCCCTCTGCCCGTTCTTGGTGACCCCGGCCATGCGGAAATGGTAAGCAATTTAAAACAGCTGGCGAGAGAGCTACCTCGGCCAAAAGCGATCCTGGTAATCAGTGCGCACTGGGAAGCCAGTCGCCCTACGGTGACCTCAGCCAGTCAGCCGGGCATGATGTATGACTATGGTGGTTTTCCGGATGAAGCTTACCAACTTCAATACCCGTCTCCGGGGGAACCTGCTCTGGCAGAAAAGGTAGTTTCTGCCCTGCAAAATGCTGGTATTCATGCGGAAAGCAGCCCGGACCGCCCTTACGACCACGGCCTGTATATTCCGCTGATGCTGATGTATCCGGAGGCCGATATTCCAGCCATACAATTATCACTGGTGAAAGGTCTCGACCCGGATGAACACCTGCGTATCGGTGAAGCATTGCAAGGGCTGGATTACGATGATCTGCTCATCATAGGTTCCGGCTTTTCTTTCCATAATATGCGCGCCTTTTTTATACCCGAGAGCAACGATATGCACGCTGCAAATGCGGCATTTCAGGGATGGCTGGAAGAAACCTGCATGAGCACAACGCTGACAGAAGACGACAGGCGGCAACGCCTTCAGCATTGGGCTGAGGCACCGAGTGCCCGCTATTGCCATCCACGCGAAGAGCATTTGCTGCCCCTGCATGTCTGCTACGGCATTGCCGGTCGCCCTGCTGACGAGCATATTGCGACTAAGATTCTCGGCAAGGCTTCCGGCATGTACGCATGGACAGCCTGAGGTATACTGTCAGGCCAAACACTTAAACGACTGGATCAGCATGGCTAAATCATTTACCGGAACCCTGTTTATCTTCTCCGCCCCTTCGGGCGCAGGTAAAACCAGCCTGGTAAAGGCCCTGCTCGACAGTACGGGATATATAGGCGTCTCTGTGTCGCACACTACTCGCGCTCCACGTCCGGGAGAGGTCGATGGCAAAGACTATCACTTCGTCAGTAAAGAAGATTTTCAGCAACTGATCGGTGAGAGCGCCTTCCTTGAGCACGCTCAGGTATTCGACAACTACTACGGTACGTCTCAGCGCTGGGTCGAGTCAGAGCTTGAAGCGGGCCGTGACGTCATTCTGGAGATTGACTGGCAGGGTGCCGAGCAGGTGCGCCGTCTGATGCCAGAGGCGATCTCAGTGTTTATTGCCCCGCCCTCGATTGAGGCACTGGAGCAACGTCTGCAGAATCGTGGCCAGGACAGCGACGAGACCATTCAGCGCCGTATGCGCGATGCCCGCAGCGAGATGAGCCATTACGGCGAATATGACTATCTGATCATCAATGATGATTTCAACAACACCCTTGAGGAACTGCGCGCCATCATCATCGCGCGCCGTCACCGCCTCGAGGCACAGCAGGCCAGACATGCCCAGACTCTCAAAGATCTGCTGGGTAATGACTGAGATTTTTGTCTGACCTCTTCCTTTATCGCTGGAATCGAATACAATAGAAGGTTCCACTGAATTTAATTCGCTTACAGGAAAAACCATGGCTCGCGTAACCGTTGAAGATTGCCTGACAAACGTTGATAACCGCTTTGAACTCGTCATGCTGGCTGCCAAGCGCGCCCGCCAGATGCAAGTTGATGGCGCGGAACCTATGGTTGCCGAAGAAAACGACAAGCCTACTGTACTGGCTCTGCGTGAAATTGCTGACGACCTCGTGACTCCTGCAACTATGGCAGCACAGGAAGAAGCGGCTCGTGCAAACGCTGAGTTTGAAGCACAGACCCGTCATCAGGAATTCTGATAGACCTTTCTTACAGAGCATATAGTGCCTACGATTGATGCGTTATCTGAGCGACTTACCCAGTATCTGAGCCATAGTCAGATCAAACAGGTATGTCGTGCCTACTTTTACGCGGAACAGGCACATGAAGGGCAACGCCGCCGCAGCGGCGAGCCCTACATTGTTCATCCTCTGGCAGTCGCCAATATTCTTACTGAGATGCACCTCGACCATCAGAGTCTGATGGCTGCGATGCTGCACGACGTTATTGAAGATACCGGCGTACCCAAAGCGGCGCTCGCTGCTCAGTTCGGGGACGTGGTCACGGACCTTGTGGATGGTGTGTCTAAACTCACGCACATTCACTTCGAAAGCAAAGAAGAACAACAGGCTGAAAACTTCCAGAAGATGGCGATGGCGATGGCCAAAGACATCCGCGTTATTCTGGTTAAACTCGCCGACCGACTGCACAACCTTCGGACACTGGGATCTCTCAAGCCTGAGAAGCGCCGCCGCATTGCCCGCGAAACACTCGATATCTACTCCCCAATCGCCAACCGCCTTGGTCTGAACAGTGTACGGGTTGAGATGGAAGAGCTGTGTTTCGAAGCCATTTACCCCATGCGTTCAGAGATGATCCGCAAAGCGGTGAAGGCCGCTCGCGGTCATCGCGTTGAGGTGGTAGAGAATATTACCGCCAGCATTCGTAACCGTCTCAGCGAGTGTGGTGTGTCTGCGCGAGTGTTTGGCCGCGAGAAGCATCTGTACAGCATCTACAGCAAGATGCGCGACCAGCGGAAATCACTCAGCGACATCATGGATGTCTACGGATTCCGCATCGTCACCGACTCAGTCGACGACTGTTATCGTATTCTTGGTGCCATGCACGGTCTTTATAAGCCTGTGCCAGGGCGGTTTAAAGATTACATCGCCATTCCGAAGACCAACGGTTATCAGTCTCTGCATACCACACTGATCGGTCAGAACGGCGTGCCCATCGAGATCCAGATCCGCACCGAAGATATGGAAGCCATGGCGAACCATGGTATTGCGGCGCACTGGCTCTATAAGAGCGAAAGCGACCAGACCAGCGGCACACAGCGTGCACGCCAGTGGGTTCAGAGCCTTCTCGAACTGCAAAAAAATGCAGGTTCGCCAATCGAATTTGTTGAACACGTTAAAGTCGACCTCTTCCCCGAAGAGATTTATGTGTTCACGCCGAAAGGCAAAATTATGGAATTGCCCGCAGGCTCTACCGCGGTCGATTTTGCTTATGCAGTACATACCGATGTCGGAAATCACTGTATTGCCTGTCGTATCGACAAGCAGCTGGCACCTTTGAGTGCCCGCCTGCAGAACGGCCAGACCATTCAGGTGGTCACAGCGCCGAACGCGCAGCCCAATCCGGCATGGCTCAATTTTGTTGTCACCGGTAAAGCCCGCTCTAATATCCGCAACTACCTGAAAACTCAGCGCCGTTCTGAATCTGTTGAGCTTGGTAAGCGCCTGCTCAATAAAGCGCTCAGCGCGCTGGGTAAGACCATGGAAGATATCGACGCGGCGCATGTCGAACTGGTTCTGAAAGAGACTGAAAAAGAGACCCTCGAAGACCTCTTTGAAGATATCGGTGCAGGCAACCGCATGGCACCACTGATGGCTCGCCGCTTGCTCGTTGCCAATCGTGATACCGATATTGATCTGAATTCGATTCAGGATAACTCCCGCCTGGCAATTAAAGGCACCGAAGGTCTGGTCGTCAGCTTCGCAAAATGCTGCAGCCCTATTCCGGGCGATCCGATTCTGGGGCATGTCAGCTCCGGGCGCGGGCTGGTTATTCATACCGAAAACTGCCGCAACGTCGAAGAATACCGCGACAACCCGGAAAAGTGCGTATTCCTGAGCTGGGATAAAGAGATCAGCAGCGAATTTACGGTAGATCTTAAAGTCTATATGGAAAACCGCCGGGGTATCATTGTCGATGTTGCCGCGGCAGTAAACCAGGCAGAAGCCAACATTGAGAAAATCAGTGTTGAAGAGCAGGACGCCCGCCTCAGCGTTACTTACCTGTCGCTGAGTGTTCAGGGCCGTAAACACCTCGCACGTACGATACGCCGCCTCAGAACGATCCGCGGCGTGTCGAAAATCGTCCGTATTAAATATCCTAAAGCTAATCAGTAACCCAACTCTAACCTGTACAAAGGATTACCATGAGTCGCGAAATTATTTCTACCGACAAAGCACCTCAAGCCATCGGTACATACTCTCAGGCCGTTAAAGTAGGCAGCACGGTCTATCTGTCTGGTCAGATTGCTCTGGTTCCAGAAACCATGGAAATCGTGGAGGGCGGTATTGAAGCTCAGATTCACCAGGTGTTTAAAAACCTGAGCGCGGTTTGCGAAGCGGCCGGCGGCTCACTACAGCAGATCGCCAAGCTGAATATTTTTCTCACTGACCTGAGCAACTTCGCCACCGTTAATGCCATCATGGCTGAATACTTTGAGCAGCCTTACCCTGCACGTGCAGCCATTGGCGTGAAAGAATTACCCAAAGCAGTTGGCGTAGAAATGGACGGTGTACTGGAAATCGTTTAAACCATTTTCAGTCACGATACAGCTCCAATAAAAAAGCCCCGCTCCATAAAGAGCGGGGCTTTTTATTGCCTGCCTTTTACTGCCTGATCAGCCTGCCGCAAACAATCTGCAGCAGACTAATCAAGTGATACAGGATCACATATTAAGCTGTGATCTTGCATCAACCGGGAAGGTCACTGTGTTGCCCTTCTTCACACCCAGGCCAGAGTCCAGGGCATTCTGAATGGCTTGAGCAACCTCGTCGCTGACCGACTTGATAACCCGGATCACAGTGCCGTTCTTGATGCTCGATGGACTTTCAATCTCTGGGTTCTGCTCCATAATTGAGTTCCATGCGTAACCGGTTCCGAGGAAGCGTTCAGAAAGTTTCCACAACGAGTCACCCGCCTTGAAGACATAATTCTGAACCACACCCAGAACTTCGCCAGTATCTGAATATGCAACACGGATTTCCTCATCGGTGTTAATACCAGAGCCTGACGCCTGAGCATCTTCGTCTTCTTCCTCATCACCGACTTGATAGCCTTCCGGCGAACCCGAGGCCGTTGGCTCGTACGATGCCAGCAATGACGCCAGCAACTCAGTATCCAACGTCGAAGGTACGTCGCTGCTCGCGTAGTAGCCGCTTGAGCCAGCAACAGCATTCGCATCAGCAATAAATGGAGACAGTGCTTCAAATACCGCAGGATTCAGCTGCGAGAAGTCACCAACGCTATCAACGATAACCAGCGCAGGCGACTGTGAGCTGATCAGAGAGTCGGTTTCTGTACCTTCAGTGTTGTAGACCAATGGCGCGCCGTTCGGGAAGAACGGACTAACGAACGTAATCGCTTCGAGGTCGAGCCTGAGCGCAACTTCGAACGTCAACTGGTTGTTAGTCTCACCGATACTCGCCCATTCACCGGCACCCGCTACGCCCGACTCACCCGTACCAATGTATGCATTGAGTGCCGACACGTCCGTGGTGTTAACAGTCTCGGACGTCAAGGCACCTGTGCCTGCGACCAGGCTATCAAGAACCAGGGTCCCTCCTTCGATAGCGATATTGCGAATCACAAGGTCGCCATTCTGAATCATGGTGACATCAATGGATTGGCCATTAAGCGTCTCAATAGAGATCAGGTTAATGTCAGTCCGCAGTTCAATATCACCGTAGCTCAGAATCAATAATTCATCGGCAGTGACAGAACCTGTGATCGCAATTGGGTCACCCTCTGCCTGAGCAGCAGTCCCTGAACCATAAGTAGACAGCAACTCTACATTCTCGGAGCCATCAAAGTTCAGAGTCATGGTGTTATCACCAAAGGAAACACTCTCACCGTTGAAATCAGCCTGCATCGACGTCGCGAGATCAAGATCACCCGCATTATTGAACAGAGATTCAAACTGGCTGAAGGTAAACTTACCCACTTGGTTAATACCGTTGCCAACCGCATTAATCACCCAACGCACACCGTCAATTTCATTGATCAGGGTGTCGTCACCGTCGGAGCCCAATAGTGTCAGCGGTCCATCGAACAGAATGTCGTTAGCCGCAACCTGCTCATCACTGCGGATCGTAAAGGTATCATCGCCGGTGGAACCCTGAATCTGATCATCGGTATTCGCCGAAACCTGACTCACTGAGGTGAACAGAATTTCTTTAGTGCTTACAGAAGCAGACTCGTCTCCCAGCGTGAAAATCTCAGTCTGAGCAGCAACATCATTCAAGGTACCGCCAGACAGATCGGCGGATTCAATCGCATCGAAACGGATAGACTGTGCCACCAGGGCATTATCGGTAACCGTCAGCTCCGCCGAGGTCGCAGCGGATGTGGTGATACTGTCGGTGCCCGTGCCGCCATCTACATTCGCGACGTCACTGAACAGGATGCCGTTACTGAAGAACTGATTCTCCCCAACTAACGCAAACTCATCGTTGGCCGCGGTGCCATTCAGTGCTCCCGATGACAAGCCCGCGGCTTCAAGGTTGCTGAAGACGATGTCAGATGCGATCAAGCCAAGCTCGGTGCCATTCAGGGCAACCACAGCATCATTGGCAGCGACCAGAGAGTCATTACCGTCACCAGCATCAATGGTTGCTACCGAAGTAATAGTCATATCATTCACTTCAACCTGACCCGACGTTGCACCGGTGTTGAAGGTCTCTGCTGCATCAGTAGCCGTAAGAGCACCATTAGCAAGATCGACAGAGTCCACATTCGTGAATGCGATGCCCTGAGTTTCTAATGCGTTATCGCTCGCGGTACCTGCGTCGCTCACCAAAGTAGCCCCGTCGGTATTCACCTGATCATCTCCCCCCAGAGCATCGACAGCTGCAAGGTCGGTAAAATCAATACCGGCGGAGGTCAGAGCATTGCTACCCGTCACATCAAAGGTATCGGCCCCTGTGGTTCCAGTCAGAGCATTACCTTGCAGGTCAGCCATTTCGACAGACGTAAACTCATAGCTCGCTGTATCCAGTGCATTATCTGCACCGGTTAACGTTGAGTTGGCATCATTAACCGTCAAAGCATCATCACCGGTCCCCGCACTAATTGCAGAGTCAGCGTTAGTGACATTGATGTCGTTAGCAGTCAGGGCAGTGCCTGTCACTTCGAAGCTATCCGCCGCATCACTGCCTATCAGCGTGCCGTTCGCCAGATCGAGGTTCTCTACCGAAGTAAATGCGATCTGTTGAGTCGTCAGGGCGTTATCAACCGCGGTACCTGCTTCACTCGTCAGAGTCGCACCATTGGTGTTGACCTGGTCATCGCCATTTTCCGCATTAACCGAGGCAACATTAGTGAAGTCGATATCTGCTGACGTCAATGCGTTAGCGCCAGTCACGTCGAAGGTATCGGCACCAGCGGTACCCGTCAGCGCATTGCTTTGCAGGTCTGCAACTTCAATCGAGGTGAACTCATAGTTTGCCGTGTTCAGTGCATTGTCTGCACCCGTCAACGTTGAGTTGGCATCATTAATCGTCACTGCATCATCGCCAGTACCAGCATCGATTGCTGTGGCTGCATTGGTCACGCTGATAGCATTTGCCGTCAGAGTAGTAGCCGCTACCTCGAAGCTATCCGCTTCTGAGCTACCCGTGAGCGTTCCGCCATTCAGATCTGCATTTTCTGTCTCACGGAAGGTGATACCCAGAGTTTCGAGTGCATAATCCACCGCATTTCCAAACTCTGCAAACAGAGACGCATCGGCACCATCGGTATTCACCTGGTCAGCACCGTCATCTGCATTTACGACTTCAACATTACTGAAGTCGATTCCTGCAGACGTCAGCGCATTCGTACCTGTCACATCAAAGGTGTCGGCATTCGCTGTACCGGTCAGAGCGTTATCAGCTAGGTCTGCAACTTCAACCGATGAGAACTCGTAATTCGCAGTCTCGAGCTCGTTGTCCGTGCCTGTGAGTGTTGAGTTACCATCATTCACGATCAGAACATCATCGCCGTCGCCGGCATTAATGGCAGACGCTGCATTGGTCACCGTCATTGCATTCGCAGTCAGAGTTACACCTGTCACTTCGAAGCTGTCGGCCGCATCACTACCGGTAAGAGCACCGTTGGCCAGGTCGAGATTCTCTACCGAGGTAAAGGCGATCTGTTGAGTCGTCAGGGCATTATCAACGGCCACAGTTCCCGCACCATCGGTCTGGCTGACCAGAGTCGCTGCATTGGTATTCACCTGGTCATCACCATTGCCGGCATCGACTGAGGCAACGTTAGTGAAGTCGATATCCGCCGAGGTCAGAGCATTAGGAGCTGAGACATCAAATGTATCGACACCTGCAGTACCCGTCAGAGCATTACCGGCGAGGTCAGCCGTTTCAACCGAAGTGAACTGGTAGTTCGCTGTGTCGAGCTCGTTATCAGTACCCGTCAGTGTCGAATTAGCATCGTTAACAGTCAGGACATCAGTACCGTCGCCTGCATTAATAGCAGATGCTGCACTGGTCACAGTGATGGCATTAGCCGTCAGAGCAGATCCGGTTACTTCGAAGCTATCGGCTGCATCACTGCCTGTCAGCGTACCGCTCGTCAAATCCAGATTTTCTACCGAAGTAAATGCAATCTGCTGAGTCGTCAGGGCGTTATCAACAGCCACGCCTGTATCACTGACCAGAGTCGCACCGTTGGTATTAACCTGGTCATCACCGTCGTTGGCATCTACTGACGCAACGTTGGTGAAATCGATATCCGCAGATGTCAGAGCGTTAGCGCCCGTCACGTCGAAGGTATCGACACCAGCGGTACCCGTCAGGGCATTGCTTTGCAGGTCTGCAACTTCAATCGATGTGAACTCATAGTTCGCTGTGTTCAGTGCATTGTCCGCACCCGTCAACGTTGAGTTGGCATCATTAACCGTCATTGCATCATCGCCAGTACCAGCATCGATTGCTGTGGCTGCATTGGTCACGCTGATAGCATTAGCCGTCAGAGCAGAACCGGTTACTTCGAAGCTGTCTGCTTCAGAGCTACCCGCAAGTGTGCCGCCATTCAAATCTGCATTTTCTGTTTCACGGAAAGTGATGCCCAGAGTTTCGAGCGCGTAATCAACGGCATCACCCAGCTCGGCGAACAAAGACGCGTCAGCACCATCGGTATTTACCTGGTCAGCACCGTCATCTGCGTTGACGACTTCAACGTTACTGAAGTTAATTCCTGCAGAGGTCAGCGCGTTAGTACCCGTGACGTCAAAGGTGTCTGCATTCGCCGTACCGGTCAGTGCATTATCAGCCAGGTCTACCGTTTCAACCGACGAGAACGCGTAGTTGGCGGTATCGAGCTCATTGTCCGAGCCAGTTAATGTTGAGTTGGTATCGTTAACAGTGATTGCGTCATCACCGTTACCTGCGTCAATTGCTGAAGCTGCATTGGCTACAGTGATTGCATTGGCTGTCAAAGCAGAACCGGTTACTGCGAAGGTGTCAGCTGCATTACTACCAACCAGTGCACCGTTCGCCAGATCCATATTTTCTACCGCAGTAAATGCAATCTGCTGAGTCATCAGGGCGTTATCAACAGCCACGCCTGTGTCACTGACAAGAGTCGCCCCATTCGTATTAACCTTGTCATCACCATTGCCGGCATCGACAGAGGCAACATTACTGAAATCAATATCCGCTGAAGTAAGAGCATTAGCCCCAGTCACATCAAACGTATCGACACCAGAAGTACCCGTCAGAGCCTTAGAGGTGAGGTCTGCACTTTCAATCGAGGTGAACTGATAAACGGCTGTGTCCAGCGCGTTGTCAGTGCCAGTAAGTGCTGAACTGGCATCATTAACAGTGACTTCGTCATCACCGCTACCTGCATTAATGCCAGACGCTGCACTGGTTACAGTGATTGCATTGGCTGTCAAAGCAGAACCGGTGACTGCGAAGGTGTCAGCTGCATCACTACCAACCAGCGCACCGCTCGCCAGATCGAGATTTTCTACTGCAGTAAACGCAATCTGCTGAGTCATCAGGGCG